>JBMZPN010000050.1:0-10103 GCA_049620845.1 Puniceispirillum sp. (SeqCode)
AGCAGGCGACGTCTTCGGAATTAATGCATTTGATGACCGAGAACCGTATCCGGCATGTGCCTATCACGAAAGACAAGAAGCTTGTCGGGATCGTTTCAATTGGTGACGTGGTAAAAAGAATGCTTGAGAAATACGAACGCGAAACCGAGTTAATCAAGCAGTTCATTAATTCCTGAAGGGTTTGAATATGTAGTTCAAGACTGCTACTACCATATCAGAATTTCAGCAGGAAACGAACGATACGGCGCATGCGTGGGCTGAACAGCTTTTCAGTATAAAAGCTGCCAGCCGTGCGTTTGCTGGCATCGCCATAGGTGGGATAGGGCGCGATCACGCTGGCCATCGTGCTAATCTTCTGTCTGGCCGAGATTGCCACCGCCCAGGCCAGAATCATTTCGCCAGCAGCAGGTGCCAGAATAGACGCCCCCAGAACACGCCCCTTTTTATGCGTGATGACTTTGATCATGCCCTCAGTTCGTGACTCTGCTATGGCACGGTCATTACCGGACAGGGGGGTGCTGAGAACATGTATATTATGGGCGCCATATTCATTTTTGGCCTCGGCTATGGTCAGCCCCACATGCGCCAGTTCGGGATCACAATAGGTCACCCATGGCACTGCACTATCATCGATTTTGGCAGGTAGCTTGAACAGGATGTTGCGGATCACAATCCCAGCATGATAGCCAGCCATATGGGTGAATTGCTGGCGTCCGGCAACGTCGCCGATAGCGTAAATATGTTTCTTGTTTGTGCGCAATCTCTTGTCAGTGATAATGCCTGCACAGTTATGCTCAACGCCTGCCGCATCAAGACCAAGCCGGTCTAATGCCGGGCGACGCCCTGCCGCAACAAGCAGGTGACTGGCATGAAGAACCTGTCCATCTGCCAGTTCTATGCTAATCATCTTGCCGTTCTGCGTGGATGGATCAATCTTGTGGTCAATTTTGGTAACGCTGACCCCTTCGATGATATTGACGCCTTCATGTATCAGCCTGTTTTTCAGGATATCGACAAGTTCCGCATCATCGCGCGCCATCATTGCCTGCGCTTCAACAATGGTGACTTTTACACCCAGGCGGCTGTGCGCCTGTGCCATTTCAACACCGATGGGGCCACCACCAATAATGACCAGATGATCGGGTCTGTCACGATCGGCAAAAATAGTTTCATTGGTGTGAAATGGCGTCTTATCAAGTCCGGAAATTGGCGGAATAGATGCTGTGGATCCGGTGGCAATGACAATATATTTTGCCCTGACTTCATATGTATCTGACACTACAATATGCGGTGATTTGAAATGGGCATATTCGCTGATGACCTTGACGCCAAGGCTGGTGAAACGTGCAACGGAGTCATGCGGTGCAATAGTATCAATAACCTCGTTCACATAATCCTTGGCAGCGGCAAAATCGATTTTCGTGTCGGCAACATGAACGCCGAAATTGGCTTTGCTATGCGCATTATGTGCCGCTTTACCAGCTGCCAATAGTGCCTTTGACGGCACACAGCCGGTATTAAGGCAGTCACCGCCCATTTCGCCACCTTCAAATAGCACCACATCCGCGCCCATCTGGGCGGCGCCTGCGGCCAGACTAAGGCCGCCTGATCCAGCACCAATGACGACAATATCAGCTTTGAGGATTTGCATTATGGTGTCTCTGGTGGTTTGCGGGATTTGGTAACATGTTTATAGATGACGGGCATCAAGGATAGGGCACCTAGGCCGCCAAGTGCAATCAGGATTGATGGCGATGACAGCACGGATAGATCAGGCGTCTGGCCTGAGGCAAGTATGGTGTCAAATCCACGGCCAACCGAAACAAACACCATGGTGCCGGGCGCAATGCCAATCCCAGTGGCAAGTATGAATGTCGATAGCTTCATTCGTGTAAGACCGGGGATGATATTGACCACCCAGAACGGGGCGGCAGGTATGAGCCGCAAGGCCAGCAAATAGCTAAAGGCATTTTCATTGAAGCCAGCTTCAAGACGCGCCATGAAAGGCCCTGCTTTTACCCTCAGGAAATCACTAAAAACCGTGCGGGCGGCTATAAAAACCACACTCGCCCCGATTGTTGCCGCAAAAATGATCACCAAACCGGCAGGCCAGCCCAGAAGCGCACCGCCAATCAGGGTCAGGGGTAAGGCAACAGGTAATGAAAAGGCCACCACAACCACATAAAATAGCAGAAACAGGGTATAGCTTGTCAGCATCCGGTCATGGGCAAATTGTTTCAGCAGGCTGTAATGCGCGCTGATTGTCTCCCAGCTCACCAATTTATGGGTGCCAGTTGCAAAAAACAGAATCAAGCCGGAGACCAACGTTAACGGAAGCGCATATTTGCGAAGGAATGCCATATAGCTGTCCTGCAATTAGGTGGATTTAGTGCCAGACTATGCCTATACATGAACAATATTTCTTTGAAGCTTTTGGCATATCGTGCAAACAACAAAATACTGCCATAAAGTCTAGACATGGTTTACGACGATAGTAAATGCCGTAATGAAAAACAGGTGAGTAACATATGCCAGATCGTGACGGATCAAAGTCATCATCAACCGCAGTCAAAGCAGAAGACCGGTTGGCATCGGCGCTCAGGGAAAATCTATTCCGGCGCAAGGCGCAAGCGCGTGCCCGGGCTAATAGTGGCGATGCAGGCAATGCGGCATCTAAAAGTGTCAGTGTGAATGATGTAAAATCGTCTGTAACCAAATCTGATGTGAAGGGGTGATCTGGTGGATTATTTGGAAATTACCGGCGGGGTTCCGCTGATTGGTGATATCAAAATCAGCGGTGCCAAAAACGCAGCTTTACCCTTGCTCACTGCGGGACTGATGACGTCTGAAACATTGACGCTCGACAATGTGCCAAGCCTTGCTGACACATTATTGATGGAAGATTTGCTTGTGCATCACGGCCTTGAAGTTGCGCGCGACGGTGAAACCGTAACGCTTGCCGGGGCGGTTGATAATTTTGATGCGCCTTATGATCTGGTTCGTAAAATGCGGGCTTCGATTCTGGTGCTTGGGCCGTTATTGGCACGATTTGGCGAAGCGCGTGTGTCTTTGCCAGGTGGATGTGCGATTGGAACACGGCCTGTTGATCTGCATATACGCGCGATGCAGGCCCTTGGCGCGATGGTCGAACTCGCCGATGGCTATATACAGGCGCGTACGTCAAAAGGCCTGAAAGGTGCCCGCGTCGTGTTCCCGATGGTGTCGGTTGGGGCAACCGAGAATGCGATGATGGCAGCGGCGCTGGCCGATGGCACCTCTGAATTGGTCAATGTCGCGCGTGAACCTGAAATTATCGATCTTGCCGATTGTCTGAATGCGATGGGCGCGCGGATTTCTGGGGCGGGTACCGACACGCTTGTGATTGAAGGTGTATCAAGTCTTGGTGCGGCACGACATGCTGTTGTTGCTGACCGGATCGAAGCGGGTACATTTGCCATCGCAGCGGCCATGACAGCAGGTGATCTACGGCTTGAAGGGGCAATGCCAAAGCATCTTGATGCGCTGATTGTGGCGTTGCGTGATGCCGGTGCCAAGGTCGAAGAGGGCTCTGGTTATATCAGTGTTCGCGCCGAAGACAGGATGCGTTCGGTTGATATTGTAACCGATCCGTTTCCGGGTTTCCCCACTGATCTGCAGGCACAATTTATGGCGATGATGTGTGTAGCTGACGGATCATCGCGCATATCAGAAACAATTTTTGAAAACCGATTCATGCATGTGCCCGAACTTTTACGAATGGGTGCTGATATTAAGGTTGATGGGGGTCTTGCTGTGATTCGGGGGCGTGAAAGCCTTACCCCTGCACCAGTGATGGCAACCGATTTGCGCGCCTCGGTATCTCTGGTTCTGGCCGCATTGGCCACCGAGGGAACAAGCAAGGTTAGCCGTATTTATCATCTTGATCGCGGCTATAGCCATCTTGAAAAAAAGCTTGGTAATTGCGGTGCGGATATAACGCGTAAATCCGGCTCTGACTGATAGGCCAAAATGACATGATTGACGATCAAAGCATCAAAAGTAATTTACGGCTTCGTGCCCATGATACCGATGATCTGGCGGTTTTATCATCACTGTTTCAGGACGCCATCATTCCGGGCAGTGACATGCATATAGACAAATCAAACAGACGCTTTGTGCTGGTTGCCAACCGGTTTTGCTGGGAACGCCCACCTCTGGACGATGTCACGCTTGAAGATGGTGGTATTGTTTATGAGCGGGTTCTATCCGGAATGCAGATTTTTAATGTTGAACGGGTGCAACAAAGCGGCATGCCAAGCAATCGGCATGACAGTTTGCTTAGTTTGCTGGCGCTTCAGGTTGAACCGATAAAAGCTGCGGCAAAAACACAAAGTGCAAATGTCGCGAAATGGGCTATAAGTTTATTATTTTCAGATAATGCGACGATAAAATTATCGGTTACATCAATTGATGTCATCGTCGAGGATATAGACCTAACCCGTCCCACGACAGTTCAACCCCGTCACGACTCTGACTAGGGTTCGGATTGCAGACGGACGTAGAAAGTAGCGATTACCATGGCGATCAGGCTGGATTATACGCAGGCAAATTTTGAGACGCAATTTTCAGCATTGCTTGATAGCAAGCGCGAGTCAGATCAGGATGTTGCCGATATTGTTGCGTCAATTCTGGCGCGTATCCGTAATGAGGGAGACGCCGCCTTACTTGATCTAACGGCACAGTTCGATCGGTTTAAGCAGGATAAGGTAGCCGCACTAGCCATTTCAAAAGCCGAAATGCAGTCAGCACTTGACGGGTTGGATCCAGCATTGCGGGCGGCACTTGAAATGGCGCGAGACCGCATTCGAGCTTTTCATAAAAAGCAGATACCAGCTGATTTTGGCGGCCTTGATGATGATGGGGTTGAACTGTCTATGCGTTATACGCCGATTGATGCGGCGGGGTTATATGTACCTGGCGGAAAAGCGGCTTATCCATCATCGGTTTTAATGAATGCGATTCCCGCGGCGGTTGCCGGTGTAGAACGCCGTGTTATGGTTGTTCCGACACCCGATGGCTACGTCAATCCGCTGGTGCTGGCGGCGGCGGCACTGGCAGAGGTAACCGAGATATGGCGTATTGGTGGCGCGCAAGCCGTCGCAGCACTAGCCTATGGGACGCAGACCATCGCGCCTGTTGATAAGATTGTCGGGCCCGGTAATGCTTTTGTGGCGACAGCAAAGCGGCAGGTTTTTGGCACAGTGGGTATTGATTCTATTGCCGGCCCATCAGAAATTCTGGTGGTGGCCGATGCCCGCAACGACCCCGAATGGATTGCGGCTGATTTATTATCGCAGGCTGAGCATGATGAAGCCGCGCAATCGATCATGATTACCGATGATACGGATTTTGCCGATGCTGTTGACGCGGCTGTTACAGCCATGTTGCCGCGTCTTGATCGCGCCGCCGTGGCAGGCCAGTCATGGGCAGATAACGGTGCTATTATCACCGTGCCTGATATGTCAAAAATGCCTGAACTTGCCAATCGTATCGCGGCCGAACATCTGGAACTGGCGCTGGCTGATGCGCAAGAATGGGCATCAAAAATCCGTCATGCTGGTGCCATTTTCCTTGGCCGTTATACGCCCGAAGCAATTGGCGATTATGTTGCTGGCCCCAATCATGTATTGCCCACAGCACGAACAGCAAAGTTTTCATCTGGTCTTGGTGTGGTCGATTTCATGAAGCGCACAACTCTTGTAGGTTGTGATGCATCAAGTTTTGCCAAAATCGCGCCAGCAGGTGTTGCGCTTGCGAATGCCGAAGGGCTGGGCGCACATGCGCTGTCGATGACGATCCGGATGACAAAGCCGGAATAATTGGCAATTATGCTGGACTGGCTGGATGATTGTCATAAGCTGGGCTTTGAACGTCATTTGTGCGCGTTCATTATCGAGGGGAAGCGATGTCCAATAATGGGGGACATGAGAGCGATCAAGCGCGTCGACTTGTCAAAATTGAACTTGACGAGACCGATGCGCCGCGCCGTAGTGCTGAAGCCGAGCAGGAGCGCGCGATTGCTGTCTATGACATTATTGAGGACAATGTCTTCGATTTGCCCGATCACGATGGACCATTTCATCTCTATCTGCGTCTTGAAGGGCGCCACATAAATTTTGATGTCCGTGACGTAAATGAACAAAATTTAGCACAGTTTTTTATGGCGCTTGGGCCAATGCGACGCGTCATACGAGATTATTTTACTGTCTGTGATACCTATTACGATGCGATCCGCACAAAATCACCTTCACAGATTCAGGCCATCGATATGGGTCGGCGCGCCTTGCATAATGAAGGGTCTGAAATTTTACAAACGCGGCTTGACGGCAAAGTTGAAACTGATTTTGATACTGCACGCCGCCTTTTCACATTAATTTGCGTGTTGCAAACGAGATAAGCCCGAAAGCTGGATAGGCAAATAAGATGAGTGAAGATAATGTAAAAAAGGCAACCGGTACGATTGGCGCTATTCTGTTTGCCTGTAACCTAAATGCCGTACGCTCAGCCATGGCCGAAGCCATGGTCAAGGCAACATTCCCGGGTCAGATTTTTACAGACTCCTGTGGTGTACGGCCGGGGGCACCAGATGGATTTGCAATGGCGGTGATGCAGGAAATTGATATTGATATGGTCGCACATACGCCCAAGTCATTTAGTGATCTGGATTGTGACTTTTATGATGTGATTATTTCCTTTTCCGAGGAAGCCGATATGGCCGCACAGGAACTGGTACGCAATGTTGACTGCGAAACATTATACTGGCCAGTTGATGATTTGGCCGATCTTAAAGGTAGCCGTGAAGAGCGTTTGGTAGCTTATCGTGCGGTTCGTGATGATATTGCGGCCAAGCTCGGTATTTATCTTGATACGAAAATTGCAGGAAAAGCTTGACCTTTCTGGCTTTTTTGCGCATCTCTATTGCAACTTAGCACATATGGAAAAGGGTCACATGGCCAAAGAAGGCGTAATTGAATTTTCAGGTACAGTTGCAGAACTGTTACCCAACGCAATGTTTCGGGTGAAGCTTGACAATGATCACGAAGTGCTTGCCCATACGAGTGGCAAGATGCGGAAGAACCGTATTCGTGTTCTAGCTGGGGATAGGGTAAATGTCGAAATGACCCCCTATGACCTTAGCAAAGGGCGCATAACGTTCCGCTTCAAGTAAGCGCGTGGGAACTGACCTGAAAAGGTCATGGTCATCGTGTTGCAAAGTGCATGATATTGCTGCTGTTAGTTATGTCCGGCGTAAGCGCAATATTGAAGTGTTCACTCAAGGAAGTCTTGCGCTATGACCACGAAACATAATTCTCAAAATCAATCAGATATCGCCCTTGCGAACCAGCTTATTCTGGCGTCGGCCTCACCGCGCAGGCGTGAATTACTTGCCCAGATCGGACTGTCACCTGCGATTATGGTAGCCGATATCGACGAAACCCCGCAAAAACGTGAAAAGCCCCAGCCTTATGCCTTGCGTATGGCGACAGAAAAAGCGCTAAAAGTGCGTGATCAGAATGTTGAGGCAACGCAGAAATTCATTCTGGCTGGTGATACCGTGGTTGCATGCGGCCAGCGTATCTTGCCCAAAACCGAAGATGAGGCGTCGGCACGTGCCTGTCTTGCGTTGCTGTCAGGACGACGGCATCGCGTTTATGGCGGCATTGCGCTGATCTCGCCAGAAGGTCATATCCGCACCCGTCTGGTCACAAGTATGGTGCGTTTTCGCAGACTGGGATCAGACGATATTGACAGCTATATCGCCAGCGGTGAATGGCATGGCAAGGCTGGCGGTTATGCTATTCAGGGTATGGCCGCCATATTCATTCAGCAGATTAGCGGATCCTATTCAAATATCGTTGGTTTCAGCTTGTTTGATGTGGCGGCCATGTTGAACGGGCAAGGTTTTAACGCCATGCACATGCCGGAAATATCATGACCGATCCGGTTACCCATATATATCTTGACGAGGCACCAGGTCAGACGCGCGTTGCCTTTATCCGTGGAAAAGCTGACGCTGGTCTGGACGCCCATGACGTGACGCCAAATGCGATTGTTGAAATATGGCATCGCCGATGGGACACGCCCTCCTTGATAGGGACGGTACATATTGCACGTATCGAACAGGTTTTTGGCACCCAGAATCGTGCTACGGCACATTTGCATGATGCTACGACTGTAAGTATACGATTGCGGGCAAAAGACCAGCCAAAACCGGGCGAATTGCAGGCTATTACGATTACCGCCGCCCCGCGTCAGGGTAAGCCATGGCAGGCCGTTCTTGGTGCACGACTGGTGTCGCGCTATGGGATTTTATTGCCAGGAAGCAGTGCTATTCATCGCTCTAAAAGATTTTCGGCTTCTGGGGATGCTGGCGATGCGATGGAGACCGCGATCCGGGCAATTCTGCCACATGATTTTGGCTTTATTATGCGCAGTTCGGCCAGCGCATTATCTGTTGAAGCAATGGAGGCAGAGGTCAGAGCCTTGCTAGACGCGTGGCATACAGGTGCGCAGATGCCATCTGACCAGATCAATATGGCGCATGCCCCCTGCCTGATACATGATGCTGGTGGTCTGGCTGGGCAGATTGCGCGCCATGCCCCAGATGCACAAACAATTCATGCGCA
This sequence comes from Puniceispirillum sp. (SeqCode), assembly GCA_049620845.1. Classification (GTDB taxonomy): domain Bacteria; phylum Pseudomonadota; class Alphaproteobacteria; order Puniceispirillales; family Puniceispirillaceae; genus Puniceispirillum. The sequence goes on from JBMZPN010000050.1 coordinate 8,667, forward strand.
TGATGTGCCCGCGCGCCAGCATCTGGCCAATACGCTTGACGGGGTGGTCGAGGATGCGTTGCAGGCAAAGGTGCCATTACCGAATGGGGGGTGCCTCTGGTGCCAGCGCACGCATGCTTTATGGGCGATTGATCTGGATAGTGCAGGCTATAGCAACCCCAAAGCAGAGGATATGATGCAGGCTCTGGTGATGGATGCCATGCCCGAAATGATCCGTCAGATACGCTTGCGGGCAATGGGGGGTGCATTATGTATTGATTTGCCCCGCCTTGGCAGTAAAGCGAGGAAAACCTTTCTAACGCGGTTTGCCGATGCTTGCGCCGATGATCCGCGCGCCCCTGAAATTCTGGGATTTACCCGGGGTGGCTTGCTGGAATTGCGTGTGCCGCATGGCGAACAGGCGCTAGCGGACATTATGGCTGACCGCATCGCCCAAACGGCGCTTGCTGGTTTGCGGTTGGCGGCGCTTCATATCGCTTCGTCTCCGGCGACACCCGAGATCAAGCTAGCCGTTTCAGCGCCAGTAGCAAGATGGCTGGCCGATGAAGGGACATCAGCCTGTGCTATGCTTGACAGGCCGCTTCGCCCTGTTGTTTTGTCAGATAGTGCGCCCGACGCCCCTGCCTATATCGTGAATTGAGGCCATTATGTCTGTATCACCAAAATCGAAACTGAAACCGGTCAAATGCCCGACCTGTGGTGAAATGGCCAGCAATGCGGCGCGGCCTTTCTGCTCGGCGCGCTGTGCTGATATTGATCTAGGGCGCTGGTTTCAGGGCAAATACGCCATTCCAGCGGTTGATGCGGCGGATGACACGATCATTGATGCGATGATCGCCGAAGCCGAAGCTGATAGCGCTGGCGGAGCTAAAAGCGATGATCGTGATAACGGAAATGACGATGAAGGATAAAAGACTGTTTCATTAGGTCAATTCAGGCTAGACACCGCCCTGCAAGGTCGTTATATCCGTTGAAGCTAAAGTGATCGCGCATGATGTGCGCCTTACCATCGATCACTATTTCAGATCATGGCGTATCAGATGATACCCTTTGAGATGAGGCAAAGCCCGGGTAGCTCAGTTGGTAGAGCAGCGGACTGAAAATCCGCGTGTCGGTGGTTCGAGTCCGCCCCCGGGCACCACTTTTTTGCAATTAGCTTTCTGATATTGTTCTGTTTTCGTTAATGAATGCAAGATCGTATTTGATGTTATTGCTGTTGAATGTGCCTTATATCTATCGCAAAGATGGTATTTATTATTTGCAGCGATATATCCCTTTGGAATTTTCTATAGACGCATCAATCCCAATTAAAAATAAATGCCTGCAAATATCACCAATGCGGGAAATGCTTTTCGAAAAATCGTGGTAATTTGGACGTGAATGCAGCTTTAATTGCAGATTTAAGGGCAATTAAGAAGGGTACTTGCGCCGGACTTC
>JBMZPN010000051.1:0-10076 GCA_049620845.1 Puniceispirillum sp. (SeqCode)
TGATCATGTCACCGCCACTGACCTTTACCACAGACGATATAGACAAGATGATAGATATTGCCAGCCTTGCACTTGATAAAACCGCCAAGGATCTGGGTATCACCTGAACCAGCATAATTTGATATGATATGCGGCAGACGAAATTAGATCGTAGGAGATCTTATGAGTTTTGATATGAAAAACTGGCTGAAAGAACAGTCAATCACCGAAGTTGAATGTCTGGTTAGTGATATTTCAGGCATTCCGCGTGGAAAAATTCTGCCTGTTCAGAAATTTGTTTCGGCACTGGAAACAGGCGGATTGCGGTTGCCCGAATATGTTTTCGGACAGTCGGTAACAGGTGAATATCATGATAGCGAAGTGCTGAATGAAATTGGCAGTGATGTCATTCTGGTACCCGATCAATCAACGTGCCGGCTTGTTCCATGGTATAGCGAGCCAACAGCGCAGGTAATACATGACGCGACAAATACCGATGGCGATGAGGTCGCCTTTGCGCCGCGTGCGGTATTAAAGAATGTGCTAGGTCTGTTTGACAAGGCAGGCCTTGAGCCAGTCATTGCGCCTGAGCTGGAATTTTTTCTTGTCGAACAAAGCGCCGATGCGAATAACCCGCTGGTCACCCCAACAGGGCGTTCAGGGCGTGCTGAAAAAGCCAAACAGGCCTATGGCATTGATGCGGTAAATGAATTTGATCCGCTTTTTGAGGAAATCTATGACCATTGCGAAGCACAGGGGCTTGATGTTGATACATTGAGCCATGAGTCGGGTGCTGCGCAGATGGAAATCAATTTTAATCATGGCGATGCGCTGGAATTGGCAGACCAAGCGTTTCTGTTCAAGCGCACCGTACGCCAGACCGCGCTCAACCACAATGTTCATGCGACCTTCATGGCCAAGCCGATGCAGGATCAGCCAGGCAGTTCGATGCATATTCATAGCTCGATCAAGAATAAGAAAACGGGCAAGAATATTTTTGTGAATGATGACGGGTCGGATAGTGACGCCTTTTATCATGCGCTGGCTGGCATGCAGCGTTATCTTGTCGGGGCGATGGCGTTGATGGCACCTTATGTAAATTCCTACAGGCGGCGTACCGGTGCCGAGGATTCGCCAGCCAATCTGGCTTGGGGCGTTGATAACCGCACTGTAGGTCTGCGTGTACCTTTTGGAGGGCAGGCAAGCCGGCGTGTCGAAAACCGTATTCCGGGTGCTGATGCGAATCCCTATCTGGCGATTGCCGCGACGCTGGCGGCTATCTGGCTGGGGTTGCAGGAAGAAAGGCGGCCAACAAAGCCGCGTAATGTCAGCGGCGAGGGGCTGGAAACGCTACCCAAGAATCTGGATGTGGCACTTGATGTGCTGGAAAAGGCCAAGGCACTGCATCCGGTGCTTGGCGAGGATTTTGTCAAATTGTTTGTCGAAGTCAAACGTGCCGAAGCTGACGAATTTCTGGAAGTTATCAGCCCGTGGGAACGCGAATATCTGTTGCTGAATGTCTAGGTTTGCGGGCATTCTGCCCCCTGCCAGATATTTTATTATTACCTGTTTAATTAAGTGAGCCATGACCATGCAGACCAAGCTAACAATTCGCCGTCCCGATGACTGGCATTTACATCTTCGTGATGGCGATATGCTGCAAGCGGTAATCGCCGATACAACACGGCATTTTGGCCGTGCGATTGTCATGCCCAATCTGGTGCCGCCAGTGGTGACGGCAAAGGATGCAGCGGCCTATCGTGACCGTATTATGGCGGCGTGCCCGCCTCATGCTGACTTTGCGCCCTTGATGACATTATATCTGACAGAAACAACCGATGCGGACGATGTGGCGCTGGCCGCCGAGTCTGGCCTTGTACATGCGGTCAAATTATATCCGGCAGGGGCAACGACCAATTCGGCTTCGGGTGTTCGTGATTTTAACAAGGTAATCCCCGTGCTGGAACGCATGGCCGAGGTGGGTCTGCCGCTATGTGTGCATGGCGAGGTGACTGATAAGGACGTCGATATATTTGATCGCGAGGCGGTTTTTATCGAACGGGTGCTGACACCACTTCGTGCGCGCGTGCCGGAACTGCGGGTTATAGTTGAGCATGTGACAACAAAAGACGGGGTTGATTATGTAACCGATGGCGGCGCGAATATTGCCGCCACAATCACGACACATCATCTGTTCATCAACCGTAATGATATTCTGGCAGGCGGTATACGCCCGCATAATTATTGCCTGCCTGTGGCCAAACGCGAGTCGCATCGCCTAGCGCTTGTTGCCGCCGCCACGTCTGGCGCAGCCTCTTTCTTTCTGGGAACGGATAGCGCGCCGCATCTGGACGCATCTAAATTGTCGGCTTGCGGTTGTGCCGGTATCTATACCGCGCCTAATACGATGTCATGTCTTGCCCATATTTTTGAACAGGCAGATGCTCTGGCAAATCTTGAAGCCTTCACATCGCTGAATGGCCCGGCCTTTTATCGGCTACCGCCAAATGACACGCAGATTAATCTTATACGCCGTGATCATCCGGTGACATATCCCGAAGTGCGTAAGACACCTGATGGCGATGTAACGATTTTTGACTGTGGGGTGCCGCTATATTGGGATGTCGAAACAGCAGACTAGATGCTGGGTAATTTACAGTTTGCTTTCCCTGATGCCGTGATTTGGCCGCATCGATTTATCCGCGCGTGCTTCACGATGGGTGATATAGACGCTTGATAGAAAGATCACAGCACCACCTATCCATGTCCATATATCCGGCACTTCGCTGAAAATGAACCATGCGACCACGGCAGCAAAAGGTAGCTTCACGAATTCGAGATGTTGCAAGCTGGTTATTTCGACAAGTCCACAAGCGCGGGTAAAACAGATATGCGCGATTGTTGCCGCCAAGGTCAGGCAAATCAAAAGCACCCATCCCTCCATATCAGGCCATTGCCAGACAAAGTAGGCAGGTAAAAAGGATATTGGTGCCTGAATAACAACCATCCACAGAACTATGGCATTTACCGACTCGGTTTCGGTCATCTTTTTCACTAACAGGCTAGCACCGGCAATACATAATGACCCGACAAGCGCCAGCATGGCACCAAGTGATACTTCGCTTATGCCAGGCTGCAGAATAAGCAAAGCACCGCAAAAACCAATAATGATCGCGATGATCCGCCGAAAACGGATGATTTCGCCCAGAAACAAAGCTGCCCCAAGCGTGATAAAGAGTGGACAGGTAAAATTAAGCGCCGTTACTTCGGCAAGCGGAATTAATGTCACGGCGGTAAATCCGGCAGCCATACCGATAAAATTGACGATGCCCCGATATATAAAAAGGCGTGGGCGTTCCATTTTGACGGTCTTGATGCCCGATCGCAAAATGAGAGGCAAAAGACATAATGCCCCAAGGAAATTACGAAAAAACACCACCTCCATGACCGGAATGGTTTGCGACGCCAAACGGATAAATACCCCCATAACGGTGAACAGCAACATGGCCGCAAGCATCAGTAATGTTGCCTGCCATTCGGTTGATAGTCGGTTAAAGGCGTGCATCGAAGCCCGTTTTCTGAAGTATGGATGAGTTGTGATTACTCATTCTATCGCCAATTGCCACTTTGACAAAGCGATAAGCAATGGTGAAGATAAACAGGTTTTAACATTATGTCTGGAATGTGTTGTGGAAGGCAAATCAGTAACAGCGCCATTGCAATATATTGCCGCACGCGGGGCGGTGGCAGAATTTGTTGCATCCGAGGCAGGTGGCGCGGCGGCGACACATCCGGGCGAATATAACATCGTTGATGTCGATATTACGAATGGGCGCGGTCAGAATTTCAGCATTGACCGTGAAGGGTTTCAACTGGTCGCCCAGCCAAGTGCGGTTAGCGATTTTTATGATGACCTGCTAATCAGCGAAATCTACGAGGCCGAAGTCAAGGAACTGGTAAAGTCGGTTACTGGCGCAGATCAGGTGCATATTTTTGATCATACACGGCGCGCGGCAACGGACAGTTTACGCAAGGTGGTGAAATCACGCGAACCAGCGTCGGTTATCCATAATGACTATACAGATTTTTCCGCGATCCAGAGGCTTCGTGACCTTTTGCCTGATCAGGCTGAAGCCCGCCTGCAAAACCGCTTTGCAATCGTCAATGTCTGGCGGTCAATCCATGGCACGGTTGAAACCTTTCCCATGACTTTTTGCGATGCGACTAGCGTTGATAATGATGATCTGGTGCCAGTCAAGCGGCTGTCGAATGATCGCGTTGGTGAAATTCAATATGCCTTGCACAATTCCAATCATCGCTGGTTTTACTTTCCCGCCATGCAAATCGATGAGGCGGCATTAATCAAAACCTATGACTCGGCAACTGATGGCAGGGCGCGCTTTACAATCCATAGTGCTTTTGATGATCCATCGGCGGCGGATGATGCTGCACCACGCCAAAGTATCGAGACACGTTGTTTCGTATTCTTTTGACATTACATATGAATAAGCACTGATGCAGTTTTGTTTTGGAAAGAGTAATTATGGCGTCATCTATAAATATCCACTGGTTCCGGCAAGATTTGCGTCTGGCCGATAACCCGTCTTTGGTTGCGGCGGCGCAGGCTGGTGATGTTCTGCCGCTCTTTATCCTAGATGATGATAATGCTGGCGACCACAAAACCGGTGCTGCCGGACGCTGGTGGCTGCATCATGCGCTGAACGCGCTGAACACATCTCTCGATGGTAAATTATGTGTGATGCGCGGTGATCCTGTCGATATCATCCCCGAACTTGTTGCCAAGGTCGGGGCATCGGGCGTGTTCTGGAACCGCTGTTATGAACCATGGCGCATCGCCCGCGACAAAGCCCTGAAGACAAAACTGACCTCTAACAATATTCAGGTTGAAAGCTTTAACGGGTCGTTATTGTGGGAGCCATGGACAGTGTTGAAAGGCGATGGCACGCCGTACCGCGTCTTTACGCCTTTTTACCAGCGGGGGTGCCTGAATGCGGCGCCACCGCGTTTCCCGCTCGCAAAACCCGAAACATTGAAGCTGACATCTATTGCCGACCAGTCAATGTCGATCGATGCGCTTGGTCTGTTGCCTGATCATGGCTGGGGCGCAAAAATGGCACCTCATTGGCAGATTGGCGAAGCGGCGGCCATGACGCGTCTTGGTGATTTTGTCGATGGTGGTCTCAAGGGCTATAAGGATGGGCGCAATTTTCCAGCACGTCCACATACATCACGGCTTTCTGCGCATCTGCATTGGGGCGAAATATCGCCGAATATGGCGTGGTATGCGGCGATTGAAAAACGTGATCAGGCTGGCTTTGACAATGATATAGATGTGTTTCTGTCCGAACTGGGCTGGCGTGAGTTTTCGCATTCGCTTCTTTATCATTTCCCGCAGTTGCCGCGGCAGAATTTGCAATCCAAATTTGACAGTTTTCCATGGCGAAGTGATGACAATGCTTTGCGCGCATGGCAACAGGGAAAAACAGGCTATCCAATCATCGATGCCGGTATGCGCGAACTATGGGAAACGGGTTATATGCATAATCGCGTGCGGATGATTGTTGGCTCGTTTCTGGTCAAAAATCTGTTGTTACACTGGCATCATGGCGAAGCATGGTTCTGGGATTGTCTGGTTGATGCCGACCTTGCCAATAACAGTGCTGGCTGGCAGTGGATTGCCGGATGCGGTGCTGATGCGGCACCGTATTTCCGGGTTTTCAACCCCATAACGCAAGGTACGAAATTTGATGCTGACGGCAGCTATACACGCCGGTTTGTGCCTGAACTGGCTGCCTTGCCAAACAAATATCTTTTCAACCCTTGGGACGCGCCCGCGCTCGAATTACAGGCGGCAGGTATTACGCTTGGCAAAGACTACCCGCACCCCATTGTTGATGTGAAACAGTCCCGTGAAGCGGCGCTGGCGGCCTTTGCCACGACACGGGCTGAGTCATGAATAGAGAGGGTTCGTGATGGCAAATAGGAATAGCGCACTTCGTCTGGTTCTGGCGGATCAGTTGACGCATGATCTTGCCAGCTTGCGCGATATCAATCCGGCTGATGATGTGGTGATGCTGTGCGAAGTGCAGGACGAAGTCACCTATGTCCGGCACCATAAGCGCAAGGTCGCTTTCCTGTTTTCAGCGATGCGCCATTTTGCCGAGGAATTACGTCAAAAGGGTATCAAGGTGCATTATGTGACGCTGGATGACCCCGACAATGAAGGTAGTTTCACCAGTGAAGTTAGCCGGGCGGTTAGCTTGTTCGCGCCTGACCGTCTTATTCTGACCGAGCCGGGAGAATATCGTGTTCGCGCGGCTATGGATGAGTGGCGACAGGTGATGGATGTCGATGTCGAGATACGCGATGATGATCGGTTTCTGTGTACGCATGACGAATTCGCCAGCTGGGCTGAAGGGCGCAAGCAATTGCGAATGGATTTTTTCTATCGGGACATGCGGCGGCGTTTTGACATTCTGATGCAGGGCGATAATCCGATTGGTGATAAATGGAATTATGATGCTGATAACCGTGAGTCACCCGATCTTACGCAGGTGGTGCCGGCACCGTATCGATGCGAACCGGATGATATAACCAGAGACGTTCTGGCGCTTGTAGCCGCGCGATGCGCTGACCATTTTGGCAGTCTGGATGATTTTGATTTTGCTGTAACGCGGTCAGATGCCCTGGCGGTGCTGGCCAAGTTTATTGATGAACGTCTGGCCTTATTTGGCAGATTTCAGGATGCCATGATCGAGGACGAGCCATGGATGTATCACAGCCATATCGGCTTCTATCTGAACGCAGGGTTGCTGACCCCGTTGGAAGTCATCAAAGCGGTCGAGCAGGAATATCATAACGGTCATGCGCCATTGAATGCTGTTGAAGGGTTCATCCGCCAGATTATGGGATGGCGGGAATTCATACGCGGCATCTATTGGCTGAAAATGCCTGATTATGCGGGGCTGAATTACCTTGAAGCGAACCGGCCATTGCCAGCATTTTTCTGGACAGCAGATACGCGCATGAACTGTCTGCATCAGTCAATTTCCCAGACCGAGCGTTATGCCTATGCGCATCATATCCAGCGGTTGATGGTGCTTGGAAATTTTGCCCTTCTGGCCGGGCTTGATCCGTCAATGGTCAATGAATGGTATCTGGTTGTGTATGCTGATGCCTATGAATGGGTAGAGTTGCCCAATGTATCGGGTATGGTCTTGTTTGCTGATGGTGGCTATCTGGCTAGCAAACCCTATGCGGCAGGGGGTGCCTATATCAATCGCATGTCGAACTATTGCAAAAATTGTTCGTATAAGGTAACCGCAAAATCAGGCAAGGATGCCTGTCCGTTCAATTATCTATATTGGGATTTTCTGGCACGAAATCGGGAAAAGCTCGCGCATAATGCACGACTTGGCATGATGTATCGTAGCCTTGACAAAATGGCTGATGAAAAGATCATGCAAATCAAAGCCGATGCAGATGCCTTTTTTGCCAATCTGCATAAAGGCGACGTTTAGAGTAGGGAGGATAGAGAAATGCATCGCAGAAAAGGACGTTTTGCTGGATTTATGGGCGCAATATTCCGGCTGGTTTTTACGCTTGGTATAGCGGGCGCCATCATGGTTGGTTTGTCATCTTGTGCGCAAAAGGATGTAGCCGACTTTGCCGATCGCCAGCCTGCATTGATGCTTGAGAAGTTTTTTGGTGGGCAAAGCGTTGCTTATGGTATTTTTGAAGACCGCTTTGGTAATGTCCGCCGTCAATTCCGTGTCAATCTGAATGGCTGGATCGATGGTGATAAGCTGACACTTGACGAAGATTTTCTTTATGACGATGGCGAACGTGCAAAGCGGGTTTGGACAATAACCAATATTGGTCAGGATGCGGATGGACATTACCAATATGAGGGTACAGCCGATGATATAACAGGTAAAGCATCGGGTATTGTGGCGGGCAATACGATGAACTGGTCATATGATGTGGTGCTGAATATGGCAGGTCGGGACATCGAGGTGCATTTTGATGACTGGATATACAAACAGGATGAAGAGGTTGCGATCAACCGCGCCTATATCAGTAAATACGGCATTGAAATCGGATCGGTCACGATCGTTTTCTTACGAGGTGGTGCGGCGATGGCTGTTGGCCCGCTTGATCTTTCGAAATGGCCTGAATAGCGATAGCGGTATGATCGTGCCAGTACGCAGATTTTTCCATCAAAGTATCAGCTATGTAATGCGTTGTTGTCTACTGATCGCCATGATGATGGGATCAGTCACGATGGCGTCGGCTGAGCCATGGCGTGCGCATGTGCCAGATGCCGAGATTGTCGGCAAAGCGCGGTTAAAGGTGCTTCTGTTCAAAATATATGACGCCACGCTCTATGCGCCGCAAGGCCGCTTTGATCCGGAGGGGGCTTTTGCGTTGCGGCTGGATTATCTTGTTGATGCCTCAAAAGCACAAATTGTCAAACGGTCACTATCTGAAATGCAGCGTCAGACAAAGGCTGATGAAGCTCAGTTAAAAATCTGGGAAAGATTCCTCAATGCCAGTTTCCGCGATCTGAAAGATGGCGAAAGCGCAACGGCAATCCATAATCACGATGGAAGTATTACCTTTTATCTGAATGATGTTGAGGGGGAAACGGTCAATGATACTGATTTTGCCGATGCCTTTATGAATATCTGGCTGTCTGATAGTGCTCGTAATCTGGATTTTAGCCGCACCTTGCGTGGTCTGGATGGGCAGTCATGAGGCTTGGCGCATTTCTATTTGAAGTTCTGCCTTTGCTTGGCTTTTTCATTGCCTATGGCCTTTATGGTTTATTCGCCGCGGCGATCATTTCAGTTGCGTTAGGTGCTGTTGTGCTGTTTGTGGCATGGTTGCAGGAGCGGCGTGTTGCCCGCTTTCCGCTTTTTTCATTATTACTATCGGCTGGCTTTACATGGGCGGCGATAGGGCTTGATGCGGCTATTTTTATTAAAATACAGCCAACCCTGTTTAACGGCCTGTTTGCCGCCGTTTTGCTGGGCGGGTTGATGATGCGGCGTGCGATGATGCGCGAATTTTTTCAGCATCAATTTGCGCTTGATGATGCCACATGGTTCACTTTAAGCCTTCGGTGGGGGCTGTTCTTCCTAGTGCTTGCGCTGGTCAATGAATATGTATGGCGCAGCTATGATGAGGCTGACTGGGTATTCTACAAAACCTTTATCGCCGCACCGGCAAGCGCATTATTCATGCTGGCACAGTTACCAATAACATTGCGCGGTCTTGCCATAGCGCGAGAAGAATCTAGTAATCAATAGGCGACCCATCATAGGCAAAAAAGCCACCCGTATCACGTGCATCAAGACCATCCATGACGCGCCATAGACAACTGGCACTATGCGCGGCGGTAAATAATTTATCGGCGGGGACATGCGCCTGAAACGGCTTTGATAAATCAGTATCAACAGTGCCAGGATGCAAGGTGACAACACAGGCATTTGGGTTATAACGTGCAAGCTCAATGGACATCGTGCGCATAAGTTGGTTTTGAGCGGCCTTGCTGGCGCGATAGGCGTACCAGCCACCAAGGCGATTATCCGAAATCGACCCAACACGCGCCGACAGGCTGGCGAAAATTGCTGGATGTTCACCTTTGATCAGCGGCCATAATGCCTTGGCCAGCAATGCCGGCCCCATCGCGTTAATCTGATAGGCGTAAAGCAGGGCGGCGCTATCAAGGTCGGCAATGCGTTTTTCCGGACTGACAACAGGGTCGCGCAATACCCCAGCTACCGAAATTATACGGTCTAGCTGGCTGGTATGTTTGGCGACTGTCATGCCAGCATTCGAAATGCTGTCAGGATCCAGATAATCCATGGCAATCCATGTGACATTGGCAGATGGCGGTAGCTCTTTATAGCCATCACTGTCTTCGGGATTGCGCGCGGTGAGAAACATATGTGTGTCGTCACCCTGCTGTGACGCATATGCCTGTCTGGCAAAAGCTAGCCCGATACCGCGTCCGGCACCTTGAATGAAAACCTTCATAAAACTCTTTTCTAACAATGGTTGGCTATAAACAG
>JBMZPN010000052.1:0-10021 GCA_049620845.1 Puniceispirillum sp. (SeqCode)
TAGTGCACCTGTTGCCCGCGAAAAACGGCATCAGCGCAAGATCACCGTGAACGGATTTTTACGTGATGACGGGCTTTACGATATCGAAGCCGAACTGACCGATCACAAGACCTATCCTTTCCCTAACGATTTTCGCGGTACAGTGACACCTGAAGAACCGATGCATCACATGCAGGTTCGCATCACCATTGATAATGATTTGGTTATACAGTCAGCCGAAGCGGTGACGCTGGCAGGCCCTTATGAAATTTGTCCAACGGCGAATGATGTGTTTGACGCCCTAACTGGCTTACAGATCGGGTCTGGATGGCGTCGGCGGATGCTGGCCGCAATTGGCGGTCGGCATGGATGTACGCATATCACCGAATTGATGGGGCCGGTGGCTACAATCGCCTATCAGACCCGCTATGGCGAAGAGGCGCGTCAACGCCGCGAAAAAGGACAGATCAGCGATAAGGATACGCAACGCGCAAATGCAGCCTTGCGCAATAGCTGTGTTGGTTATGCCGATGATACGGCGCAGTAACCTCGTCAAAGCTAACTGGCAGACAGATGCATTTCCAGTGCGTGAACCCCGTTTGCCAGTTCGTCAGCAAGCAGGCTGTTAACCATTCTATGCTGTTGCACACGGCTTTTTCCGGCAAATTGCGGCGACGTAATGGTCAGCTTAAAATGTGTTTCGCCGCCTTCTCGCCAACCGCCATGCCCCGCATGTTCATGACTGACATCTAAAACTTCGATAAAATCTGCCTGCAAAGCAGTTTTCAATTTGGCAGCTATGGCATCAGCTTTAGTCATATGCTATCTCCAATGTGGGGGATGTCTTGATTGGCGTTTTTGTTGGTTTATACTGGATACTATTATGACACGATCCTCTATACCAGATATCAATCTGTCTGACGATGACAGTCCTTCGCACACACGGCAATGTGCGGCAGAGGGATGTACCAAGGAAGGTATTCATCGCGCACCAAAGTCACGCAACGCCCTGCGCGATTATATCTGGTTCTGTCTGGATCATGTACGCGCCTATAACCGTGCCTGGAATTATTACGAAGGCTTGCACGGGGCGGCGCTTGAGGCTGAAATACGTCGTGCAACCACATGGGAACGGCCAAGCTGGAAATTTGCCACCGGCCAGCCATCGGATCAGGCCTTTGACGATGTGTTGGAACTTTTCGATTTTGAAAAACGTGACGGTAGCAAAGCCACCCGCCAGCTCAGCAAAGAGGAAAGACAGGCATGGCGCATTATGCAATTAGAACCTGTCAATGATATTGAAATCGTCAAACGCCAATATAAGCAATTAGCCAAGCAAAACCACCCTGATAAAAATAGGGGTGACGCCGATGCCGAAGAACGGCTAAAAGATATAAATCTGGCCTATGCGCTTATTTGTAAATCTATCGAAAGTGGCGGTAAAAGCGCCGCACAATAAAGACCCCATTATTTATTTGCCCAGGAGTGAGACCCACCATGTCAAATGAGTCAAAAATCGTGTCTGCGTCAGCGCATCCATTATCCGCACCGGATATCACTGTGAACGCGCGTGACGTGTTCGGCATTGATGTTGATATGCAGGTTCCCGCCTTCAGCGAAGGGTCGGATTATGTGCCGGTCAAGGACGAAACCTATCAGTTTGATACCGATACGACGCTGGCGATTCTAGCTGGTTTCGGATTTAACCGCCGCGTCATGATCCAAGGCTATCACGGCACTGGTAAATCAACCCATATCGAACAGGTTGCGGCACGCCTGAACTGGCCATGTATCCGGGTTAATCTGGACAGCCACATCAGCCGTATCGACCTGATCGGCAAAGATGCCATCGTGCTGCGTGACGGCAAGCAGGTCACCGAGTTCCGCGAGGGCATTCTGCCTTGGGCACTACAAAACCCTGTAGCGCTTGTCTTTGACGAATATGACGCTGGCCGTGCTGACGTGATGTTCGTGATTCAGCGGGTGCTGGAAGTTGATGGCAAGCTGACCTTGCTCGACAGCAACAAGGTGATCCATCCAAATCCGTATTTCCGCCTGTTTGCCACGGCCAACACCGTCGGGCTTGGTGATACAACAGGCCTCTATCATGGTACTCAGCAAATCAATCAGGGTCAGATGGATCGCTGGTCAATTGTCTCGACATTAAACTATCTGCCGCATGATGATGAAGTCGGCATCGTCAAGGCCAAACTGCCTGAATATGCTGATACCAAGGGTAGTGAAACATTGAACAAGATGGTGCGCATGGCGGATCTGACACGCAAGGGCTTTATGTCGGGGGATCTATCCACCGTTATGTCTCCGCGCACAGTGATCACATGGGCTGAAAACACATCGATTTTTGGTGATATGACACTGGCATTCCGGCTGAGCTTTCTGAATAAATGTGACGAGATTGAGCGCCCTACTGTGGCCGAATATTATCAGCGTTGCTTTGGCATTGATCTGCCTGAAGCACCTGTCCGTCAGGCCAATGCCAGCTAGTTATTTACCCATCACTTATGGATCAATTAGTCAGGATATATGATGCCGGATCATGATCCCAAATTTGACCAGGAGTCCCAGTTCCTGAAATCCAACGCTGCGGCTTTGCGTGCGGTGGCGGGTGTCAAGGAATGTCAGGTTACCTATGCTGGCACCGATACGCATGTTGGCAAGGATGATGTGCGCCTGCCTGCTTTGCCGCCAACGGCTACTGCCGCTCAAAAAGCAAGCCTGCGTGGTGCCGCCGATGGTGCGGCTTTGTGGCTTGCGCATCATGACCCAACGACACATAAGAAACATTGTCCAAACCCCGATGGTGCGCGCGCCATTTTCGAGTCTGCTGAACGCGCCCGTGTCGAAGCGATTGGCGCAAATGATCTTGCCGGCGTTGGTGAGAATTTGACTGCTGCCTTGAACCAGCGATATGAAAATCGCCAGATCGAAGCTCCGGGCAGTGCTGATGAGGCTGGCATAGCCGAAGTCGTAAGGCTTTTGCTGCGCGAGGAACTGACCGGCGCCCCGCCGCCGCAGAATCTGTCGATGGTGATGGATTTATGGCGCCCATGGGTAAAATCACGCGCTGGTGATCTGCTCGACCAGCTAGAAGCCAATATAGGCGATCAAACCCAGTTTGCCGAAATTTCACGCCGCCTGATTGGTGCTTTGGAAACCGATCTTGGCGATGCATCGTCAAATCCGGATGATGATGCCGATGAAGGCAGTGATGAAGATGATAGTGGCGATAGCCAGAGCGATCAGGATGGTGAGCAGTCCGCCGTTGGCGAAGACCAGTCCGAAGGTGATGACAGCCAGTCAATGGATGATGCCGGTGATGCCGGCTCCTCGCAAGAGGGCGAAATGGGCGAAGCAGATGGCACCGAAGAAGGCATGTCAGACGGCGACTCGCCGAATGAGGATATGACTGGCCATAACGCCAACCGCGGTGCCGCTGATGATGCCTATCGGGTATTTGAAACCAAATTCGACGAAATTATTTCGGCGGCAGATTTATGCGATCCGGAAGAGCTTGATCGCCTTCGCATGATGCTTGATCGGCATATGGAAAATGTTACCTCTGTCGTTGGCAAGCTGGCCAACCGGCTACAGCGTAAATTGATGGCGCATCAGAACCGGTCGTGGGATTTTGATCTTGAGGAAGGCATTCTGGATGCGGCAAAACTGCACCGCGTTGTAACCCAGCCATTGAGTGCCCTGTCCTATAAACAGGAACAGGATACCAAATTCCGCGATACGGTTGTGACCTTGCTATTGGATAATTCAGGCTCAATGCGTGGTCGCCCGATTACCATTGCCGCCGTTACTGCCGATATTCTGGCACGCACGCTCGAACGTTGTGGCGTAAAGGTCGAAATTCTTGGCTTTACCACGCGCGCATGGAAAGGTGGCCAGTCCCGTGAATTATGGCAACAGGCAGGCAAGCCAGCCGCCCCGGGACGGCTGAATGATCTACGTCATATCATTTATAAGCCAGCCGATGTGCCATGGCGACGGGCGCGTAAGTCACTGGGTCTGATGTTGCGCGAGGGCATTCTGAAAGAAAATATCGATGGCGAGGCATTATTATGGGCGCATGAGCGTCTGCTTGGCCGCAATGAGGATCGCCGGATAATGCTGGTCATTTCCGATGGTGCACCAGTTGACGATTCGACCCTGTCCGTTAATAGCGGCAGCTATCTGGAAAAGCATCTGCGTGAAGTGATTGCCTATATCGAAGGGCGCTCCCCTGTCGAATTGCTGGCCATTGGTATCGGGCATGATGTTACCCGCTATTATCGGCGTGCGGTCACAATTACCGATGTCGATCAGCTAGGCGGTGCTGTTGTCGGCCAGCTGACCGATCTATTTGATGAAGACTCAACACGGCGCGGTAAAAAAGTCGCCTAAACGTCCAATATATATATGCCGCTCAAACAAAACCCCGCCAAAAGCGGGGTTTTTTAATTCATATGGAATATGTATCTATGATTTGGCTTGTGCCGCCAGCATTTCGCGCTTAAGCAAGCGTGCCTCATCCGCAAGTTCCGAATTACGCGCCTGCAACAGAAACGCATCGATACCGCCGTGCTTTTCAACAGTGCGGATGGCACTCGTTGAAATGCGCAAGCTGATTTTGCGGTTCAGAATGTCGCTTTGCATGCTGGCCTGCTGAAGGTTCGGAAGGAACCGGCGGCGCGTGCGGTTATTTGCGTGACTGACATTGTTACCAGCCATGACAGTTTTACCAGTGATTTGACAGCGTTTAGCCATAATAAGCCTCGGTATTTTTCAAATGGGTCAAACCGGCGGATATAAACACGCCGAAGTGATGCGTGGGTATAGGCTAGCTATGCCCTAACGTCAAGTGTCAAAACAAATCGGCACAATTTCGTCCATCACATTTTAATTGGCGCGCTTAGCTTTTTGTTAATCCTTTTGGCTTAACATTAATCAAAGGAATAATTCAAAAAAGCAACTTGGTGAGACAAAATGATACAGAAACGACAAAAACGGAATGTCCGACTAGCCCATCTACGCACCACCATCGTCCTCGAACCCTATATCTGGGAATGCATATCGGATATTCTGCAACGTGAATCGATTGATCTTGATTCCTTTTGTCAGGAGATTGATAAGCGTCGGCAATTTTCCAGCCTTGCGTCATCAATGCGGATCGTCACGCTGTTCTATTTCAGGCTTTTGGTGGCATCATATGAAAATGGCCTGAAAAAGCATAAGTCTGGCACCCCCATTCTGTCAGCACCGGCCGCGGCCAAAAACCCAACAGGCCGCCAGAGAAGTGACAATCTAAAATCAGCCTTTAACCGCTTTGCGCGCAACGAAAAGCGTGGGTGATCGCAGCTTCTGGATCAGGTATCGCGCCGCGCATTTCCGCAAGATTGCGGACGCCATCTTTTTGCAAGAGCATGGCAAGCTCGTGCAAAATTTGGCTGGCTATCAAAGGGCCATCCAGTGCCAAGCTCGAATATAGCTGAACAAGATCAGCACCAACCAGTATCTTGGCATAGGCCTGCCATCCATGGGTAACGCCGCCGACACCGATAATGCCCGTCCGGCCTTTGCTAAGCTGCGCGATTCGCGCCAGAATATCGGTTGCCATGGCAAATAGCGGCTGTCCCGAAAGCCCGCCATTTTCTGATGCCTGCCGATCGCGCAGGCTATCAGGGCGGCTGATTGTGGTATTGGTCGCGATGATGCCATCAACCCCTGCCGACACGCATTGATCTACAATCAATTCGAGATCAGCCTGTTCAAGATCGGGAGCGATTTTCAGAAATAGCGGACGTAAAACACCCGCTTCCTGCATGCCTGCCCGCGCTGCCTTTAGCAAGGCGGCCAGATGTTCCTGTGTTTGCAGATCGCGTAAACCCGGCGTATTTGGCGAGGACACATTCAAGGTCACATAATCGGCAAAACGGGCAAGGTGGGCAACCGCAATGCGATAATCCTCGGTTGGCTCTTGGCTGGTTTTATTGGCACCAACATTAACGCCTAAAACACCTGTGTAATCTCGAACCCGCGCCAGATTCGCCGCCGCCGCCTGCATACCCTGACTGTTAAAGCCGTAACGGTTAATGACCGCCGCATCCCTTGCTAGCCGGAATACGCGCGGTTTTGGGTTTCCGGGCTGGGCAAGCGGGGTGATGGTACCTACTTCCACATGGCCAAACCCAAGCCCCATCGCACCTTTGTAACAGGCCGCATTTTTATCAAAGCCTGCCGCCACGCCTAGTGGATTGTCAAAATCAATGCCGGCAAGTGATACCGGCAAGGATGGGACATCCGGACGCGGGCCAATATTGGCCTGTAATGTCCTGACCGCCGCTACATGTGCGGCCTCGGGCGGCAATAAACGGGCGGCAGATGCAGCAAGGCGCCAGATCAATGAGCTTCCTCCAGCGTCGCCTGACCCGATGCCCCATTGGCCAGCTTTCCGGCCAGCGCATCATCAATAAGCTGAAGTGATTTATCCCGACCATATAATGCAAAAAATGATCCCATACGCGGGCCTTCGGACTGGCCAAGCAGCACTTCATAAAGGCAGACAAACCAGCTACGCAGATTCTCATATTCAGCCTGCTTGCCGGTCGCGTAGACTGCCGACTGTATATCTTCGGCAGGTGCATCAGCAGGCAATTCCCCTATCGCATCGGCAAGTGCCTGTATATGACCGCGTTCGGCATCACTCGGCAGACGATAGGTTTTTGTTGGCCGCACCAGATCCTGATAGTAATTCACCGCATAGCCAATCATGCGGTCAAGTGCCGGATGCGTTTCGGCGCTAACGCCTTCGGCATAGTCGCTAACATAAGCCCATACCACCGATGATTCCTCGGCATGGCAGACCGCCGCCAGATTCAACAGCAAGGTAAAGGTCACTGGCAGACTAGCCGCCTCTGGAACACCGCTATGGATATGCCAGACCGGATTTTCAACCTGTGCCTCGACGCTCTGTTCAGTGATCTTGCCAAGATGCTGATAATATTCGTCAACCGTTTTCGGAATCACATCAAAATGCAGGCGTTTCGCACGCTTTGGCTGGGCATACATGAATAATGACAGAGCTTCAGGACTGCCATAGCGAAGCCATTCATCAATCGACAGACCATTGCCTTTCGACTTTGAAATCTTTTCGCCATTGGCATCGAGAAATAATTCGTAAGTCAGACCAGCGGGCGGTGTTGCGCCCAGCGCACGAACGATTTTTGATGATTGCGTGACCGAATCTGTCAGATCCTTGCCATTCATTTCATAATCGACACCAAGCGCATACCAGCGCATCGCCCAGTCACATTTCCATTGCAATTTACAATGGCCGCCTGTCACCAGACTTGTTTTCTCTTCGCCAGTTTCCGGATGCAGATAGGTGATGCTGTCATTGGCAATATCCTGTGCAATCACCTTGGCTTGCAACACGTGGCCGGTATCAGGGCAGATTGGAAAGAACGGACTATAGGTAGCCTGACGTTCTGCGCCCAATGTGGGCAGCATGATCTTCATGATATCATCATAATGTGCCAGCACATCGCGCAACGCATCGTCAAATTTACCAGACGTATAGCAGTCGGTCGAACTGACAAATTCATAGTCGAAACCAAAGGAATCAAGAAATGCCTGTAAAGCCTCGTTATTATGCGCACCAAAGGATGACGCTGTGCCAAACGGGTCTTTCACCTTGGTCAGGGGCATATGCAGATAGGGTTCCAGCTGTTGCGGATTCGGAATATTGTCGGGGATCTTGCGAAACCCGTCCAGATCATCAGAAAAGCAGATCAGCCGTGTCTTTGCGCCTGTCAGTGTTTCAAAAGCATGCCGCACCATACTGGTACGCACCACCTCGCCAAAAGTGCCAATATGCGGCAAACCCGACGGCCCATAGCCAGTTTCGAAAATGACAGCATCCTTGTCAGAACCACCCATTTTATCCAGCCGTTTCGCCAGCATCGTGGCTTCGGCAAATGGCCATGCTTTGGCATTGCGGGCGATATCCATCATTTCATTCATATTGGTCATCAGTTGCTCTTTTTAACAAGGCGCGCCCCGGTAATTAACGAGCGCATTCAAACTGCCGCCAAGCTAGGCAAAGCCTTGGTCAAGGTCAAGAGCGATCACATGCGTCTCATAATCTGATAAATTGACGATTTAGTCCCTATCTGCCGCCATCAGGCTAGCTTGTGCTGGCCTTGCGGTCTATATCAATAGAGTCATGCAAGATATCTTCTCGTCAAACGGTGTTGAAATTCCCGAATTGCACAGTGCGCCTGTATTCTATCCGCATGGGTCGCATCTGATCTGGATTTCTGAAAATGGCGAAATTGCCGAACTTGACCGCACCGCGCTTAGTCATAAACTCGCGCATAATATAGTGCTTTTATGCCATCGGCGCTGGAGTAGCGCGCGGGCAGGCACCGATATCACCCGCGCCCTCGATATCATGGAATTATTCGCCTTTGTGCGGCCAGCGCGTTTCTGTCTGCCCACACCTATCGGGCTAGCGGCTCAAATGGGGCTGGCGCGGCCGCAAAATGGCGAGGCGATGGCGGCATTATTGCCGCAAATCGCCTTTATGTTGCTCGATGAGCTAGCTGATGCCCCGCCGCCCGCACGAAAGGAAGCCGGAGAAATTGCCGCAATGATGACGGCTGGTGGCTGGACCTGGGGGCCGATTGTGCTGTCACATCTGGGTCTGCCTCCGCAGAAGCCGGTACCGCCTGACGGACGCAATGCGGCCATCTGGAACCGGCTCCCCGAATATACCGATTACACGCCGCAGATTGATCCTGGCACACAGCCAGTTCTGCCTGATGCGGCGCGGGAACGGCTACAGGAGATGCTGGGACAAAGCGCCGAAATGCGGGAAAGCCAGTCCGACTATGCCGCGGCGATCACCGCTGGCTTTGACCGGCCAGATGCTGGCCCCGCGCCGACATTGGTGCTCGCCGAAGCCGGTACTGGCACTGGCAAGACGCTTGGCTATCTGGCACCGGCATCGCTATGGGCAGAAAAAAACGGTGCCGCCGTATGGATTTCGACCTATACACGCACACTTCAGCATCAGATCGCAGCCGAACTCACACGTCTTTATCCCGATGCCGAAACACATGCACAAAAGGTTGTCCTGCGCAAAGGGCGGGAAAATTATCTTTGCCTGCTCAATCTGGAAGAAGCGCTCGGCACAATGCCGGGTCAGCCACGCTATGCCACCGCATTGGGCTTGATGGCACGCTGGGCAGGGGCAACGAATGACGGCGATCTGACAGGTGCCAGCTTTCCGGCATGGCTGATGGATTTGCTGGGGCGCGCCCAGACAGTTGGTCTGGCCGATCGACGCGGTGAATGCGTGCATGCCGCCTGTGCCCATTACAATAAATGCTTTGTCGAAAAATCGACCCGCAGTGCCAAACGCGCCGATATTGTCGTCACCAATCATGCGCTGGTGATGATCCATGCCGCCTATGCCAGCAATGATGACCGGCGGCGACCAACGCGATATGTTTTTGACGAAGGGCACCATGTATTTGATGCTGCCGACAGTGCCTTTTCGGCCTATCTAAGCGCCGCTGAGACTGCCGAATTGCGACATTGGATACGCGGCGCTGAAGATGGGCGGCGTGGGCGTGCACGCGGCCTGAAACGCCGGCTTGAGGATCTGATCGCTGGTGACAATGCGGCCATGGCCGATCTGGAAGCCGCCTTGGAATTTGCCCGTGACCTGCCCGGACAGGGCTGGCAGAAACGACTATCTGCCTTTCAGCCACTAGGGCCAGCCGAGATTTTTTTCATGCATGTGCGTAACAGCCTCTATGCGAGAGCGGCCGACCCTGAAAGCCAGTATGACCTGCAATGCGAATTGCATCCGGCATCGGATGATTTGCTGACATCGGCAAATGATTTTGCTGATCGGTTGCAGCATCTGGTGGTGCCGCTTAACAATCTGGCTAAGCGGCTTAAAGCGTTGCTTGATGACAAGGTCGATGAGCTGGACAGTGCCACACGCGCGCGTATCGAAGGCGCCATT
>JBMZPN010000053.1:0-9924 GCA_049620845.1 Puniceispirillum sp. (SeqCode)
AGAGCGACAGATTCCTAATCTGTAGGTAGGGGGTTCGAGTCCCTCCGGGATCACCATTTTTGCATTTCTTCGCAATCAAACCGCTATTGGCGGATGTCAGAACTTGCAGGTTTGCATGCCCGCCTGTCGCGCAAGATAAAAGTCTTGCAAGGCATAATCAGACAGATGGCAAGCTGGCGTCCAGCCTTTGATTTATCGGCTTGTGACGTGGTTATCGCGTTCCGGATCAACAATCAGCATTATTAAATAGCGGCGTGATAGATTTGCCGGGGATTCGGTTTTGAAAAGGTTAACAAAAAGCTAAGAAAATTTACGATTCTCATGTGTATATTATCGTAATAGTTGTAATTTAATATGCTCTGTAATTTTTGCCTCTAGTCGACACGTGTTGATTTGCTCAAGATGCCAATAAATTTATTTTGCTTTTAAACAGTAAATTAATAAATATTAAAATAAAGTTAATGATCTAAATATATCAATAGACCCTATCCATTTGGTCTATATTCTATAAGTTGTATAAAATTTAGAAATTAACCTAAATTTTACTTTCTCTACCTATGATATTACGACTAGCTCTAGTCCTTGCCCCCAAGACTGGAGATATCGTATCTATGTATGCGTACCCACGTTGCCTGATAAAATACGTCAATGCGGCGTGTCACCTATTCGGTTTCAAAAACTCACCAACTACCACATTTTCGACCAGACGATCCACAATAGCACCCAGAATGTCACGGCTCATATGCGGTTTCGTGGTGGTGTGTATTGCGCATTTACTATCTGGATGCGGTGGTGGCGGACTGGCGGTAAGTGATGTGCCACCAGTCGAGGAAGAAAGACGCTTTGACGTTAATGATCTTGGCGCGCGCGCATATGCGCTGAATGAGGGCGGTTCCGATAGCACTGACAGCCTTGAGCCATCCGATTTTGAGACTATGGAATATTTGGGAAATGCCTTTGGTGCGTCGCCGCTGGATGTAGCGCAGTTCAGCCATGCTTATGCGCGTGGCTGGACGGGTAAAGGGAGCCTGATTGTCATTGCCGATACGGGCGTTGATGCCAGTCATGACGATCTAGCGGGCAAAATCAAATATAGCATTGATTATTCGGGTGCCGGACTGGCCGATAATAATGGTCATGGATCGCATGTGGCGGGCATTGCGGCGGCGGCCAAGAATGATGTTGGTATGCATGGCGCTGCTTTTGATGCTGATCTGGCAATTGCCAAGGTTACCAATGGCTGGAGTTATAGTTTCCAGATCGCACGGCAGGCGGCGGCATGGGGGCGTGATCTAGGCTCTGTTGCGATCAATATGAGCGCAGCTTACAGGCGGGATATCAATTTTGAAAATACCCTCGTTAAACTTGAAGACGGCGCGTACTACAGCAGTGATGGCTATCATGGTGTTAATGGTTACTATAACAGCCGTGGTGATGCCTATGCGTGGAAAGCGGCTCTGGGATCAGATCAGGTGCTGGTTAAGGCGGCAGGTAATGATGGCACCCTTTATAGCGCCGGTCATAATCAGCTGGCGACAGCGACAGATGACGACGGGAAACTGATACTGGATGGGCAGATGCTCATCGTCGGTAATTGGGATAGTGATGGCGGGTTTCTGCGTGGAAATGCGGCAGGTAATGTGTGTGTGACCTGGGCTGGTGATCATTGCCATGATGCGGCAAAGATTCAGGATAGCTTTATAATGGCACCCGGTACGAATATTTACAGTACCTATACTAATGGCAATTACGCCTATCTGACCGGTACCAGCATGGCGGCGCCAATGGTCGCGGGTGCGCTGGCGGTGGTGCATCAGATGTGGCCGCATATGTCCGGCAAGAATCTGGCCAAGCTGCTATTGGTAACGGCGGATAAGACAATTGATGGTTATGACGTCACAATTCATGGCCAGGGTCTGCTGGATATGGAAAAGGCTACAAGGCCATATGGTGCTGTTGGCATCCCAACAACGGGGCGTACATCAGGATCGGTAACGGCGGTGTCGGGTGGTGCGGTAATTGCTGGTGCAAACCCAGCACAATTTGCCGCTCTTGGCGAGGTCATGGTGCTGGATAGATACGAGCGTGATTTTTATATCGACCTGACAGCCCGCATTCTGCCAGCAGATATACGCCGCAGCAGTGTTGCAAGTGCGGGCGGCATTACGGATCATTATGCTGCCTATTTTGAACCTGAACAGCATATTGCCATTCCCATTGATCTTGCTAATCGGGCGCGGCTGACATTCGGTGCGGGCATGGCGGATAATGCGTTTCTGGGCAATCGGCTTAGTGGCAGTTTCGGGCAGGTCAAATCAAGCACGACCGCCTATATCAATTTTGACTATAGCCGCGATTTCTTTGGTCTCAATGGTTTTGCCCAGTTGGCTGGCGGTATGACACGGTCAGATATTGAAACAGAAAACAGTTTGCTGGCAGGTGCCAGTACGATTTTGTCATCAAGCTGGACAGTGGGTGCCGAAATGCCAATGCGGCAAGCAGACGCAAGCAGCAAATCAAAAATCGGATTTGCCCTGAGCCAGCCAGTTACGATCGAGCAAGGGCAGCTTGATTACCGTATCCCTGTTTCGCGCACAAAGTCAGGATCAGTGCTGTATCAGACGCATGCGATTGATCTAAAACCAGCCATGCGTGAGCTGGATATTGCCAGCTATTATGACCAGCAATTATTTGACGGGATGGGGCATATACGACTTTTCGCCGAAGCCCGACAAAATCTCGCAAGCAGTAAAAACCATCGTGAGGCTCGCTTGGGGTTACAATTTTTAATGCGGCTTTAACAAGCTTTGTTATGCATTAGCCTAAACGACCGAAAAAGGTCATGCGCGCGGCTTCGGACAAAGCAATATCCGGCTCGGCATTATAGGCAAAAACCACCAGAATCCGGCAAATATCTCCGATAGTGGGTGTCACACGATGTATTGAATTGCGCCCGCGAAACATCACCAATGTACCAGGTGCCATCGTTAGATGCTGGATCGGCATAGCGCCATCAAGCACGGCTTTGACACCAGTGAAATTCAATTCGCCTTTATCGGCATCGCGTAGATCGCGGACATATTCGAACGCACCTCCATCTTCGGGTGCCTGCAAAAGCAAGGTGATGGCAAAAGATGAATTATCAAAATGCCAGCCCAGCTCTTTGCCGTCTTCGGCGTAATGTACATTTATCGATGACAATGGATCGGCATATTCATAAAGCCTGTCCTCGCCAAGTACAGCGCAGGCAAAATCACGAAAAACCGAAGCGTTATAAACCTTGTGCAGACCGGAACTGGCGGGAATCTGATCCGTTGTGATACATCCTTTTGACGAGGTGACCTGACGGTTGAATATATGATCCTCTGCAAGTTCGGGATCAGGTTTCGTCAGATACACATTATGTGACGCGCTGGTGTAGAAGGCCAAATGTTTTTGGTTTTCGGCCTCCTCAACAAGCGTATCAATTGCGGTTTGATGCAGAAAACCCGGCAGGGTCAAGACGCCATCACGGTCAAGCTGTTGCCGGCAGTCATCACGAAAACCTGAAGTGCTTAGCGGGCAGGCATCAAAATCTATAATGTGTTCAAGTTCCATTATGCATGACGTCCAAGAGCTATGTTATCAATCAGGCGGGTCTCGCCAAGCGTCGCCGCGATCAGCAAACGGTTGTCCGGATCATGCGTCTGAACCGGTGCCAGACTATTGCCATCGCGTAATTCAAAATAATCAATGCTATCAAAGCCTGAATCAAGCAGATTGCCTGTAGCCGTTTTGATAAGTGATAATGGATCATTGCCATCAAGGATATTGCCAGCAACATCGCATAATGTGGCATAAAGCCGGGGCGCCAGCACGCGCTGATCAGCTGTCAGATAGCTGTTGCGTGAAGACAGGGCAAGGCCATCATGTTCGCGTACGGTCGGATGGCTGATGATGTCGACTGGCACATCCAGATCACGAACCATCTGCCGGATCACAGCAAGTTGCTGGTAATCCTTTTCACCAAAAACGGCTATGTCGGTTGGTACTTGCATGAACAGCTTCATGACAATGGTGGCAACGCCGCTAAAGAAATGGGGACGGTGTTTTGTTTCCAGATCCAACGCCACGCCAGCAGGCACAATCGTTGTGGCATGATCGGGCGCATACATGCTTTGTGGCGCGAAAACCACATCGGCAGCACCAGCATCCCGAATGGCAGCCAGATCGGCATCAAGCGTGCGGGGATATGAATCAAAATCTTCGCCCTCGGCAAATTGCGTCGGATTAACAAAGATTGTCACGATCACATGATCCGCCAATGTATGGGCAGTTTGTATAAGCGCAAGATGTCCCTCATGAATAGATCCCATCGTTGGCACCAAAGCACTCGACTCACCTTGCTGACGCCACTGCATTAACAGGCTGGCAAGCGATGGTTTATCGGTGATTAGCTGGGTCATGATTATCTATCTTGCGTCACTTTTCCGGCTTCGGCCAGAACATATGTTCTTTGGCAGGAAAACTGCCATCAATCACCGCCGCGCGATAGGCATCAACAGCTTCGGTGATGGCAGGATTAAGCTGGCCAAATTGGCGTACAAATGTGGGAACAAATTTGTCAAACAGGCCTACCATGTCGTCTGTTACAAGTATCTGTCCATCACAGGCGGTCGAGGCACCAATGCCGATTGTCGGCACGGAACAGGCGGTGGCGATCTCTTTGGCGACCGGTTCGATAATGCCTTCCATTACGATGCTAAAGACGCCAGCATCGACCAAAGCAGTCATGTCGGCATGTAACAAGGCGGCTTCATCAGCGCTCTTTCCGGTGATCCGGTACATGCTTGCCGATGACGCTTTTTGCGGCAACAGCCCGATATGCCCCATCACCGGAATGCCGTTTTCAACAAGTAATTTTATATGTGGTTGCAGTATGGCACCACCTTCCAGCTTTACCGCGTCTGCTCCGCTTTCCTGCATGATCTGTTTTGCGGTTGCCAGCGCTTTTTCGGGACTGGCCTCATAGCTTCCCGCGGGCAGATCAACAACGACAAGCGCCTGTTTTGCCCCACGCATGACCGCCTGTGCATGGCGGATCATCATGTCGATATCGGCACCTTGGGTGTTGTCCATCCCGTAAAGAACCATTGCCAGCGAGTCACCGACAAGCAATAGATCACAATGTGGATCAAGTATTGCTGCCATAGGCGCCGAATAAGCTGTCAGGCAAACAATTTTGCGTTCAGCCTTTAGCGCGGTGAATCTGTTGATGGTCATCTTTGTTGGCATAGGGTTACCCATAGAGCGTGGACATGCACGTCATGCGCATTAGTCACTACATGATTTTCTTAAGCTGTTACTATCACAATAGGCTAGGGTGGCCTATGATTTTCTGTTTGATGTCTGCCAGCTGGACCTGCCCATCAGGGTTTGTCACAGGTCAGTAGCCAATCGCACAGCCATCTTTGCGCGGGTCTGATCCGCCATGCAGCATATTTTCATCCCAATCGATCCAGATGGCTTGCGAGCCACCAATCGGTGTTTTGGCCTCGACGATATTATGCCCCATATTCATCAGGGTCTCTCGGGTCTTGGTCGGAATGGTATTTTCAACCTCGACAAAGGCGCCATGCGGATCAGCAAAGAAACGCGGTGTGTCCTGTGCCTGTTGCACATCCATGCCATAGTCAAACAGGCGGGTCAGAAACTGCATATGGCCAAAGGCCTGATAATCACCACCCATCACGCCAAATGGCATGACAGCTTTGCCCTTATATGTGGCCATACCGGGGATGATCGTATGTAGAGGACGCTTGCCCGGAGCGATGCAATTCGGATGCGCCGGATCAAGTACAAACCCCATGCCGCGATTTTGCAATAAAACACCTGACGCAGGTGCCAGAATGCCCGATCCAAATCCATGAAATACGGTATTGATCAAACTGCATACATTCCGGTCTTTATCAACCACACTGATATAGACGGTGCTTTTGTGGCGCGGCAGCGAGAGGTCAGGCAAAGGCGATGTCGCCATGTCAGGATTGATCGCCGCACGAAGCGTGTCGGCATATTCGGGGCTGAGCAATTCATCAACCGGAATATCACCAAATGCAGGGTCACCAAGATAAAGTGATCGATCACGATAGGCTAACCGTCCGGCTTCAATCTCGTGATGAATACGCTCTGGGGAAAGCGGATCATCGCCAAAGGTTGAAACACCCCCCATGATGTTCAGCAATAACAGGGCAAAAACCCCCTGACCATTTGGCGGACATTCCCAGATATCATAATCACGAAATCGGGTTTTGATTGGTTTTACATAATCACCAATGGCCGCATCAAAATCGGCCTGCGTATGTAACCCGCCAAGGCTGTTCAATTTATCCAGAATATCATGCGCGACCGCACCTTTGTAAAAGCCGTCACGTCCATCGCTGGCAATCATTTCCAGCGTTCTTGCCAAGGCTGGTTGCTGATGCCGTTGCCCCATCTGATAGGACGCACCATCATTCAGAAACAGGGCGGCTGTATCGGGATCACTTTTTATAACGTCATAAGCGGCGGCAAAATCAAAGGCGATGCGCTGACCAATCGGATAGCCATCACGCGCATAATCAATGGCAGGTTGCAAAATATCGGCAAGCGGTTTCTGCCCATGATCGCGATTGAGCTGGTACCATGCGTCAACCGCCCCCGGGATGGTCACGGCATGTGGCATGGTCTGGGTGATCTGGCTGATGCCCTGTTCCTGAAACCAGCTGACATCAGCCGCCAAAGGCGCCCGTCCAGAGCCATTAAAGGCGATGATATTCTCATTACCAGCAGGCGCATAGAGACAGAAACAATCCCCGCCTATGCCGGTTGATCCTGGTTCGACAACCGCTTGCACGGCACAGGCCGTCAGCGCCGCATCCATGGCATTGCCACCGCTGCGAAGCATCGCGACAGCGGCCTCGGTCGCCAGTGAATGGGACGTGCTTGCCATACCATGTGGCGCAATGACAGGAGAACGACCGGGAGCTTGAAGATTACGCATATAACTGTCTCAATGTATGTATCAGGAATTTCGCTTCGTCATAGGGCGACATGCTACAGCCTGCCCAATGTCATGCTAGCATTTTGTTGGCGGTAATCCTATCATCCTGCACAGATCGCGTTTACGGAAAGATATTGCATGACTCAGCCAACCATAATCATGGCGGCACCAAATGGTGCCCGAAAGCAAAAATCGGATCATCCTGCATTACCCGTTACCATTGCGGAAACCGTTGCCGCCGCCAAAGCATGCTTTGACGCAGGTGCCAGCATTCTGCACGCGCATGTCCGTGATGAAAATGGCGCACATGTACTTGATACCGGACGCTATTTATCCCTGCTGGATGCCATGCGAAATACCGTGCCCGAGATGCTGGTGCAGATTACCACCGAGGCGGTCGGC
The DNA here is from genome assembly GCA_049620845.1 of Puniceispirillum sp. (SeqCode). GTDB lineage: Bacteria > Pseudomonadota > Alphaproteobacteria > Puniceispirillales > Puniceispirillaceae > Puniceispirillum. The sequence goes on from JBMZPN010000053.1 coordinate 7,424, forward strand.
AGCTATAGCCCGCAAGAACAGGCAGACGTCGTTTTTGCCGTCAAACCCGATTTCGTATCGGTGGGGTTTGGTGAAATGATGGGTGATGCCAGTGCGGATGCGATGGCACATGCGCGCGATTTCTATCATCAGGCGCATGCCGAGAATATTCATATTCAGCATATCCTCTATTCACCTGAACATCTGGCGTCATTCAAAATGGCGATGGCTGACGGTATTCTGCCATCAGGATCGGATGATGGCCTGCATGTGCTTCTGGTACTGGGACGCTATACGGCCAATTTCCAATCCGATCCGGATGATCTGCAACAATTCATCAAGGCTGATCTGTCGGGTTTTGCCAGCTGGTCGGTCTGTGCTTTCGGCTATCGTGAGTTTGACGCGATGCAGGCGGCTATTGCGGTTGGCGGTCATTGCCGTGTCGGGTTTGAAAATAACCTGCATCTCAAAGATGGCACATTGGCACCCGATAATGCGGCGCTTGTCAGGCAGCTGGCGCAAAATTGTACCCCTGCTACTCGCGCCGAAACACTGGCTTTGTTTGGTGTTAGCTGACTTTATATCTTCATGTCAGTAAATTATAAAAAACTTATATAAATCAGACTGTTGATTATATTTTTCTTGTGTGTAAGTTAATACTCACAGTCGGCTTATTTCAATGTTTAGTTTGTCATTTTATTACCTATAGATCATTGCCGATCAGACTTTAACGATAGGTGAGGGAATATGGTGAATGGGCAAGCCAATCACAAAATGAGTAAAATAAAACTCAAGTCAGAGTGCCGAGCATGAGCGGCAATCTGAATGTTGTGAATCGCACATTATTTACGGGTGATAATCTGGATATAATGCGTGGAATGAATTCCGATTGTGTCGATTTGATTTATCTCGACCCTCCGTTTAATTCAAACCAGACATATGCTGCGCCGATCGGATCAAAAGCGGCTGGTGCCGCATTCAAAGATACATGGACATTGGATGATGTTGATTTGGCTTGGCATGGGCAAATTGCCGAGGTTCATCCCAGGCTTTACGCAATTATTGATGCGGCAGGTATCTGTCATGGCAAGTCTATGAAAGCCTATCTTATCATGATGGGGGTGCGGCTACTGGAAATGCGACGTATTTTGAAAGATACAGGAAGCATTTATCTGCATTGTGACCCAACAGCCAGCCATTATCTAAAGATGGTCATGGATGCAGTTTTTGGTGCTGATAGTTTTCGCAACGAAGTGATATGGCATTACCTTAGATGGACAGCTGGCAACAAAAATTTTCAGCGTATGCATGATGTGATACTTCGATATACACGCTCAGACAAAGCCACATTTAACGTGCAGTTTGAACCGTATGGTGACTGGATAAAGAAAGACTATAAGTATGTTGACCCTAATACTGGGAAAAGGTGGCGCTGGCACACAGTTAAAGGGAAACGTTATAAAGTGTTCTTGGATGACCCTGACCGAGGTGTGAAATTAAATGATGTTTGGATAATGCCACATCTAGGTTCTACCGCTAAAGAACGTCTTGGCTACCCGACACAAAAACCTCTCACATTACTCAATCGTATCATCAGCGCTTCAAGCAATATTGGTGATATTGTTCTCGACCCATTTTGTGGTTGTGCCACGGCCTGTGTTGCCGCCGAGCACCTGCAACGGGAATGGATAGGCATTGATTTATCTGAAAAGGCAGCTGATCTGGTCAGGGACAGATTATCAGACGCGTCAGGTATTTTTGGTAGTATAACGCATCGTCATGATATTCCAGTACGAACAGATATAAAGCCAATCAAGCATTATACCAATTACAAGCACGAGCTTTATGGTCAACAGGAAGGTGTGTGCAATGGATGTCATGTGCATTTCCCTTTCAGGAATTTGACTGTTGATCATATCATCCCGAAGTCAAAAGGTGGGCAGGGGAATGTGGATAATCTGCAACTTCTGTGTGGTGCCTGTAACTCGATGAAGGGTGACAGGCCAATGGCAGAGTTATTGGCACGGCTGTCGAGAATTCACGATACGAATATTCAGGACTTCCGAAGAAATTAGGGAGACTCATGCAAGATTGTAATTATGGGTATGGCTGAAGAACAAAAAAATTTGCCAGTAGATGAGGAAGCGCTGAAACGTGTTTCGTTCTATCAGGTGGCTCTCGGTGCTTGGGTGCAAACGCGCATGGAGGCAGATAAACAGGTGCTAGCACTATCGGCTCTTGCTGTGGGGTTTCTTATTTCATTTCATGACAAACTTAACCATACATGGGATTTTTTGTTATGGGTTTTGTCAGGGTTGCTGTTTCTTGCAACAATAGGAGCGATGCTAATCGTATTCCGTTTAAACGCAAAATATCTGTCGGAAATCAATAAAGACGAAACTGACAAGAACAACAAAAACACCGTCAATGAACAATTAAAGTTGTTAACTAAGTTTGGTTTTTGGACATTTTTCTTGGGTGTATTTCTAGCCTCTGTTCTGGCGGTTAATTTATCAAATTTT
>JBMZPN010000054.1:0-9822 GCA_049620845.1 Puniceispirillum sp. (SeqCode)
GGTGATGGCGTGCCAATGGTCGCCATTGTCAAATCCGCGCCGCCTGCCGCAAAGCCTGATATTCCCGTAGCCACACGTGCCACGCCCGCAGCAGACGCCCCAGTAGCAGACGCCCCCATAGCAGACAATAGCCAGCCAGCTGCATCCGCCTCCGGCACCAGCCAGAAAGCCAAGGCACAAGCCGCGGTCTTTGACCGGATCAAAATGCTACGCTCGATGGCGGCCAGCCTTGATGATGATCTGCCCGAACGTAACCTTTCCGAAAATGATCGGCATGAACATGATCCGGCGCCTGCACCGTCAGCTGATCCTGCCGCATCTTTGCCCAGCTCATCTTTGCCCAGCTCATCCTTGCCAAGCGCCCCGCCAGTGCCTGCCTATGAAACTGGCTCACGCCAGATTTCCGATGCCGAACTCGAAGATGTTGTCAAAAAGGCGGTCGATGATATTGTCGCCGTTACCCCGCTCGACAGCGTTATCGCAGGTAATGACCGGATCGAAAGCGTCATGGCCGATATTGCCGAAGCTGTTGGCAAGGCCGAAACAGCCGATATGCCCGATGCCCCCGATGCTGAGGCGACCACCAGCGGCATCACCGCCACGCCTGCATCGCCCCCTGCTTCACCTATCGACGCACCCGCCGAAACAGCGGTTACATCCGACACACCGTTGAAATTGACCACCTCGATCGATCTTGGAAACCTGAACGATATCGTCGCCAGCACGGTCAAATCTGTGATCCGCGAAGAATTATCCAATCTGGTGCAATCGACAGTCAAAAGCACGCTTGATGAATTGCGCACGGCGCGCGATGATCAGAATGATGGCACCACATCTGATCGCTAGATCACGCCATCCCTTTCCGCCGCAAATTTCACATCATGGTCTGTTAACGTCTTTTTCATTTTTTTCCTTTATTGGATATTATGATTTAAGAAATATCGTAAATGTCGGCATGATATGTCATAGAAGCGATATGGCATGCTTCTGAAATATGATCTGGCTGGGAAAAGGATAACAGAATGATCTTGAGATGCCCGCATTGTGATGATGAAGCCAACATCCCGAATGCCCTCAGCCATTATGAAAATATGCCGATTGCCTGTCATGCCTGCGGCGGGTTTTTCTTTGCCCCGCCGCCTGATCCGCATGATCCCGCCCCGCGCCATCAGGGCGCGTTGCCCAGATCCAACCGCCAGATCGAATGTGCCGCCTGCCATATACCGGTGCTGATTCCCGACATTGACGCTGCTGACGCGCGCCATAAATTCAGCTGTCCGGCCTGTCATGCCGACCTGCCGCCCCTGCCAGTTGACATCAAGTCAATGGACATCAAAACACCAGAAATCAAATCAGAAAAAATCAGCTCAACCGATGAAAAACCCTCATCCAAAACGCTGCGCGCATCGCGGCCAGACACCAGCACCCGCAAACGTACATCCATCAGCTTTCTGGCGATCGCAACCGCGATTGGCATCGGCGTTGGCGTTGCGCTGGGTGTGTTGCTGTCGCAGAATATGATTGCGCTTGATCTTGATGCGCTAGCCGAGCTCGCCAGCCAGACAGGCCAGCATCTTGTCCATTTCTGGCATCAGACCCTCGCCAGATTATCCGCGGCGATCTAGCAAACCGTTTATATCCCGACTCAACTAACGACCCAGCACGCGGGCAATCGCGCGGCTGGTATAATCGACCATCGGAATGATTTTGGCATAATTCATATGCCGCGGGCCAATCACGCCAATCGCCCCGATGATCGAGCGGCTGGCATTGCGATAGGGTGCAATCACCATCGAACAGCCGGTATTGCTGAACAGATTATGTTCGGCACCGATAAAAATCTGCACGCCGTCGCCATCCTTGGTCGCATCGAGCAGACGCAGCGCGTTTTCGCGCGCTTCCAGCGCGTCAAACAGGCCGCGAATTTCCGCCAGATCATCGCCAGCCTGCACATCTTCAAGCAGATTTGACTGTCCCCGCAGAATCAGCGCCGCGCCATCATCGCCTTTGCCATCCGACCACAACCCAAGCCCCTGTTCGACAAGCGACGCTGTCAGCACGTCAATTTCGGCTTTATTGGCAGCGATCTCGTTACGGATCAATTGCATCGCCGCGGCCATATTATTGCCTTCCAGCTTTGCATTCATGTAATTATTCGCCCGCGTCAGCAAGCTGGCAGGCACCCCGACAGGCAGATCAATCAGCCGGTTTTCCACCTGGCCATCAGCGCGCACCAGCACCGCCAGCGCGCGGTTATCGCCAATCGGCACAAATTCGAAATGCTGCAGAGCGGCGTCGCTTGGCGGCGATAGCACCAGCGAGGCACATTTCGACAGGCCGGAAAGCGTCTTGCTTGTCTTATCGAGCAATTCATCAACGCTGATGCCACGCGCGGCACATTCGCCATCAATTGAATTCTGTTCCTCTTCGGCCAGATTGACATCATATTCCATCAACCCGTCGACAAATAGCCGTAGCCCGCTTTGCGTCGGAATGCGGCCGGCCGAAATATGCGGCGCAAACAGTAATCCGGCCTCTTCAAGATCGCTCATATTATTGCGGATCGAGGCTGGCGACAGATCATAAGGCGATAATCTGGCCAGCGTACGCGAGCCGACAGGCTGCCCGCCATCAAGATAGGCGCTCACCAGAGTATGAAAAATATCAAGGGCGCGGGGGCTAAGCCCCTTTATGCTGGCTTCCGTCATAAAGAAAATCTAAAATAAACCACTAACGCAGGTCAATCTTGCAAATCACTTTATCATTCAGTCAGCCCTGCAAGGCGCTGGCCATTACACGGGAACCGACCTATGACACGTCCATCCGGCCGCGCCCATGATGCGCTTCGTTCTATCTCTCTTGAAGCAGGCTTTTCGCTGCATGCCGAAGGCTCATGTCTGGTGCGATGCGGCAATACGCATGTGCTGTGCACCGCCTCGGTTGACGAGCGTGTGCCGCCATTTCTGCGCAATTCCGGCAAAGGCTGGGTCACGGCTGAATATGGCATGTTGCCACGTTCGACCCATACACGAAGCGACCGCGAAGCGGCACGCGGCAAACAGGGCGGACGCACACTTGAAATTCAGCGCCTGATTGGCCGTTCACTTCGCGCCGTCACCGATCTCAAATCATTAGGCGAACGCCAGATCAGAATCGACTGTGATGTTATTCAGGCTGATGGCGGCACCCGCACCGCGTCAATCACCGGTGCATGGGTAGCGCTCAAAATCGCCTGTGAAAAACTCCTGCTGGCGGGCGCGATTACACGCCAGCCGATCATCGATAATGTCGCTGCCATTTCATGCGGCGTCTATAAAGGCACGCCGGTGCTTGATCTTGATTATGACGAAGATAGCAACGCCGAAATCGATGCCAATTTTGTCATGTCAGCCGATGGCGGCCTTGTCGAAATTCAGGCCACTGGCGAGGAAAAGCCATTTTCGCGCGATGTATTGAATGCGATGCTTGATCTGGCCGAATCGGGCGGCAAGACATTATTCACCCTGCAGGATCAGGCGGTGCAGAATGACCTGACAAATGCGGGCTAATCCAGCCTCGGACAACATCGTTACATTTGGTAACATTTCGTTACTTTATCGCACACGGAATAAAAATTTAGGATTCAGACATCATGGCGCCGCGTTCCTTTACCGACTCGAAACTGGTCATTGCCACGCATAATCCGGGCAAGCTACCCGAAATTGCCGCCTTTCTTGACGGCTTTGGCATTAGCCTGATCTCGGCAGGCGAACTCGGTCTTGCCGAACCCGACGAAACCGAAACCAGCTTCACTGGCAATGCAATCTTAAAAGCACGCGCCGCGGCTTTGGCCTCTGGTTTGCCCGCACTGGCCGATGATTCGGGGCTCGCGGTAGCTGCCTTAAATGGCGATCCGGGAATCTATTCGGCGCGCTGGGCAGGACCGCAGAAAGATTTCACCCTGGCCATGCAAAAGGTCGAGGATGCCCTGCAGGCTAGTGGCGCAACCGATCGGCGCGCGGCTTTTATGTGTGCCTTGTCGCTTGTCTGGCCTGATGGTCATGACGAAACCGTCGAAGGCACGGTCAAGGGCGCGCTGGTCTGGCCGCCGCGCGGCAATAATGGTTTTGGTTATGATCCTGTTTTTGTCGCCGACGACTATGATATAACCTTTGGTGAAATGGAACCTGATGCAAAACATGCCATCGGTCATCGTGCCGATGCCTTTGCCAAACTGTTACAGCGCTGTTTTCAACAGCATGATTAACCATCCGAGGATAGGGGCGGCATGACACCCCAGACCCAGACCACATCATCGCATGCATCCTCATTGGGGCTGCCATTGGGACTGTATGTGCATTGGCCTTTCTGCAAGGCAAAATGCCCCTATTGCGATTTCAATTCGCATGTCAGTGCCGATATTGATGCCGATGCTTTCCTGACTGCCTATCACACCGAAATGGCCTATATGGCTGGTCAGCTTGATCACCAGACACCCTTATCCAGCATCTTTTTTGGCGGCGGCACCCCCTCGCTCATGCCGCCCTTTGTCGTCGCCGGCATCATTGACAAAGCTGCCAACATATTCGGATTCATGCCCGATATCGAAATCACCGCCGAGGCCAACCCGACTTCGGTTGAAGCCAGCACAATGCTTGATTTTCACCATGCAGGCGTCAATCGCGTTTCGATGGGGGTACAGTCCTTGCGTGATGACACGCTGGCCTTTCTGGGGCGCGAACATAATGCCGATGAAGCCCGAACGGCACTGGCCACATTGCGGTCTGCCTTTGATAATATCTCGATTGATCTGATCTATGCGACGCCGGATCAGACCCCCGAAGACTGGCAGGCCGAATTATCCGCGGCCTTGGCGCTGGGGCTCGATCATGTTTCGCTATATCAGCTGACCATTGAAACCGGCACGCATTTCTATACCCGCCAGCGGCGCGGCGAAATCATGGCGCTTGATGATGATCATGCCGCCACCTTGTTCGACATCACCCAGACCCTCACGCGCGATGCAGGCTTGCCAGCCTATGAAATTTCCAATCATGCCCGACCTGGCCATCAATGCCGGCATAATCTGATTTACTGGCAAAGCGGCAACTGGCTTGGCATCGGGCCAGGTGCGCATAGCCGCTTTACGCGCCAGGATTCTGCGCATAAAACCAGCCGCATCGGGATCAGCACACGGCGCAGTCCGGCCGGCTGGCTTGACGCCATTGCCAAGGATGGACATGCCACCGACAATCTTGTTACCGATGGTAAAAAAGACTGGGCGGCAGAGATGCTGATGATGGGATTACGTCTCACATCCGGCCTGTCTCTGGCACGCGTAAGCGCGGCGTGCGGTGATTATCATAACTGGCTTGATTTAGAGGGTCTGCGAAAATGCCATGATGCCGGCTGGCTGGTGACCACGCCTGATATGTCCGAAATCGATGCCGACAGCGCGATCGGCCATCTGCATATCCGCACCAGCGACACAGGCATGATTCGGCTCAATCACATTCTTGCCGAACTGATTCTGTGATCGCCGCCTTAAATCTTGCCTGGCGCGCGCTGGATAATATCGGATGCACCTGCTTGGATACGGCGGATTTCATAGGCGCGCACATTACTGCCATTCTGCCGCAACCGGAACGCACCGCTATAGCCGTTAAAACCTGAATCATCGGTGATCTTCGCGCTCCAGTCAGCACGGTCAATCTCGGTCAGTGACGATACCAGCGCCATCGCGTCAAATCCCAGCCGTGCCAGCTGTCCCGATCCGTCATGCGGCCATATCTGTGCCCAGTTTTCCTCGAAAACCGGATCGGCAACACTTGGACGCTTGGCAAAGATTCCACCTTGCAGCGATGGCTCGCTCAATAGCTGGTTCTGATTCCACAAAGCTGTCCCCAGATACAGGCTATTGTCAGGGCCGACATCATAATAGGCCAGCACCGGCGCGGTGCGCAGGGCGAAAGACGGGCCACCGGCAAACACCACCGCATCATAAGGTGACTCGGCGATCAGCACCTCTTCATCTTCAGCTGGTGGTTTATAGCGGGCAAATGTGCGGATTTTGCGCTTCAGCATCGTCTCGTCAGCCAGATCATCACCTGACAGAATGGCGATTTCCTCGGTTTTGAACCCGAATTCCTGAAGCCGGTTTCTGGCATGATTGGCCAGCCGTTTGCCAAAATCTGTAGCTTCGGCAAGGATCGCAAAGCGTTCGCGCCCATCCGCTACCGCAAAGCCCAGAAGCGAATCAAGTTGCTGTTCCGGAAGATAGCCCATGACCCATCTTTGCGGGCCGGCGACATTGACATTATTTGAAAAGACGATCATCGGAATGGCGTTGAAATTGGCTATCTGTTTGACCTGCTCGACCGATTTGGTAAAAAGCGGGCCGATGATAATATCGGCACCATTCTGCATGGCTTTGGCGGCGGCTTCGGCAATGGCTTTGCTGTCACCATCAGCACCACCTGCCGTATCATAGACCAGCATCTCGACTTTCGGATTGGCAACGGTGAACAGTGCCATTTCGGCGCCCTTGCGCAATTCCTCGCCAAACTGCTTATGCGTACCGCTCAATGGTGCCATCAGGGCAACGCGCAGACGATCGGGTGCTTTGGCGGGTAAAACAAACTCATCTTCATCCGGCGGCACAGGCGTTTTATTGGCAAGCAGGGCAAAGGCAGCATTCAGGGCTTCGTCCGCCAGCGATGGATCGGGGCCTTCGGTCACCGGCATCGGGCGTTCAGGCACCTTCTTTGGTGCCGAGGACTGGATTTGCCAGATAATCTGGCTGATCGTCGACTCACGCTTCATTTCGGCTTCAATCGCCGCTTTCGCCATGGCGGTCGCTTCTTCGGCTTCCAGAATACTATCCGCCAGATCATTGACAATCACATCAAGCGGGTTTGGCGCGTCCGGATCATCCTGATCGGTCTTGCCATCCTCTTTATCCGCCTTCGGATTCACTATATCCGCCAGCGGCGTATCGGGCTTGGGTGCATCCTCGGGGCGTGGGTCAGGAACCATCAGCTTTTCCAGCAGGTCAATTTTGGCCGGATCGGCCTTCGATGCCGGTGTGATCAGGATCGTTTCATCTTCATCAATGCGCGCTTGCTGTTCGGCGGCTTTGGCAAGTGCCGCCTCGCTTTCGGCATTCAGGGCAATATCTTCTTCGGGTTTGGGTTCGGGCGTTGGCACCGCAACAGGCACGGACACAGCCGTTTTGGGCACAGGCGGCGGTGCGCAGCTTGCCAGCATCACGGTAATCACAACGCAACTTAATAAATGCCGAGGCTTAGCCATACAGTCTCCTATATATTATCCTTATCACGACTGGTTAATATACGCATATCATTATTCGCTTGGTGGCTATTTAGTTCAACCGTTATCATGCCCGCATTGATCGACAGCGGCAAAATCGAAACGGATACAGATTATGAGCGATGATTATGGATTGCTATCGGTGGTCGCCACACCGATTGGAAATCTGGGTGATTTTTCACCGCGCGCCGCCGCTTGCCTCGAAGCGGTCGATATTATCGCCTGCGAAGATACGCGGATGACGCGCAAATTGCTGACCTTGACCGCCCTGTCTACCAAGGCGCGTTTACTGGCTTATCATGACCATAACGGCCATATGATGCGCCCGAAACTGATCAAACAGCTTCTGGCTGGGCAGAATATCGCCTTGGTCAGCGATGCCGGCACCCCGCTCATTTCCGATCCCGGCTACAAGCTGGTGGCGGCCTGCCACGATCATGATATCACCGTGACCTCGATCCCGGGGCCCAGCGCGCCAATCGCTGCCCTCGCGGCGGCGGGTCTGCCAACCGATAAATTCATGTTTGCCGGTTTTATCCCCGCTTCCGGCAAGGCCGCGCGTGATGCCATCGCCGAGGTCGCCGCCCTGTCTGTCACCACCATCTGGTTTACAACACCGAAACGTCTTGCTGTCAGTTTGCAGCTGATGCGCGAGATTATGGGCGACCGGCTGGCTGTTGTCGCGCGCGAGCTTACCAAAATGCATGAACATATTCATCGCGGCACCCTGACCGCATTATGCAATCACTATGAAACCACCGAAACGCCAAAAGGCGAGCTGGTCATTCTTGTCGAAGGTAGGAAAAAAGACGAAACCATGTTCGATGATGTCACCATCGAACAGATGTTACGCGCCGAACTCGAAGGCGCCACCTTGCGCGATGCGGTGCAGACAATCACCGATATAACCGGACAGCCGCGCAAGAAAATATATAAGCTGGCGATTGATATCCGCGGATAAATAGCATGCCCAACCCGAAAACGCCCAACCCCGACAAAGCTTCATCAAGACAAAAACAATTCAAAACCGCCGAAAAAGCTGGCCATCTGGCCGAAGCGCGTGCGGTTCTATGGTACCGGCTACGCGGCTTTCGCATTCTGGCGCGGCGCTGGCAAAGCCATGTTGGCGAGATCGACATTATCGCCCGCCGCGGGCGGTTGCTGGTCTTTTGCGAAGTCAAATTCCGGCAGCAGGATATTCATCTGGCCAGCCCGTCGCCCCGCCAGCAAAAACGGATCACGCGGGCGGCGTCATTATTCATCGCGTCATCGGCGCATTACCAGAATTGCGACTACCGTTTTGACGTGATTTTGATCGAACGCAAACCCTATCTCTTCTGGCATCGCTTGATAGCTATTATTAATGCTTGGTAGGCTTCTATAGGTCTTGACCGAATCGCAACAACTTGTCACATTGAAGCGGCTGAACACAGCCCGAATAACCATTAGGAGATCGTCCATGTCGGCGTCGCGCCCTTCTCGAATTTCAATGATGACCCGCCTTTCAGCCTGTATTCTGCTTCTGGCATCACTTGCCTTGCAAGGCTGTGTTGCGGCGGCGGTTGGTGTTGGCACGGCGGCGGTAGCAGCATCAACGACCGAAAAGGGGCTTTCGACCTCGGTATCCGACAGTGTCATCTTCACCAAATTACAGGACAAGTTCATTCAGAATGACGCCAGCCTTGGCACCGTGATCGATGTAGCCGTTAATGACGGCGCCGTATTGATGACCGGCAAGGTCAAAACCCCGGAAGAAAAAGTCCTCGCCACCAAGCTGGCATGGGAAATCAAGGGCGTCCGCGAAGTTGTCAATGAGATACAGGTCACCGACACCTCATCGCTCAAGGATGTGGCCAAGGATCTGGCGGCCAGCGCGCAATTGCGCGGCAAGCTAATCACCGATGGCAAAATTTCCTCGCTTAACTACAGCATCGATGTGGTCAATGGCATTGTCTATCTGTCGGGTGTGGCGGCTTCGGCTGAAGAAATGAATGCCGTTATCGCCCATGCTCAGGATCTGCGCTTTGCCCAGCAGGTGGTCAATTACATCAGCTTGGCCTCCGACCAACGCGATTAATTCGGCTCATGACCACGCCACGAAAGCTATCAATTGCGATCCAGATGGATCCGGTTGAGTCGATTGCGATCGCTGGCGACACCAGCTTTGCCTTTGGTCTGGAAGCGCAGAAACGCGGCCATAGCCTGTGGTATTACACCCCCGACAAGCTCAGCCTGAATGAATCGAGAATTGAGGCGCGCGGCCAGTCCCTTGAGTTATTTGATCAACAGGACAATCATTTCGCCGTTGGTGCCATCGAAACACGTCCGCTCACCGATTTTGACGTGATCCTCATGCGTCAGGATCCGCCCTTCGACATGGCCTATATCACCGCCACCCATCTGCTCGAAATGTTGCCACCCGCAACCATGGTCGTCAATAATCCGGCCGAGGTACGCAACGCACCGGAAAAGCTGCTTGTCACCCTGTTTCCCGAATTGATGCCGCCAACCCTG
>JBMZPN010000055.1:0-9151 GCA_049620845.1 Puniceispirillum sp. (SeqCode)
CGCTTATATGGACATGTGTCGAGCAGGCTCCCTTTGTCATTGGCTTGGCGTTATGTATTTACATCGCCATGGCGATTGCACGTCCGGCCATGCGTCCACGTTTGATTGAAGTTGCCTGTCTTGGATTCATTTTCTATATGTTGCCACCCTTGGCAGGTTTTGCCTTTTATTTCTGCATGGTACATACACCACGTCATTTATTCCGTGTGTGGAGTCAGCTAGGCCGCCAGAATTTCAGTTCCCGCGCAATGATGACGATGGCGGCGGCATTTACCTGTGCCAGCTGGCTGGCAGGCGGTATCGCTCTGTGGATGATACCTGACGCCATGTCAGTTGATGCGCATCTGTTACGCGTAATCTTTATTGGCTTGGCGGCATTGACCGTGCCGCATATGTTGCTTGTCGATGGTTTGTTCCGACGCCATCAGTCAGCTACAAAGGTTGTGGCAAACAAAATGAGACCAACAGGCACACACTTCCAACTTGATAGCGGGCAAGATAACAACCCCCAAGGACATAATGATGCGTGACCAGACACCTTCAAAGCCCAAAGCATCTGATCGCAAAGATACACATCTTGATCTGGCCATGTCGTCATTAGCGCAAGCTGGTGTCAGCAATAGTATGGACAGGCTTCGTCTGACGCATTGTGCGATGCCTGAATGCGATCTGGATGCGATTGACATCTCAACGCAATTTCTTGGCTATGATCTGTCATCACCGCTTTTCATTGGTGCCATGACAGGGGGTACGAAGCGCGCGGATAGCATTAATGCCGCCTTGGCCGAAACGGCGCAGTCATGTTCGGTGGCACTGGCTGTGGGGTCGCAGCGTGCCGGACTGGAAAATGGATTATCACTCAGGCATTTAAGGGCGTTAGCACCGGACATCCCAATTATTGGTAATCTGGGGGCTACTCAGCTTGCGGGTGATGGGGGGTTGGATCTGGCAAAAGCCGCGATAGATGATTTGCAGGCAGATGCTCTTGCCATTCATTTAAACCCGCTACAAGAAGCCGTGCAACCCGAAGGTGATCGTGACTGGCGTGGTGTCTCACTTGCCATCGAGCAGACTGTAAAAGACCTATCAGTTCCCATTATCGTAAAGGAGGTGGGTGCTGGCATAAATGCTTCTTTGGCAACCCGCTTGTTTGATATGGGCGTTATAGCGGTCGATGTTGCTGGTCTTGGTGGTACCAACTGGGCGCGTATCGAGGCCGCACGCATAGCAGAAGATGAGGCTACGCTGTTTGCCCCTTTCCTTGATTGGGGCTTACCGACACTTGAATGCCTTATTGATGTTTGTAATCGCTGCCCCAATCATCAGATCATTGCCTCAGGTGGTATTCGGCATGGTCTGGATGTGGCCAAGGCACTGTGGGTTGGCGCGTCAATGGTATCAATGGCGGGGCCTATGCTGAAGATGCTGATGGATATGACCAGTGATGAAACAGCCACCGAAACATTATCACCCGAAGCTCTTTCAAAGGCATTGACAGGCTGGCAAAAACAGCTTGCCCTTGCTTTGTTTCTGACTGGCTCGGCTGATATTGCCAGTTTGCGTCAGGCTGATGCAGAACTGATTTAGCACGTTCATGCCGTGATATGACTGGCGTGAAATATCAGATTTCAATAGGCAGATTTTCTTGCTGGCGGCAAGCCATATCAGGCGAAAAGGGCATCCGAAATGATCTTGGCTGACTCGGACAGCAACTTATATTTATCGCGCGCGTCCTGTTCCGAAAAACGCTGCTTTGGCCCATGCACCGCAAGGGCAGCATAAAAACGGCCTTTAGGGTCGCGAACAGGTACCGCAATGGCAACCATGTCGTCATGGAACTCCTCACGGTCAATCGCATAGCCATTATGGCTGATCTGTTTTAATTCGGCGTTCAGGGATTCAACGCTGGCATGTGTCTGCTGGGTAAAGATTTCCATTTTCAGACCAGCAATCAGAGCCTGGCGTATTTTGGGCTTTAAGTTTGATAGATATACTTTGCCGCTTGCCGTGCAATGAAAAGGCACATGTGTGCCAATAGGCAAAAGAATGCGAAATGGCCAGTTCGTTTCAACGCGGTCGATATAACGCATGCCATCACTTTCCGGCATGACAAAGTTGACTGTTTCACCAACTTCACGGGCGACCTTAAGCAGTACCTGATGTCGGGTTACCTGATTTGCCGATAGGCCAACCAATCCGGAGGTCAGTTTCAATAGACGAGTTCCGGTTTGAAGTCGGCGCCCTATTTTTTCCAGATAGCCTTCCGCCACCATCGTTTGGCATAGACGGTGTGTGGTTTGCTTTGGCCAGCCAAGATGGTCGGTGATTTCAGTTGGCGTCATAGGTTTGCCAACCTCGGCAAGCACTTCCATGATTCGTAACGTACGAAGATTAGGCGCGACCTTGCCAGTCGTTTCTGTATCTGGTGACGTTAGGCTATTCATTTTGATGCTATCCCGTCTGATCTCAAAAATTAGCAGATTCTATGCTTTTTTGTTGCGCAGGTGAACATTCAAATCATCTATGACGCAGATGGATACAAAAATTTAGCTTGAACATATCAGTATTATATGGTGGTATTTATTCCAATATACAAGAAAAGAGACTAAAAGTCTCAAAAAATGATTAAAACGGATTTTTTTCAGCAAATTTTATGTTTCTGAAAAATACTCAAGTGTCTTTTTGGGAGGGGATTACTTGAAATTCGACTATATAATTGTCGGTGCCGGATCTGCTGGATGCGCTCTAGCGAACCGCTTATCCGCAGATGGTCGAACCCAAGTGGCGCTTCTCGAAGCTGGTAGCCGTGACCTGAATCCGTGGATTCATATTCCTGTTGGTTATTTTAAGACAATGGGCAATTCATCAACTGACTGGTGCTATAGTACCGAAGCTGATGCTGGCTTGAATGGGCGTGCTATACCATGGCCTCGTGGCAAAGTGCTTGGTGGCAGTTCATCGATTAATGGCTTATTATATGTACGTGGCCAGCCAGATGATTTTAATCATTGGCAACAGCTAGGCAATAAGGGCTGGGGCTGGAAAGACGTGATGCCCCTATTCAAACGCGCCGAGCATTGGGAAGGTGCCGAAGCCCCAGAACGTGGTATAAACGGCCCTCTGAATGTATCTGAAAATCAGGTTGACCGAGATATCGTTACGGCGTGGGTCGATTCGGCAGCAGCGGCAGGCTATAAACGCACATTTGACTATAATTGCGAAGATCAGGAAGGCGTCGGCTACTTTCAGATGACGATGAAGAACGGTCAGCGCTGTAGCAGCGCTGTTGCCTATTTGAAGCCGGCACGTCATCGGAAAAATTTGCATATCATTACGCGCGCGCATGCCGAAAAGCTGTTATTTGATGGTAAGTGCTGTATTGGTGTTCAGGCGCAGATCAACGGTATCTCGCAAGACGTATATGCGGGTCGTGAAGTGATATTGTCGGCGGGTGCCATCGGATCGCCGCAGCTATTAATGGTGTCGGGCATTGGCGCGGCGGCCGAACTTGGCGAGCACGGTATTCAGGTGATAAGTGATCTGAAAGGTGTCGGTAAAAATATGCAGGATCACCTGCAGGCACGCCCGATTTTCAAAACCACAGCCAGTACGATAAATCTCGAAATAAATAATATTTTCAAACGTATTCGTATTGCTTTGATTTATGCGGCGTCGCGCTCAGGGCCTATGGCGATGGCTGTCAGTCTCGGTACAGGCTTTTTGAAAAGCGATCCTGCGCTTGACCGCCCTGATATACAGTTCCATATCCAGCCTTTCAGTGCAGACAGCCCGTCAAAGGGTCCACATAGTTTTTCAGCTTTCACCGCTTCGGTTTTGCAACTTCGTCCGGAAAGCACGGGCACCTTGTCATTGCGGTCGGCGTCAATGCATGACGATCCGGTGATCCGTCCGAACTATCTATCAACTCAGACTGATTGCGATACGATTGTCCGGGGGATTCAGATAGCGCGCAGCCTATGCGATTACGAGCCGATTAAATCGCTTGTGACCGAGGAACATGCACCCGGTAAAAATATTGGACGTGATGATACCGATGCCATTCTGAATTGGGCGCGTGATACCGCAACCACAATTTACCATCCAACCGGCACCTGCAAAATGGGGCAGGATAAAATGGCGGTGGTTGATGAACGTTTGCGTGTGCGGGGCATTCAAGGACTTCGCGTCGCTGATGCGTCGATCATGCCGGTTATAACCTCGGGTAATACGAATGCACCGGCTATCATGATCGGTGAAAAAGCATCAGATATGATTATGGAGGACGCGGCATGAGTCTGGCCATGATCGCTGATATTTTACAGATTATTTTTGCTGACATCATTTTGTCAGGTGATAATGCTTTGGTAATTGGTATGGCCGCGGCAGGCCTTGCTCCGGAATTACGTCGTCGCGCTATCTTCATTGGCATGATGATGGCGGCTGGCATGCGGATCATTTTTGCCGTGCTGGCCAGTTATCTGCTGGCCTTTGAAGGTATCTTGCTGATTGGTGGTTTGCTGCTAGCCTGGGTTTGCTGGCGGTTTTATAATGATCTCCGTGAGTTTAACGAAGCGCCCGAAGCTGCTGAAGCGGCTGATGGGGAAACCGAGTCGACGGGCGACAAGCAAAATGCATCATTTGGCCGTGCCTTATTCACCATTCTTGTGGCTGACGTTTCGATGTCGATTGACAATGTTGTCGCGGTGGCGGCCATTGCGCGTGATAATACGATGCTGCTTGTCTTTGGCTTGGCGCTGGCGATTACATTCATGGCTTTATTTGCGTCATTGATAATGCGCGTGATGCTACGCTACCGCTGGCTGTCATATCTGGGTCTGTTCTTTTTGATCTATCTGACCGCTATGATGCTTTATGACGGTGCGCGCGAATTGAATTTACTGGCTATATTTATATAGGGGAATGGTAAGAAAACTAATTTTGTTTATGTCTGAAGCTTGAACAGAGCAAAGGCGGATAATGTGAATTTGATCCACGAAAAAGCTTAGCTGTAATGCCTTCATCAGCACACGCGGATCAGAAATGAAGGCAAAACTTGGGAGGATGAATATGTCCACTTTAAAAATGGTAAGAAATGGTATTGCTTCCGTTGGAATCGGTGCCGCTATTCTTCTTGCGCCTGTGGTTGCACAAGCAAAGGAAGTTAATATCCGTGTGCAGGCCGTTATCGGTATGCAGACTACAGAAGTTAAGATGCTGAAAGACTTTATGGCTGATGTTACCGCGCTTACAGGCGGTGAGGTTACCTTTGAAGTTCTGCCAGCTGGTGCAGTTGTTGGTGTTAAAGAAACACTTGACGCTGTTGACGCTGGTCTTGTTGACGGTGGTTTTGCTTGGACACATTACTGGTCAGGTAAACACCCAGCTGCCATGCTGTTTGGTTCACCTGTAGCTGGTGCTGGTGTTGGTATCGACAACATCGCGTTTCTTTCATGGTTCCTGAATGCTGGCGGTAAAGAGCTGTATGAGCGTCTTTGGGACGAAATGGGTATGAATGTCAAAGGCTTCATGCTTCAGCCAGTCGGTCCAGAGGCTCTTGGCTGGTTTAAAGAGCCAATCAACTCAATGGACGACTTCCGTAAGTATCGTTTCCGCACACCTCCAGGTCTTCCTGGCCAGTCATATAAAGACATCGGCGTAGCCTCTGTTGCTATGGGTGGTGGTGACATTCTGCCAGCGCTGGAAAAGGGTACAATCGATGCGGCTGAGTGGTGCTGTCCAAAGCCTGATATGGACTTCGGTTTCCATAAGGTGCTGAAGCATTACTATCTTCAGGGTCTGCACCAGGTTGTTGTGAATGCTGACATGTATCTGAACAAAGACGTCTACAATTCACTGACCGATCACCAGAAGAAGGCTTTTGAAGTTGCTGCTAACGCATCTCTGATCAAAGGTATGTCTGCACGTATCTATGACAACGGTGTTGCTTTGCATGAGCTGACAACAAAGCACGGTGTTATTCTGCAAGACACACCTGCTGACTATTTCCCTGCATACATGAATGCAGCGAATGCCCTTCTTGAAAAGAACTCTGCTGAAAATGCGTTCTTTGCTGAAGTATGGCAGTCACAGAAGGATTTTGCGCAAATCGCAGTTCCTTTCTGGTCAGGTGCTCAGACATCAAATGCCAAGCTTGGCATGGCATATGCCAACAGCCTGAAGTAATTCAGGCCACATAATATGGCGAGTTCCCAAATTTTTGGGGACTCGCTTGCATTATTGATTTTGAAATTTCAGTCAGCCGGTGCTGGCGATTAGCTATTTATAAAATTGTCGATATAAAGGGGAAAAACCATGGCGCAGAATGAAGAGGGTCAAGAACTCGATATTTCTGACGAGTTGATTGCAGAACGGCGTGCTGGCGAACCCGGTGATACGCCCGAGGATATGCATCCCTGGATGCGTGCCATCGTTGGCAATATCGATGTGCTGAATAACTGGGTAGGTAAGATTACCTGCTTTATGCTGGTACCTGTTATTTTCGCAATGATTTATGAAGTTGTTGCGCGCAAGGTTTTTGTGGCGCCAACCGACTGGGCCTATGACACAAGCCGCATGTTCTGTGGCGCGATGTTTATGATGGGTGCTGGTTATGCCTTGATGCGCGGTGTGCATATCCGGGCTGATTTCCTGTTTCGCACATGGTCTCCGCGAACCCAGGCTCTGGTCGATGCTTCACTTTATCTGCTGTTTTATTTTCCGGCTATACTCTTCTTTTTCTGGGTATCAATGGATTACACGATCAAGGCATGGGTAACATGGGAGCGGTCGATGGATACCGCCCTGATGGCGCCTTTGGCACCAGCACGTTCGGCGATGCCGATCGGTGCGTTCTTGTTGTTAATCCAAGGTATTGCCGAATTATTACGCTGCTGCCACCAGATGGGCGGCGCGGCACAACGTCGTTTATTACAATTCCTACCAGTCTATATCATTGGTCTGGGATTGATTTTTGGTAATGTATTTTTCCCTGATGTGATCAGCCTTGGCGGTTTGTTTGATAGCGGCCTGAAGGGGGCTGGTGGCCTGTCGCCAGCCATGATTGGCGTTATCATGATCGGGGTCATGTTGCTGGCTATTTTTGTTGGCTTCCCGATTTCCTTTACACTTATCTTCCTTGGCTTCGTGTTTGGTGCATGGGGTTTTGGCGGCAAGATGGTGTTCTATCTGCAAACGCTACAGTTCAATAATGTAATGCTTGAACAGACACTCGCCGCGGTGCCGCTATTTGTATTTATGGGCATCATGATGGAACAGGCGGGACTGATGGAACGATTGTTCACCTCGGTTCAGCTAATGCTGTCACGCACCCGCGGTGCGCTATATCTGGCGGTGCTTTTTGTATCTACGATTTTTGCGGCGGCAACGGGTATTGTGGGGGCGTCGGTCACCATTTTGGGTATTATGGCTGCCAAAACGATGAATCGATCTGGTTATGATGTTCGTCTAGCGGCAGGCACAATTACCGCAGGCGGTACGCTTGGCATTCTGATCCCGCCTTCGATCATGCTGGTTGTGATGGGGCCTGTTTTACAGGTGCCGGTTACTGATTTGTTTGCGGCGGCGATCATTCCCGGTATTTTGCTGGCATCGATGTATGCCGCCTATGCGTTGATCCGGTGCTGGCTCAATCCGGCACTTGGCCCGATTTTGCCACCTGAAGATCAGCCAAAAACCTCGTCCTTCTACTGGTTAGAGGCAACAATGGTGATTTCATCAATCATCATCCTGTTCACTTTAATTGTAAAAGCTCTATCTGGCAGCCTTCAGGGATTTTTCCCGTTTTCGTCAATCCTGATCCCGCTTGGCTGGATGGGACTGATGTATTACGCCTCGGTCTGGGTTAAAAAGAACAAGCCTGCTGGCTTTTTCTTCTCTGATCTCTGGTATGAATTCTTTATGGGATTGGTACCACCGTCAGCACTGGTTGCTTTTGCATTGGGATCAATTCTATTTGGCTGGGCAACGCCAACCGAAGGTGCTGGCTGTGGCGCATTTGGCGCGCTGATCCTGACGATTGCCTATCGCAAGCTGACATCCAAGATGTTCTATGAAGCGTTGCTGAAAACACTTGAAATTTCGGTTCTGATTCTTTTCCTTGTGGCGGCATCTAACTTCTTTGGTGCGGTGTTCTCGCGGCTTGGCACACCAATGCTTCTTACTGAGTTCCTTCTGGCATGGGATCTTTCGGCAACAATGGTGCTGATTATCATCATGGCGTTGATTTTCTTGCTCGGATGGCCTTTGGAATGGGTACCAATTGTGTTAATTATTGTGCCGATTTTGATCCCGGTTTTGGTCAAACTCGACATCAACCTGACATGGTTCGGCATTCTCGTGGCAGTCAATTTGCAAACAGCGTGGCTCAGTCCGCCTGTCGCATTATCGGCTTATTTCTTGAAGGGCGTTGTGCCCGAATGGGATTTGAAAGACATCTACTATGGCATGATGCAATTTATGGTGATTCAGCTGATCGGACTTGCACTGATCTTCTCATTCCCAGAAATCGCATTGTGGTTACCTGAATATATTTACGGAAAATAGGATTTTAAAACATGACAATTACTTATCTGAAAAAAGCGTCAAAAACGCCGCAAACTGGCACGGATGAAACGCAAAAGATCGTTGCCGATATGCTGGCTGCCATTGAAGCAGGTGGCGAAGATGTGGCGCTTGATTATGGTCGCAAGCTGGATGGCTATAATGGGGAAGCAGTGGTGAGCGCTGAACAGATTGCCGCCGCCGCTGATGCCGTATCGCCGCAGCTAAAAGATGATATCCAGTTTTCGCTTGACCGTGTGCGTACTTTTGCCGAAGCACAGCGCGACTCGATAAAATCCTTTGAAACCGAATTATCACCAGGCTTATGGGCTGGGCAAAAGCTGATCCCGATTGAAACAGCTGGTTGTTATGTACCAGGTGGCCGTTATGCACATGTCGCATCGGCGATCATGTCGATCGCAACGGCAAAGGTTGCTGGTGTTAAGCATATTGTTGCCTGTTCAGCCCCCAATGGTGAAGATGGACCAAATCCGGCTATTCTCTATGCCATGAATTTATGTGGTGCTGATACGATTTTGTCATTGGGCGGCGTACAGGGTATTGCATCGATGGCCTTTGGTCTGTTTACCGG
>JBMZPN010000056.1:0-9123 GCA_049620845.1 Puniceispirillum sp. (SeqCode)
AGCTTTTGCGGACAATAGACAAGCTGGTTACTGGCTGGCTGAATTGCCTGCATCGTCGCGGTCAGAATGACATCATCACCATGCGGTATATCAGCTAACCATGTATCCAGCATCGCCTGCGCTTCACCATCGCGGCTTGCGCCTGTTCCAGCCAGCAAACCTGCCATGACTGATGCGGCCTGATCCGGATTTACCAAGCGCCATCCTTCTGGTGGCTCGTCAAGCGATGCCGACCAGGCGATATTGCCCGCAGTCGTCACCGCGATGTGGCAATCATCTCCGGACGCCAATGCCCTGGCGATCCTTAGCCCGCCATGATGCCCGCCCAGCAGAGGCACGATATTAAGACCATCATCCGATAGAGCTAATAGCGGCGCATCAGCCGTTTTATGCGTTAGATATGGCGCAACCGCCCTTATCAGAATGCCGGATGCACAAATACCAATTACCGGACGCCCCGCCACAAATAGCGCACCAATATGGGCGATTGTATCTTCAAACAGATTGGGTGCATCAGGACAGCGGCTTTTCAAACCGTGAATGTCAGCATCAATGCGGGACGCAAGCGATCTGGCTAGTTTCAAACCTGATGATGTCAATACGACAAAAACAGGACGCTGGTGGGTTACAGCCATGGATCATCGCCCTTATACAGAATAATCATTGAAAAATATGGCGCATCTTCAGGGGCATCAGATAACTTATGACAAGTCTGATGCGGCAATGACGCATGACTCACATAGCGGGCTGTTCCGGCGTAACCAAGCCGGTCAAACAGGCTTCGGATACGCCCAAGGTGACGGCCAACTTTTATGATAACAACGGCCTCGGCTTTATTGATAGCGGATTCAAGCGTGGCATCATCCAGCGGAGCCGGCAGAATGGTCAATATATCATTTCGTGCCACAAGCGGATGTGCTTCGGCCGCCGCGCAGGCCGTCATCGAGGTTATGCCCGGTATCACTTCGACTTCATAATCTCGTAAACGCGCCAGCAAATACATGAAAGAGCCGTAAAATAGCGGGTCGCCTTCGCATAAAACGATAACATCACGCCCCGCATCAAGATGGGTTTTGATTGTCGCGGCACCCTGATCATAGATGTTTTGTGCCGGCATCCGTCCACTGCGCATTGGCACCACCATCGGAATCTCAATCGCATCATCAGATATGGCATCAGCGACAATCGAGCGCGCAAAGCTGACACCATCATCAGGTGCCGGATAGGCAATGACCGTGGCGGATTCAATCAGGCTCCAAGCGCGGCGCGTGACAAGCTGCGGATCGCCCGGACCAGTGCCGACACCATATAACCTGCCTTTACTCATGGACATATCCGCTAGTCTTGCTGTCCTTGTGCCAGACCCATTGCGTCACCGGCATTTGTGCACGCCAGCCATGATATCCCCCCACCGGATCAGCATGATTGACAGCTATGCGGGTTAAATCACCTTTTGTAGCTTGCCAAGATGACAGCAAAATCGCCTCGCTTTCGAGCGTTACCGCATGGGCAACCAGCACGCCGCCTAGACGAAGATGTTTCTGACATTGGTAAATAACCTCAGGTGACAAACCACCGCCAATAAAGATAGCATCGGCAGGCGGCAGATCAGCCAGCCCGTCTGGCAAAGGCGCATGCACCGCATGGAGTCCCGAAGCATCGGGACTATCATTCATAATGCCAACACCAAGGCGCGTGGCATTATTCACCGCGCGTTTAATCTGCGCGTCATCACGGTCAATCGCATAGGCTTTCCCGCGTGGCGCGTGGCGAAGAAAATCAATTGAAACAGCGCCAGAACCAGCGCCAACATCCCATAATACAGCACCCGGGAAAGGTGCCAGCTTTGCCAGCGCGCTTGCCCGCAAGTCGCGCTTTGTCATTTTGCCATCAGTTTCAAACAGGCTGTCGGGCAGTGCCATACCAGCCGCACCTTTGTCTTCAGGAAGGGTGATCGCCATGATATGAAAATCGGATATATTTTTGTGCGCCCAGCTATCTGCAATGCCTTCATGGCGCGCTTCATGATCGCTACCAATATCCCCCAATGCAGTCATATGCGCCGAACCATATCCACACGCAACCAAACATGCGGCTATATCATTTGCTGATTGGGCATTTGCGGTCAGCACAAGCAGGCGTGCCCGTGGGTATAGATAGGGAATGATTCGCGTTACTGGCCGGCCATGCACCGATAGCGTTTCACAATCGGCAAGCGACCATGCCATTCGCGATGCCGCCATCTGGAAACCCGAAACAGCGGGCATGATCTGGCATTGGTCATGGCCAAAATGCGCGATCAGGCTGGCACCAACGCCAAACCATAATGGATCACCTGTCGCCAGAACAATGATGTTACCGTCAATGGATTCAAGCTTTGCGGTCAAATCAGAAAATGGCGATGGCCAGCTATCGATGACGCCATCTGATTCAATCGTGCTATGAAACCGTTTGGAGGCGAAAATGAAATCGGCGGCTTTGATAAGAGCACGCGCATCCGGAGCCAGAGCCATGCACCCTGCCTCGGTTACGCCGATAATGGTAATTTTGTGCGTGGTCTTGCTCATGATGCGCGCCCTGCGATCACAGCAAGTGCATTCAACGCCGCCGCGGCAACCGCTGATCCCCCAAAAGTGCCATGAAGCGTGATAAATGGAGGCGTGTTGGCCTGTTTTGGTTCAGATTGACCGGCTGGTATATGACCATCATCTGACAGGCAAGCCAATGCCGCCTTTGACTCAGCCGCGCCGATGAAACCAACAGGAAAGCCCAGTATCAGGGCTGGCTTAACATGCTCGTCACGCATACGCTCAAGCAGGCGGAATAAGGCTGTTGGTGCATTTCCTATAACCACGATTGCACCATCTAGTCGTTCATCCCATAAATCTACCGCCGCCGCCGAGCGTGTGGTTTTGGCAGCCAATGCCCTCGGCTGTGTCTGGGGATCGTTCAATGTCACAAGAACCTGATTATCAGCAGGTAGGAACCGTCTTGTGATACCCGATGCCACCATTTCGCAATCACAAAAAATATGCGCGCCTGCACGTAGCGCAGAAACACCTGCCGCAACAGCGTGCTCGGCAATGACCAAATCTTCAGCCACATCAACCATACCGCAGGCATGAATGATGCGAATGGCTATTTCGGCACCATCATCCGAAAAGGCATCTAGCCGCGCCTGCTCGCGAACAAGTGCAAAGGATGCCTCATAAATAGCCTGCGGGTCTTTGATATAGGAATATGTTGCTGTCATCAGCGTCAATCACCTATCTGTTTCCTGACCAGATTTGGGTTTATAGCGTCGCACTGACTCCGGTCCATGCGGATGTTTGGCATGCGGATAGGGCTGATGCGTATGCCCATGATGATGGTCATGGTCGTGGCTATGACCGTGGCTGTGGTCATGACCGTGATGATGATGGTGGTCAATATCAAGCCGGCATGCACCGCTACAGAAGCTATCACACAACGCACAATCTTCGACATTACTGCCGGGGGCTGAAACGCCCTGCCCTTCGACATGATGATGGTGGCTTTCCTGTGCCACACCAACATCGGCCTCAAAACCAAGCACCTGCGCGCGATATTTGCATAAGGCGCAGTTCATATTGTTGTTACCATCAATGATCTCACGAACACGATCGGCAAAGGTCGCTATTACCTTCGGGTGATCGTTAAGATAGCCAGCTTTGATAAATTCGATATCGGGATAATGGCGCGCCACCTCGTCGGTAAAGCCATAAATGCGGTCAATCAGAATGCCCGAAAACAGGAAATAGGGGAAAACAACCACACGTTTATAGCCAAGTCGCGCCACATGTTCGAGGCATGGCTGGACAAGAGGGAATGTCACACCGCTATAACCAACTTCTGCCCAGCCAAAACCCATGCCTTCCCACAGCATCCGGCAAATTTTTGATACATTTGAATTCGCATCAGGATCAGAAGCACCACGCCCGATAACGACAAGACAACTATCGGCAAGATCAACATGGCCGTATTTGGCATTCGCATCATCAACTGCGGCTTTGATCCGGTCGCCAGCCGCTTGCAGCATTTGCAGATCAATCGCCAGCTCACGGCCATACTGGATGGTAATGCCATGCTCAGCCGCATAGGTATTCAATACCGACGGAATATCGTTTTTGGCATGTCCGGCCGCAAAAAGCATACCCGGCACCGCCAGAACATGCGTCACCCCTTTGGCGCGCAACGCATCAAGACCAGTTTTAATCACCGGCGTTGCAAATTCCAGATAGCCATATTCAACTGGCCAGTCAGGAAACAAAGGTGCCAGTTTTTCCGCCAGCACGGCGAATTCGGTGACTGCCGATTTTGACCGTGAACCATGACCGCATATCATGACGCCATATTTCGGTGGGGTCTGATTTTCGCTTGCTTCATGCATTTTGTTCGTTCCCATCGGCTATCTCGGGCTGTTCACCCTGATCATCAGAGGTGTTTTCATCAGCTGTTTTCATATCTCGATCTTTGGCGCGCCTGCTTTGTGCGGCCAGAATACCTGTCAGACCAATCGCCAACCCGCCAAGCACTGCGCCAGCAACATGGCTATGACCAGCAAACTCGCCTAAATGCCCAAGATGGGCAAAAGCCGGAACGCTGACCAAACTCAGCATCACGCTGTAGCCAAGAACGGAAAGTCGAGAATTGTTGCTATGCATGGATGCCTCACATCAAAATAGTCAAATCATGGATCTGGGCAGACATGAATTGAATGGAAGCAAAACGCAAACCAGGAATACAGCCATTTGCTGCTTCATAGACCTTGGCTCGGGGCTCGGAATTGGATGCCTAGTTTAGGTCCACCGCACCGAGATCGCTTTCATCTTGTTAACAAGTCCACCGTAGATAAGTATGCATACTAGGAAGTCGCGGTAATTACAATTATCCATAAACGCCATTTAATGGGTGAATTGCAACAAGCGCGTTGAGCCATGTGACCTATATCGCTTAATATCACAACAAAACCATATATCTTTTGTGGAACTTATCATCCTGATGGCCTCATTTTCCGACATTGAACTGCGTGCGCTTGTCCTGATTGCCGCCATGTTAATTGACAGAATGGTTGGCGAGCCTGCCCTTTTGTGGCGGCATCTTCCGCATCCGGTGGTCATTTTCGGGAAATTGATCAGTTTTCTGGAACAACGACTGAATCAAAAGCAAAACAACTGGTCAGGTAAAAGACGGCGTTTAAATGGTCTGCTGGCTATATTGCTGCTGGTGGTCATTGCCGCTATTACCGGATATGCGGCATCTTTTGGCGGGCTGATTGCCGATATTGTCATCGTGACTATTCTGCTTGCCGGTAAATCATTGCATGATCACATCAAGGCGGTTGCCGTTGCTTTGCGCCGCGATATGGCATCGGCGCGCGATGCTGTTGGCATGATTGTCGGGCGGCGTACTGACAAACTGGATGAACATGAAATTGCGCGTGCCGCCATCGAAACAGGTGCCGAAAATCTGTCGGATGGCGTTTTTGCCCCTGCCCTGTGGTATCTTGCTTTTGGGCTGCCGGGCATTCTTGTCTATAAAATGACCAATACCGCTGACAGCATGATCGGCTATAAGAATGCACGTTATCTTGCCTTTGGTTATGGCGCGGCAAAATGTGATGATGTGTTGAACTATGTGCCAGCACGATTAACCGCTCTACTGATTGCCATCACCGGATTAATCACCGCAAAACTGCGTTTTTCCGCCCTGTATCTAATTGCCCCAGATGCCCGCACGCACAGCTCGCCAAATGCAGGATGGCCCGAAGCCGCCATGGCACATGCGCTTGGTATCTGGCTGGCTGGATCACGATATTATGGAAACCGTCTGGTTGACGCGCCACGAATGAATGCTGGCGGGCGATTGGTCGAAACAGTCGATATAGATAGATCACTACATATACTGACCATGACACAATTTCTGTTTCTGCTGATGATCACTTTGACATTGATATTGCGATACATAGCTACTTAGGGTTTTGCAGGAAGCCCCGCGATTTTTGCTATTTTGGCCATATCAAGATGTGCCGCGATATGATCTGCAAGTTGATCCAGCGTTTTATCAACTAGATCATCATAATTGATCTGGCTTTCAACCCCACCAAACTGTCGCATAAAGTTACTGCGGAAATCATTGCTACTGAAAATGCCATGCACGTAACTGCCAGCAACCAGCGCGTTTGGCGACATCGCCCCCTCAGGACGTCCATCAATCATCAGCAGGGGGCGATCCCTGTCCTTACCGTTGGTTTTACCGACATGTATCTCATAACCCGATACCGGAACCGCGCCATCGGCTGTCATGGCAGAAACCTGCCGGACGGTTTTATCAACTGACAGAAAGGTCTCGACATCCAGCAAGCCCAGCCCCTCGGCCGATCCTGCCTTGCCTTCGATGCCATGCGGATCATGTACCCAGTTACCAAGCATCTGGTACCCACCACATAAGCCCAGCACATGACCGCCACGCCTTACATGGCCGATGATATCTGCATCCCAGCCTTGTTGACGCATGAAAGCAAGATCAGAGATAGTGGCCTTTGAACCGGGGATAAGAACGATATCAGTGTCAGCCGGTATGACATCTCCTGCCTCAACCAGCGTAAGATCAATAGCGGGTTCAGCCGATAAAGGGTCAAGATCGTCAAAATTGGCAATCCGGCGCAGAAGCGGGACAACAACTTTCAGGGTTTTATTGGATGTTCCGGTCGATTGCGATGACCCGATATCAAGAATATCCTCAGCCGGTAACAACCGCGCATCGGCAAACCAAGGCAGGATACCAACACCAGCCCACTTGGTATGGCTTTCGATGATTTTCATACCATCATTAAATAGATTAGTATCGCCTCTAAACTTATTGATTAAAAACCCTTTTATTAATTTTGAATCACCATCATCAAGAACCATATCGGTACCAACAAGACTGGCAATCACGCCGCCGCGATCAATATCACCGACAAGGATAACCGGTATTTTTGCAGCCTGTGCAAAGCCCATATTAGCAATATCACCAGCTCGTAAATTAACTTCTGCCGGACTGCCTGCGCCTTCGACAATCACCATATCTGCCGTTGAGGCCAGTCGATCAAAACTATCCATCACGCGTGGCAATAATGTCGCCTTATGTGTTCCATATTCCCTGGCGCGCATACTGCCAAAGCGTTTTCCCTGAACGATGATTTGTGCCCCTGTATCGGTTTCAGGTTTCAACAATACTGGATTCATATCAAACGAAGGGGCAACACGACAGGCCAGCGCCTGCAAAGCTTGCGCACGCCCTATCTCGCCGCCATCGCCAGTGGCGGCTGCATTATTCGACATATTCTGCGGTTTGAACGGGCGAACCTTCAGCCCCTGATTTGCAAAATAGCGACACAAACCAGCAACCAGCACCGATTTGCCAACATTCGAGCCAGCGCCCTGAATCATAATACACGGCGTTGCAGTCCGTGATGATGCATGCGCCACTCGATCGACCATTAAAACTCGACGCCAATCTGCGCCTTTATGCCCGAGCGGAATGGATGTTTTACAAGTGACATATCGGTAACAAGATCAGCAATTTCGATAAGATCGTCAACCGCGTTACGTCCGGTCAGCACCACATGTGTCATTTCGGGTTTTTGTGTTTGAAGGAAGCTAATAACCTCATCAAGCGGAATATAGCCATAGCGCAATGCAATGTTGATTTCATCCAGCAACACCATCTTATTAGCTTCATCCAGAATCAAAGCCTTGGCTTTTTCCCAAGCGGCCATAGCGGCGGCAATATCACGCTCTTTATCCTGCGTTTCCCAGGTAAAGCCCTCGCCCATAGTATAAAACTGGCACAAATCACCAAAATGAGCCGTAATCAGATTGCGTTCGCCTGTATCCATACCGCCTTTGATAAATTGAACAACAGCACACGGCATCTGGTGCGCGATACATCGGAAAATCATGCCAAAGGCGGCAGATGATTTGCCTTTGCCTTTGCCTGTATTGACAATGACTAATCCTTTTTCCTGCGTCTTTGTGGCCATGATTTTGTCACGTGCCTGTTTTTTCTTCGCCATCTTGCTGTTATGGCGATCAATATCATTTGGTGCCTGATCGTCGGTCATCTATCGTCCCCCTCGTCTTTCTAGCTCAGCTTGCACGCTATTGCGTCTTGGTGTCCATAGGCCGCGGGCGATTGCCTCTTCAAATCGAGCCAGCATATCGGCATAGGCCGCGTCATTGGCCGTTTCCAGAAAATTACGGACATCATCATCTTCTATATAGGCTTCATATAGCGCCGTGAAATGATGTTCATCAACCATCCGCGTGGTCGCGGCAAAGGCAAACAGATAATCAACCGTAGCCAGCATCTCAAACGCCCCTTTATAGCCATGCCGCATGGCACCAGCGATCCATTTCGGATTACTGGCACGGCCACGCACAACCCGACTGATTTCTTCGGCAAGACTGCGGATAACAGGGCGCTCAGGTAAGGAATGGTCATTATGATATATGGGTACATCCCGCCCTGACAGATGCGCCACAGCGGCAGATAAACCACCAGCGAACTGATAATAATCGTCACTATCCAGAATATCATGCTCACGGTTATCCTGATTATGGAGAACCGCATCTGATGACGCCAATCGCGCCTCTAATGCATCGCGGGCATCAACGCCTGATAATTGTTCACCATAGGCATAAGATGACCATGTAAGAAATGCCTCGGCGAAATCAGCGCGCTGATCCCAGATACCTTCATCAATCAGCGTTTGTAGGCCGGCACCATAAGCACCAGGCTTTGCGCTGAAAATGCGCATGGTGCTTTGGCGCATAGCATCCTTTTGCGATACACCATTTGTCGTTAATTGCAAGGCTTCGGCACGCGCGGCGGCGGCAAGCGGGTTCTGGTCATCGGGTTCATCAAGTGCTGCAACTGCCTGAACAGCGCGGTCAATTAGGCTCATCTGTGCGGGAAAGGCATCACGGAAAAATCCCGAACAACGTAATGAAATGTCAATGCGGGGTCGTCCCAGCACAGCCAGTGGCATAATGTCAAACCCTGTTACACGGCGCGAATTATTATCCCAGACCGGTTGTACCCCCATCAGCGCCAGCGCCT
>JBMZPN010000057.1:0-9107 GCA_049620845.1 Puniceispirillum sp. (SeqCode)
AAACTTTGTCAAAAGATGGCATCATCGCATTTATATGCGGCATGATACTGTCACCCTCAGCAACCGCTAACGCGCCGCCCGGGCAAAAATCAACTTGCGGATCAACAACGATAAGGGCGTGTAATGCTGACATGGCTTTTCCTGTTTCAATGTAATGGTTTTGGCTGTTTTGATTACGCACATGCTGGCGGGCATGCGTGAATTTTCATCTGCCTAGAATATCTTCTGACTTGTCTCAGTGCAACATCTTGGATTTAGGCATGGCAGATGCTAGGTTGCTGAAAACAGGACATGATATTTGATGATGTTAGGATTGGCATGTCAATTGTGAAGCAGAATATGAATGAAATGCTCGTGCGTGCCGAGGCAGATGGGCGCGGTTATGTTATCGCGGCCATGTATAAATTCGTGACGCTGGCAGACATTACTGCACTTCAGCAGACAATCATGAGCCTGTGCAACAAACATAAAGCACTTGGCACAATCCTGCTTGCCGATGAAGGCATCAATGGCACAATCGCCGCGCCTATTGATGGGATGACAGGTATTCTGGACTGGCTCGAAGCTGATAACCGTTTTGACGGCATATCATTGAAATTTTCGCATAGCCCTACACAGCCCTTTTTGCGGATGAAAGTCCGGCTGAAACGCGAAATCGTGACAATGGGTCGGCCAGAAGTAAGTCCGGCGGAACGCACAGGCACCTATGTCGAGCCAAAGGACTGGAACGCCCTGATCAGCGATCCCGATGTGCTGCTTGTCGATACGCGCAATGTCTATGAAACGGCGATAGGCATGTTTGATAATGCCGTTGATCCGATGACCACAAATTTTCGCGACTTTCCCGAATGGGCGGCAAATTTGGCCGAACAGCAGGACAGCGCAAAACCGAAAAAGATCGCCATGTATTGCACAGGCGGTATCCGCTGCGAAAAAGCCAGTGCGCTCATGCAGGATTACGGTTTTGACGAGGTCTATCATCTAAAAGGCGGCATCTTGAAATATCTTGAAGATATTCCCGAAAGTGACAGCAAATGGCAGGGTGAATGTTTCGTTTTTGATGGCCGGGTAGCTGTTGACCATGATCTTAATCCGGGCAGCTATGGCATGTGCCACGGATGCCGGATGCCGCTCTCGCAAGATGACATGCAACGTCCCGAATATGTCGAAGGCATTAGTTGTCATCATTGTCAGCATAAGCAAAACCCAGAGCGCACCGCCCGCTTTGCTGAACGCCAGAAACAGATCAAACTGGCAAAGAAACGCGGCGAGGCGCATCTGGGCGCATCCCCCCGCAGATCGGGAAAGCTCGCTTAGCTTGTCAGTGCCTCGCGCCCATGCGGTACGGTAAAATCGAGCACGGGTCCAATCGGCACAATGCCAGTCGGATTAACCGTCGGATGACTGGCATAATAATGCTGTTTGATGTGCGACATAACCACCGTATCGGCAATGCCTGGTATCTGATACAGGTCACAGGTAAATCCATGCAATGCCGGATAATCGGCAATCCGCCGGATATTGCATTTGAAATGCCCGACATAAACCGCATCAAAGCGGATCAAAGTGACAAATAACCGCCAGTCTGCTTCGGTTAATCTTGACCCCAGCAGATAGCGGTTTGTCTGCAGGCGCGCTTCCATCCGGTCAAGCGCGGCAAACAGATTTGTCACCGCTTCCTCATATGCCTTGGTCGTTGTCGCAAAGCCTGCCAAATAGACACCATTATTGATATTGTCATAAATATCGGCATTGACCGCTTCGATTTCGGTGCGCATGTCTTCGGGTAAATAATCACGTTCATTTCCGGTCAATCCATCAAAAGCGG
Source organism: Puniceispirillum sp. (SeqCode) (assembly GCA_049620845.1). Taxonomy (GTDB): domain Bacteria; phylum Pseudomonadota; class Alphaproteobacteria; order Puniceispirillales; family Puniceispirillaceae; genus Puniceispirillum. The sequence continues at coordinate 1,829 of JBMZPN010000057.1, forward strand.
TATTGAACATCCGGATGATCTCGGAAGACTCATTCGATACAATACAGCCGCGATGCTTGTCCCATAAAACAGGTACGGTAACGCGGCCTGTCGCAGCAGGCGTGCTTTCCGTATAAACCTGATGCAGATACGACTTGCCAAGCAGATGGTCACCCGACGCCCCGAATTCGTCCAGTTCAAATGTCCAGCCATGCTCAAGCATCAGCGGATGCACGACCGAAACCGTAATATGTTCATCAAGCCCTTTCAGATGCCGGAAAATCAATGTCCGGTGCGCCCATGGGCAGGCATAGGATACATAAAGGTGATAACGCCCTGACTCAGGCGTAAAACCACCCGCGCCTGTCGGGCCAGGCGCCCCATCGACAGTTATCCAGTTTCTGAAACGCGCTATCTCGCGGACAAATTTTCCATTAGACTTTGATGTGTCATACCATGCGGATGACCAATGCCCATCGACTAAAAGTCCCATTAGTTGGATACCTCATTTAAAGCACGGCTTCGCTACCGCACCGCATCTCTTATGCGCGCAATATTGCCGCTATAAGATGCTTGGTTATCCCCCTTGAAAATCGCCGAACCTGCAACAAGCGCCCGCGCGCCAGCCTGCACAACGGCGTTGGCTGTATCAGCCGTAATTCCACCATCAACTTCAATGATAATATCACGTCCGTCAATCATATTTTGTATTGTTGCTATTTTGTCCACCATGGCCGGAATAAAAGCCTGTCCGCCAAAACCCGGATTAACAGTCATAACCAATATCAAATCAAGCCGGTCGATGACATGCTGGATGACGCTAGCAGGCGTATGCGGATTTAACGCCACCCCTGCTTTACAGCCAAGCTCGCGAATATGCGACAATGTCCGGTCAAGATGGTCACAGGCTTCGGCATGAACAGTGATATAATTGGCACCAGCGCCAGCATAATCAGCCAGCAGCGCATCCGGATTCGACACCATGAGATGCGCATCAAAAACCTTGTCGCTAACTCCGCGAAGCGCCTTTATGATGGGTGGCCCAAAGGTCAGATTTGGTACAAAATGCCCATCCATGACATCAAGATGGATCCAGTCGGCACCTGCTTGATCAACCGCCTTGATCTCTTCGCCAAGACGGCTGAAGTCAGACGCCAGAATTGATGGAGCTATGATAATATCTTTTGACATATGTAGATGTCCCGAACTGGCTAACGGCAATAATGAACTCGATGCCGAAACTTACGAGCAGAAAGGAAAAAATACAAGCTTCCAGCACCGCTTAATTTAATCAGCTATATTCTGACCTGTCTTTTTTCACCTGTTTTGCCGCCAGCTACGCAGAATTGAAGGCTCGATAATAACCACACCAACGCCAATAATAACCACGATGCCACCTGCAAATACGATGGGTTCGAGGCGTTCACCCAGAAACGTAACAGCTCCCAGAATTGTCGATACGGGTAACAGCATCTGCAACGGCATCACAACAGGCATCGGATAACGCCCCAGCACATAATACCATGCCGAATAACCAACCACCGTCATGACAATCCCCAGATAGACCACTGTCCCCCATGCCGATAGGGGTGCCGCCAGAAGAAACGGCACCGGATTACCCTCGATAAAATATGACGCCAGAAACATTTGCGGGCTGGCCATCACCCCGACCCATGCTGTTAGCTGGAAACCCGACAGACCACTGGTGTATTTACGGATCAGCACTTGCCCGAACGCCCAGATTAGACAGCCTGACAAAACCAGAATTATGCCAAAAACTTTGTTACTCAGAGCCGGCCCACCAATCAGAATCATGATTCCAATAAGCGCAATTATAATTCCAAATATCTGCCGTAAATCAGGCTTTTCACCTAGCAATAGAGCGCCGATGACAACGCCGAAAATCACTTCACTTTGCACCAGCAAAATTGCCGGTGTCGCATCCATCCGTGCCAGACCGGAAAAGGTCAGGCCATATTGCATTGTCGCCGAAACAAAGGCGATGAAAAACAGGGTGGCCAGATGACCACGCGGTATCGGCACAAACCAGACAAGGATTAGGGCAGCAATGCCAAAACGCATACCCATCAGCAATAGTGGCGGGAAATGGTGCAAACCGCTTTTGGCCAGGGCGAAACCAAACCCCCATGTCAGCGGCACCAGAAGCGCGATCAGAAAATCACGGATATTCAAGTGCCGTCACCGGATCGAGACGTTTGCGACGGCGCATGTGGTTCCTGTGCATAGCCAAGCAGATTTTCCAGAAAGGCCAGACCCTGCCGCATTGCATCAACCTCGATAAATTCGTCCGGCTGATGCATTTCACTCATCCCACCTGGGCCAAATACAACCGTTTCCATACCGGCCAGCTGATAATGCCCACCATCGGTACCAAAGGACACAACTGACGGCGCTTCATTTGTCCATAGCCGTGCAATCAGTGATGCCGCCGACGATCCAGCGCGGGCATCCATCCCCGGGCACCATGATATCTCGGTAATGCTGATCCCTGCATCTGCGGAAACCCTTTGCATCTCTGGTTCAAGTACATCAGCGATATAGGCCTTTATATCTGCCAGAATTTCATAAGCATTATCACTAGGCAACGGCCTGATTTCCCACAGAAATCGGCAATAATCAGGTATAATATTGCGGGCTTCACCACCTTCAATATGCCCCACCGACAAGGTTGTATAGGGTGGATCAAATGGCGACGCGGTGACTGGCGCATCGGCAAGTCGGTTTGCTATCTGTTCGATATGGCCAATCAACTGCGCGGCATAATAAATCGCATTGACCTTGCCACGCGGATCCGAGGCATGACCTGCCGATCCACGTATTTCGGCAACCAGCTCCAGCCCGCCCTTATGCCCTATGAAAGGGCGCATTCCTGTCGGCTCGCCAATAATCGCCATCGCTGGCTTTATGCCCTCGCGGCGCAGAAACTCGGGCATTTGCGCAGCACCAAAACTGCCCACTTCCTCATCAAAGGTGAATGCATAATGAAGCGGCATCGTCAGCTTGTCTTCTGCCGCCTTGAACGCTGGTGCCATCGCCAGCGCGATCGCCAGAAAACCTTTCATATCAACCGCACCGCGTCCATATAGGCGGTCATCCTGCTTATGCAAAACAAAGGGATCGCGGCTCCACCCATCTCCGGTTGCCGGCACGACATCCGTATGCCCCGACAGAATGATCCCGTCAGATTGTCCTGAACCAATCGTCGCAAACAAATTGAACCGCTCGCCATCTTCATGTGCATCTAGCATCACCGCTATGCCCAGACCTTCCAGATAGGCCTTGATATAGGCGATCATGTCACCATTTGGCAAACCTGTTACGGTCGGAAAGCTGACCAGATCGGCCAGCAGTTTTTCAGCCTGTTCGATGGTCGTGCTCATCAGCTAACCACATGCACATGTTGTGGAAATGCGCTCAGCCTTACACAGTCCTTTTCCCGCACATGCAATGTTTCGCTTAGCTCCATGCCCCAGCCAGCCATCCACATGCCAAGGATAATATGCACAACGGCATTTTGCGGCACGATCGTGGGCTCGGCTGGCCGGAAGCTGATCGTATGCTCGCCCCAGTCAGGCGCATAGGCAACGCCAATCGAATAGCCAATGCGGCTTTTCTTTTCCAGCCCATAGCGATCAAGAACGCCTTGCCAGGCGGCATGCACATCCCCCGCCACCACATCAGCACGCAAGGATGACATAACTGCATCCATGCCTTCTTCAACCGCCTTGGCCGTATCAATCAGGGCGGCTGGCATATCCCTCCCCAGATGCACCGTTCGCGCCAGCCCGACATTATAGCGCTTACGACATGCCCCAAGTTCAAAGGCAATTGTCTGTCCTGCCTCAAGCTTCGCATCAGTCCACATCGGATGCGCCGCTGTTGCCGCTTCACCCGCCAGAATAAGCGGATGCAAGGCGGGCATATCACCGCCAAATTCGGCAGTGCCTTTGATCTGTGCGGCGACAATATCAGCCATCAGATCACATTGCCTGACTCCAACCTTGGCACCATCCCATGCCACCTGCATCGATAAATCGGCAATCTGTGCCGCCTGATACATCATCGTCAGTTCAGCATCACTTTTAATGGCACGCACCCAGTTGACCAGTAAATCAGCGTCAACCCATTTTGCATCGGGCAAGCCCGCTTGCAAGGCATGCAAAGAGCGCGGCGAGAAATAGTAACTGTCGCTTTCATAGCCGATCCTCGCCGTAGCATGACCAGCGTCACGCATCCAGTCCGCAATATAATCCGATGGATGCATATCCGGCTGCTGCACCAGATGCTCGGGATATCCGATAACCTGTGACTCCGGCAGATAGGTCGTAAAACTGGCTGTCTTTGCGTCCATCAGGCGGGTCATCAGAAATGGCTCATTCACCAGATCAACTAACATCAATTGCGGTGTGTAAAATGACCATGCGTCAAAACCGGTCAACCAGTTCATATTTGACGGATCACCAATGACCAGAACCTCGATATCACGTGCTTGCATGGCATTACGCACACGGTCAAGGCGATTGCCATATTCGGCTTTGCTAAATGCTGGTGCCATTATTTAATCCCCGTCTCAGGACATGCTAGCTTCGATATGCGACTCCCGGCAGAACGCATAACATTTCAAATAACAGATTTGCCGCAACCAGCGCCGTAGAGCCTTGCGGATCATAAGGCGGCGACACTTCAACAAGGTCGCAACCTACAATATTCAAGCCCCGACAGCCGCGAATGATTTCGAGTGCCTGAATTGTCGTCAGGCCGCCAATCTCCTGCGTACCGGTACCCGGTGCAAACGCCGGATCAAGCGCATCAATGTCAAAGCTCAGATATATGGGGGCATCGCCCAGTTCATCTCTGATTTTGGCAATCAACGGCGCGGCTGACCGGTGCCATAATTCTTCGGCTTGGGTCACGGAAAAACCCTTATCACGCGCCCAGTCAAAATCTTCGGCTGTATAGCCTGTCCCTCGCAATCCGATCTGATAGGTTCGTTCGGGGTCAATCAGCTTTTCTTCCCATGCGCGTCTAAATGGTGTGCCATGCGCAATCTCTTCACCAAACATATGCTCATTAATATCGGCATGGGCATCGACATGAATCAAACCGACAGAACCATGCTTTTTCGCCATCGCGCGCAAAATTGGCAAAGTCATCGTGTGATCACCGCCAAGTGACAGCGGGATCACATCATGCGTCAGCACATCATCATAAAAACGCGTGATGCGTTTAACCGAATCTTTCAGGTCAAATGTATTAATCGGCACATCACCAATGTCAGCAACCTGAATTGAGTCGAAGGGCGCTGCCTTTGTCCACATATTATAGGGGCGAAGCATAACCGACTCGGCGCGTATCTGCTTTGGACCAAATCGTGTGCCGGGGCGGTTTGAGGCACCGATATCCATTGGCACACCGATAAAACAGGCATCAAGCCCCGCCGCATTATCAGCCGAAGGCAAGCGCATCATCGTACCGGGGCCTGCAAAACGCGGCATGTCATTACCGCCCAATGGCTGATTCTTCATACGGCCTCCTACCTGGCTATCCCTCTAAAGACGATCCTCCTAAAACGACCCCTTAAAGACGTTCCATGTGCCAGCGCAGATGATCTTCCATGAAGCTGGAAATAAACAGATAGGAATGATCATATCCCTCTTGCATGCGCAAGGTCAGCTTCTGTCCGGCATTCTTGCAAGCCTCTTCCAGCAACCAAGGCCGCAATCCACTATCAAGAAAACTGTCGGCTGTTCCCTGATCGACGAGGAAATCATCAAATCTATGTCCGTCTTCCAGCAAGGCAACCGTATCATATTGGCGCCAGCCTGATGCGTCATCACCAAGATATTTGGCCAGCGATCCGGATGACCAGTCAGCCGTTGACGGCTGGGCAATCGGGGCAAAGGCCGACGCACTTTTATAACGATCGGGATGTTTGAGCGCGATGGTCAACGCACCATGCCCGCCCATTGAATGGCCAAAAATACCTTGCCGGCTCATATCAACGTCGAATTCTGCCGCGATCAGCGCGGGCAGTTCTGCCGTGACATAGCTGTACATATTATAATTATCGGCATAGGGTGCCTGCGTTGCATCGACATAAAAACCGGCACCACTTCCAAACTGCCAGTTATCTGGCTCATCCGGAATATCATCACCACGCGGGCTGGTATCCGGGCAGACAATCGCCACGCCAAGCTCGGCGGCAACGCGGCGATATTCGCCCTTATCCATGACATTGGCATGTGTACAGGTCAGTCCGGACAGATACCATAGCACGGGCACCGGCTTATCATGCGGCGGCATAAATACGGCAAAAGTCATATCGCATCCGGTCACCGCCGAAGCATGCCGGTAAACACCTTGGGTGCCGCCAAAGCATAAAGCTGTACTGATCGTCTCCATTAATAGATCACCACCGAACGGATAGACTCGCCAGCATGCATCATATCAAAGCCCTTATTGATATCTTCTAGTGGCAATGTATGCGTAATCAGCGGATCAATATCGATTTTGCCCTGCATATACCAATCGACAATCTTTGGCACATCGGTGCGTCCACGCGCGCCGCCAAAAGCCGTGCCGCGCCAGCTTCTGCCTGTCACAAGCTGGAATGGCCGCGTTGAAATTTCCTGTCCGGCACCAGCCACACCAATAATGATGCTCTCGCCCCAGCCCTTATGCGCACATTCCAGTGCCTGACGCATCACCGTCGTATTACCGATACATTCAAAAGAATAGTCGGCACCGCCATTGGTCAGTTCGACCAGATGCCCGACCAGATCACCGTCAACCTCGCTTGGATTGACAAAATGCGTCATGCCGAATTTTTCGCCCCATTCCTTTTTGCCGTTATTCATGTCGACGCCGACAATCATGTTGGCACCGATCATCCGCAGACCCTGAATCACATTCAGGCCGATACCGCCAAGACCAAACACCACCGCATTACATCCGGGTTCGGCCTTTGCCGTATTGATAACCGCGCCAATACCTGTGGTCACGCCGCAGCCGATATAGCAGATCTTGTCGAAGGGAGCGTCTTCACGAACTTTGGCCAGGGAGATTTCTGGCAGCACGGTGTAATTAGAGAATGTAGAGCAGCCCATATAATGGAGGATGGGTTTGCCATCCAGAGAGAATCTGCTGGTGCCATCGGGCATAACGCCCTGACCCTGAGTGGCTCGCACCGCCTGGCAGAGATTGGTCTTAGGGTTGAGGCAGAAATCGCACTCGCGACATTCCGCGGTATACAGTGGGATCACATGGTCACCGGGCTTGA
>JBMZPN010000058.1:0-9006 GCA_049620845.1 Puniceispirillum sp. (SeqCode)
CTTCAAAGCGTGGGGGGACAGAGCTATGCGCCCGGCTATGACGCACTATGCAGGCTTTATGATCGGATGCAACGCGGGTTAAGCAGCACGTTGTCAGGCTGTATTGTCACACCCTCTGGTGAAGCAGATTATCTGGTTGTAAGAGAATTGGGCAGAGTATTACATGAGTACCCCATTCAAGCTAACGAAGACATGATTTTTGGCGGTTGCTGGCATGTTACAAGCAAGATTGCAGGCTATGTTAAGGCCTTTGGACATACAAAATTGGCGCAAACACCGTCCAAGGCATCACTGCCATCAGAATGGGATAGATTTCAGCATATTGTGCGCCAGTCGATTCCTGTTATTCAAAGCCTTGACGGAGAGGTGTTTTATCCCCAAATAAGGACTAGTAATTATAACGATGATGCATTTGATGCGCTTGTAAATGCGCGGTTCTTGCCATTAGCACCGGAACAAGCACCGCGACCTGTATAAATATGATGGTAGATCATACTGTCAAAACGATGAAGGATTTGTAAACCGTGAATAATATGGGACGAAATATTATCATCTGGCTCATTTTTGGAGCGGCACTTTTTGGGCTTTTTAATATTTTCCAACAGCCTTCATCGACAACGCAAACCAATCAGGTCGCCTATTCAGATTTTGTCGCTGAGGTTGAGAGCCAGCAGATTGTGGAAGTCGTTATCGATGGACGCAACCTGACAGGTAAATCTAAATCAGGCCGCATTGTGTCCAGCGTCATGCCCGAAGGCACCGATGTTGTTACCGTGCTTGACGCAAATGACGTGCGCATCATTGCCAGCCCTGAAGAAAGTAACATGCCGGGGCTGTTCTCAATTCTTCTATCATGGTTCCCGATGCTGTTATTCATAGGTGTCTGGATTTTCTTCATGCGCCAGATGCAAGGTGGCTCACGCGGCGCGATGGGCTTTGGCAAATCTCGTGCTAAATTGCTGACTGAACATCAGGGCCGCATCACTTTTGAAGATGTAGCTGGTATTGATGAAGCCAAGACCGAGCTTGAAGAAGTTGTCGAGTTTCTGAAAGACCCGGGCAAATTCCAGCGCCTTGGCGGTAAGATTCCAAAAGGTGTCTTGCTGGTTGGCCCTCCGGGAACAGGTAAGACATTGCTGGCAAAAGCTATCGCTGGCGAAGCGAATGTGCCTTTCTTCACAATTTCGGGTTCTGATTTTGTCGAAATGTTTGTGGGTGTTGGTGCCAGCCGCGTCCGGGATATGTTCGAGCAAGGTAAAAAGAACGCCCCATGTATCATTTTCATCGACGAAATCGATGCTGTTGGTCGCCATCGTGGTGCCGGCCTTGGTGGTGGTAATGACGAACGCGAACAGACCTTGAACCAGATGCTGGTTGAGATGGATGGTTTTGAAGCGAATGAAGGTGTGATCCTGATCGCCGCAACCAACCGTCCGGATGTGCTTGACCCCGCTTTGTTGCGTCCGGGTCGTTTTGATCGTCAGGTTGTGGTGCCAAATCCGGATGTTATGGGTCGTGAAAAGATCCTGAAAGTTCATATGCGCAAAACACCGCTTGCCGAGGGTGTTGACCCACGTGTCATTGCGCGTGGTACCCCCGGTTTTTCAGGTGCCGATCTTGCAAATCTGGTCAATGAAGCAGCTTTGCTTGCGGCGCGGAAAGGCCGCCGTACCGTGTCTATGAGCGAATTTGAAGAAGCCAAAGATAAGGTTATGCTAGGTTCTGAGCGTCGCTCAATGGTGATGACCGAAGAGGAAAAGCGTCTAACCGCTTATCACGAAGCTGGTCACGCTGTTGTGGCCTTGCATTGTCCGGCATCCGATCCGATTCACAAAGCAACAATCATTCCGCGCGGACGTGCTCTTGGCATGGTTATGCGACTACCCGAAGGTGATCGCATTTCGCTGGCGCGTGACAAGATTTATGCTGATTTACGCGTTGCCTGTGGTGGTCGTATTGCCGAAGACATGATCTTTGGTGAAGACAAGATCACAACGGGTGCATCATCGGATATCCGCATGGCCACCGATATGGCACGGCGCATGGTTACCGAATGGGGTATGTCGGATAAGCTTGGTTTTCTGGCCTATAGTGCGGATGAACAGGAAGTTTTCCTTGGCCGGTCGGTTTCACAGCAAAAGAATATGTCGGATGCAACAGCATCAGTCATTGATGCAGAAACCCGTCGCATTGTTGATGAAGCATATAGTGACGCTACCAAGATTCTGAAAAAGCATAATGATGAATTGGAACGCCTTGCACAGGGGCTTCTTGAATATGAAACGCTGGATGGCAACGATATCAAAATCATCGTTGAAGGTGGCACGCTTGTTCGTGAAGAAGCTGCTGATGAAGTGCCTGAAAGCCCGCGCGCGAAAACGCGTTCACGCACAGGCCTGCCAAAATCGGGTCGTCCGAAAAAGCCAGGCAACGAACCGGTCTAGTCAGTGTCTGATACTGCATCCATAAGCTACAAGGCGGCACTGACATTGCCGCCTTTTGCATGTCCAACATGGATTCGTCCCCTTTTGCAAAACGCACCTCTTGACGGTGTGTTAACATTGGCAGGAGGCTGGCGGCAATTCAGTCATGTTGATGTTGTGCAACGAAGCGATGACAATAGCTATGCGGCGCGTCGCATGCATGTTGATGCGATGCTGGCTGAAGCCGATGACCGTAACAGGGCTGTTGCCGCTATTGAAAATCTGACCGCATCACGCGCTGACTTTGCGGGTCTGCCGATGCACACACCGCACATCATGGGCATTTTGAATGTGACACCGGACAGTTTTTCCGATGGTGGCCAGCATAATGCGCCAGCCAAGGCGATCGCCGCTGGTGCTGCCATGCAGGCCGCAGGAGCCAGCATTATCGATATAGGTGGTGAGTCAACACGCCCGGGAGCTGAACCTATTACCCGCAATCAGGAGCAAGCCCGTATCCTGCCGCCTATCACCGGTCTTGCCAAGGCTGGTGCGCTGGTTTCGGTCGATACACGCCATGCCAATGTTATGACGCGGGCAACCAAAGCGGGTGCCGCTATTATCAATGATGTGGGTGGATTACGCGGCGATGGCGCGCTGGCGGCGGCGTCCGATAGTGGTGCGCCAGTGATTATCATGCATATGCAGGGTACGCCAGAATCGATGCAGAATGACCCGCATTACGGGTTTGCACCGGTTGAAATATATGAGTTTTTGGAAAGCCGTATCTTGGCGGCTATCGATGCGGGTATTCCACGCGACAAAATTGCCGTTGATCCGGGTTTCGGCTTTGGCAAGACTGTCACGCATAATCTGGAATTGATGAATTGGTTTGGTTTGCTGCATGGTCTTGGCGTGCCGCTTTTACTAGGCGCTAGCCGTAAATCGACGATTGCCAAAATATCCAGAGAAGAGGGTGCTGACGACCGTCTTGCAGGCAGTATCGCGCTGGCCTTAAAGGGTATCGATGAAGGCGCGCAGATGATCCGTGTGCATGATGTGGCTGAAACCGCACAGGCAATCGCCGTGCAGATGGCCTTATATGATGTAGCATGAACAGATAGCTGATTATTGCCTGATTTAGGTGAAAGATACTTGTGAAAGCGCTTTGCGCTCCTTTATTCTATCTTGACGATGCCCCGCACAGAAAAGGAACAATCATGGCAGGCTTATTTGGTACAGACGGGGTGCGCGCGCGGATCAATACGGGGCCGATGACCGCCGAAGCGGTTGTTCGTCTGGCACTGGCGGCTGGTAGCTGGTTTGTTGCTAACAATAGCGCTAGGCAAGCGGGTTCCAAAGCTGGCCGCCCATCCGTCGTAATTGGCAAGGATACGCGCCTGTCAGGTTATATGCTGGAATCAGCACTGGTTGCCGGTTTTACTTCGATCGGTATGGATTGCCGGTTGCTGGGGCCGGTGCCGACACCGGCTGTGGCCTATCTAACCAACTCGCTTCGTGCTGAATTGGGCGTCATGATTTCGGCCAGCCATAACCCGCATTTTGATAATGGCATCAAGCTATTTGGCCCTGATGGCTATAAGCTGGACGATAAGATTGAAGCTGAAATTTCACAGCTGGCGGCGGGGTCGATTGCGCTGGCCGAACCGGAAAATCTTGGGCGTGCGCGCCGGATGCTCGATTCTGTTGGTCGCTATGTCGAATTTGCCAAAGCGGCGTTTCCGCGAGACTTGCGGCTGGATGGCATGAAGGTCGTTGTCGATTGCGCCAATGGCGCGGCCTATCGAACCGCACCTGACACCCTATTCGAACTGGGTGTTGATGTGATACCGCTGGCAGTAACGCCTGATGGCATGAACATAAATGAAATGTGCGGGGCGGTTTCGCCCAAGATGATGGCGGCGGCGGTTGTCACGCATGGGGCGGATGTCGGCATTGCGCTTGATGGCGATGCCGACCGGCTGATCATGGCGGATGAAAAAGGCAACCTGCTTGATGGCGACCAACTGCTTGCCTCGCTGGCCTATGCGATGCAGACATCCGGCACGCTCGCGGGGGGCGGTGTCGTGGGTACGGTCATGTCGAACCGCGGGCTTGAGCTAAAGCTGGCCGAATGGGGTCTTGATCTGCATCGCTCCAAGGTTGGTGACCGTTATATTCTGGAAATGATGCGCAAAACCGGCATCAATCTGGGCGGCGAACCATCCGGACATATCCTGCTGAGCGATTATGCAACATCGGGTGATGGCTTGCTGGCCGCCTTGCAGATGCTGGCCTTGCTCAAGCAAAGTGACAAAAAGGCCAGTGACTTATTCAACGCCTTTACCCCCAGCCCGCAGAAACTGGAAAATATCCACGATATTGACCGTACTATTCTGGATGATGATGCATTGCAGGCCGATATCGGCAAGATTGAGGCCAGCATGAATGGTCAGGGGCGCGTTCTGGTGCGGGCATCAGGCACCGAAAACCTGATCCGCGTGATGGTCGAGGCTGACGAAATGCCGCTTCTTGATAATGTTATGCAGGAACTAATTTTGCGCATCCAGTCCGCGGCGAAATAAACCACATATTTTCAGTATATTAGCAAAAGCAAAAATATTTCACATGCCGTTTGGCCGGTATGTTGACAAGCTACGGGTAGTCTGTCATTCCTCTGAGCGGGTCGTCACCTCCCAACAGGTGGCCACATTTTGAACTGAGGATCACCATGTCTCTTTCCGCTAAACCGGCAGTCAAGCCGGCGTCTCCGCATTTTTCTAGCGGTCCGACCAAGAAACGGCCTGGATGGTCCGCTTCTAATCTTGATATTTCGGTGCTAGGTCGTTCGCACCGCGCCAAACATCCCAAAGCCAAAATTCAATCGGTACTTGCCAAGATGCGCAGCCTTCTGGCGTTGCCTTCGGATTATCATATCGCCATTGTGCCGGGCTCGAATACGGGCGCGGTTGAGATGGCGCTGTGGTCATTACTGGGTGCGCGCGGCGTTGATGTGCTGGCTTGGGAAGCCTTTGGCAAAACATGGGTCGCCGATGTGCTGAGCCAGCTAAAGGTGCCGGATGCCCGCGCTATTGAGGCGGATTATGGCGCCTTGCCTGATCTGGATTTGGTCAATTTTGACAATGATGTCGTCTTTACATGGAATGGCACCACATCGGGGGTGCGGGTGCCGCATGGCGACTGGATTCCGGCGGATCGTTCCGGTCTGACGATTGCCGATGCCACCTCGGCCTGTTTTGCCATGCATCTGCCGTGGGACAAGCTCGATGTGACCACATTCAGCTTTCAAAAGGTACTTGGCGGCGAGGGCGCGCATGGTGTCATTATCCTGTCACCGCGGGCGGTCGAACGGCTGGAAAGCTATAGCCCGCCCTGGCCGATGCCGAAATTATTCCGGATGACCAAAAAGGGCGTATTCGACAAGGCCTTATTTGACGGGGCAACAATCAACACGCCGTCAATGCTGGTCATTGACGATGTGCATGACGCATTATGCTGGGCTGAGTCACTTGGCGGGCTTGACGCGCTGATTGCGCGTGTTAATGCCAATTTTGCCGTGCTTGATGGCTGGATCAAGACCACCCCGAATTATGCCTTTCTGGCACAGGATCCGGCGACAGTATCGCCAACATCCGTAACATTATCGATCAGCGATGACTGGTTTGTGAATGCCGATGCCGCCACGCAGAAAGCGATCACCACCGATATTCAGGCGGTGCTGGCGGATGAAGATGTCGCGCTTGATATCGGTGCCTATCGTGATGCGCCGTCGGGTTTGCGCATCTGGGCAGGGGCAACGGTTGAAACTGATGATCTGGCAGCTTTGATGCCATGGCTGGACTGGGCTTATGAAACGGTGCGCGCCCGCCATATGGCGTCGGCATAGCTGCCCTATTTGCAACAGGGTCATTTCCGAACGAACGCCAGCTTGCTGGCACATAGATAAAGATGAATGAAAGGGCAGATCATGCCAAAAGTATTGATAAGCGATAAACTAAGCCCCCGCGCGGCGGATATTTTCACCGAACGCGGCGTTGATGTTGATGTAAAGCCTGGCCTGTCGCCAGATGAGCTGGCGGCGATCATTGGCGATTATGACGGCTTGGCGATCCGCTCGGCGACCAAGGTGACGAAAGATATTCTGGATGCCGCCCCGCATTTGAAAGTCGTTGGCCGTGCCGGTATCGGGGTTGATAATGTCGACATTCCCGAAGCCACCAAACGCGGCGTTGTGGTTATGAACACGCCATTCGGCAATGCTGTTACCACCGCCGAACATGCGATCACGATGATATTGTCACTGGCACGCCAGATTCCGGCGGCGAATGAATCGACACAAGCTGGCAAATGGGAAAAATCCCGCTTCATGGGAACCGAGATTACCGGCAAGCGGCTGGGCATTATCGGCTGTGGCAATATCGGTGCGATTGTGGCGGATCGGGCGCAGGGGCTGAAAATGCGGGTGATGGGCTATGATCCCTATCTGACACCTGAAAACGCAACGCGTCTGGGGATTGAAAAGGTTGAACTTGACGAATTGCTGGCGCAGGCCGATTTCATCACCTTGCATACGCCGCTGACCGATGGCACCCGCAATATCATCAGTGCCGATGCGCTGAACAAGACCAAAAAGGGCGTGCGGATCGTGAATTGCGCGCGCGGTGGTCTGGTAGATGAAATGGCTTTGGCGGCGGCACTGGGAACTGGGCATGTCGCGGGCGCGGCACTCGATGTATTTGAAAATGAACCGGCAACAGACAATATCCTGTTTGGCATGGATAACGTGGTGGCAACGCCGCATCTGGGTGCCAGCACCACCGAAGCGCAGGAAAAGGTCGCCTTGCAGGTCGCCGAACAGATGGCCGATTTTCTGGTCAAGGGGGCAGTCACCAACGCGCTTAACATGGCGTCGGTCAGTGCCGAAGAAGCACCTATCCTGAAGCCATATATGGCACTTGGCCGCCAGCTGGGCAGCTTTCTGGGGCAGGTTGAAAGTCAGGGTCTGCAGTCGGTATCGATCGAACTCGATGGCAAGGCGGCGGTGCTTAATCCGGAGCCGATTGTCGCCAGCACGCTGGCAGGTCTGCTGGGGCCGGTCATGGAATCGGTCAATATGGTCAATGCCGCGGCGGTGGCCAGCGCCAATGGAATCGCCGTTTCAACCGTGCGTCATGACCGCCAGTGCGATTATGAAACCCTTCTGCGCGTGACGATCAATCATGCCTCTGGCACACGTACGATTGCCGGCACGCTGGTTGGCGGTGACAAGGCACGCATTGTCGAGGTGCAACATATCGCTGTTGAGTCGGACTTTCCCGAGCATCTTTTATATCTGCGCAATTATGACAAGCCCGGTTTCATCGGTGATCTTGGCACTCTATGCGGTAAATATGGCGTCAATATTGCGACCTTTCATCTGGGACGCCGTGATGTCGGCGGCGAGGCGGTTGCGCTGGTTGAAATTGATGGTGAATTGCCAGACAGCATGCTTGGCGATTTGCGCGCTTTGAAACAGGTGGTGCGCGTCGACGCCCTACAGTTTCAACAATAGGCAGTTCCAGCAACAGGCATTTTTCCCAGCAGGAATGCAGCTAATAGCACCTGCATTCTTGCTCTGCTTGCCAAGGCAATGTTATGTAGGGGGCTGGCAAAGTCCGGCATAGCGTTGCGGGGCATTTCGCCACCCGAATATGATCGAATTTTACGCGGGTCAGACCGCGCACAGCCTTAAGGATGTCCTGATGTCGAATGTTGCAGTGATTGGTGCCCAGTGGGGTGATGAAGGTAAAGGCAAGATCGTTGACTGGCTGTCCAGCCGCGCTGATGTCGTCGTGCGCTTTCAGGGCGGGCATAATGCCGGACATACATTGGTCATTGACGGGGTTGAATATAAATTATCATTACTGCCATCGGGCATTGTGCGGCCGGGCAAATTATCGGTGATTGGCAATGGTGTGGTGATCGATCCGGCGCATCTATTGTCCGAGATTGACCTGTTGCGCTCGCAAGGTGCCGAAATATCACCTGACAGTCTGATCGTATCGGAAAATGCGGCGCTGATCCTGCCGGTGCATAAAGCGATTGATGCGGCGCGCGAAGCGATGCGTGGCGATGCCAAGATCGGCACTACGGGTCGCGGTATCGGCCCTGCCTATGAAGATAAAGTCGCCCGCCGTGCGGTGCGTCTTGGCGATCTGGCCAGCATCGATGCCTTGCTGGAAAAGCTGACCGCTCTGGCCGCGCATCATAATGTCTGGCTGGCCGCGGGCGGGCATGATCTGGTTGATGCCCACCAGATGAAAGATGATCTGCTGGCAATGCGCGATGCGATCATGGCCTATGCCGGACAAAGCTGGCGCGCACTGGAACAGGCGCGTGATAAAGGCCAGAAAGTGCTGTTTGAAGGCGCGCAGGGCGTCATGCTCGATATCGATCATGGCACCTATCCGTTCGTGACCTCCAGCAATACCGTGGCGGGGCAGGCGGCGACTGGCGCCGGCACTGGCCCGACCAGCATCGGCTTTGTTCTGGGCATTACCAAGGCCTATACCACCCGCGTTGG
>JBMZPN010000059.1:0-8723 GCA_049620845.1 Puniceispirillum sp. (SeqCode)
TGCAAATTACCTTTAGCCGATAACAAGGCTGGCGCATCATCGAATATATCAAGCTGACGCGGGTATTGTTCTGTGTCGCGAAACAGTAATGTTGCGCCAGCCGCTTCATTCGCGGCGAATTCGGCTTCGGCAACATCAAGGCTGGCGGGAACAAGCTTTCGTCCGCCACGTTTGGCCAGTTCTGGTACGGCTCGCAAGGCTTCTTTCGCCGTTTTATAACGACGCATCAGCAATTTATATGTCATGGGCCCGACATTCTGCGTCCGGATTAGCCGAATGCGCGCCAGCTTTTCGGAATGTTCCATTCCTCTAGCTATAACGTAATTATATTAACTAAAGGTTAACCAGAAAGTATAATTTAGCTCTTTTTTCACGTCTTATTTTTGCCCGATCTTGGTTTCCTGACCAGACAGAAGGCGGCCAATATTGGCATGATGGCGAAGCCAGATCAGGCCAGTCATCACGATCATTGAAATTGGGATTGCATTGAAGCTGGCCACGTTGTTTTGGGCGTCAAATACAAAGGCACCAATCGTTGCGCCCATTGTTGCGACAAGCGCGGCAAGTGATGAATAGCGGGTGATAAAGGCAGTGCCAAGCCACAACACGGCAAATATCAGCCCGAGCCGGATGTCCAAAGCACTCATGACCGCGAGGTATGTGGCGACACCTTTACCACCTTTAAAGCCAATCCAGACTGGAAAGCAATGACCTATGATGGCAATCAAGCCGGCAAGTGCAGCCGCGTTTGTGTCGATAAAATGGTTGGCCAGCAGAACGGCAACAGCCCCTTTGCCAGCGTCTAGAATGAGGGTGAGGGCGGCTACAAAACGCTTGCCGGTGCGCAATACATTGGTCGCACCAATATTGCCACTACCGATGTCACGAATATCGCCACCGCCAAATAACCGTGTCAGAACAAGGCCAAACGGTACCGAGCCCAATAAATAGGCAATTGTGGCAACCCATAGATAATCAAACTCTGTCATAAGAATACCGTAAAATTTGTTTAGCCGCGTCTGTAGATTTCTTTTCCATCGACATAGGTTGCGTCAACAACCCCTTGTACTGGCTGCCCCTCAAATGGTGTGATCCGCGATGCCGAGGTGAAATTTGTGCCCTTTACGATCCATGCCGTATCTGGGCGGAACAGAATAATGTCAGCCACGCTTCCGTGAACAAGACTGCCACCTGGCACATCAAGGATGGTGGCGGGTGAAAGACTTAGCGTTTCAATTGCGCGCGACATTGAAATATGGCCAGCGTGAACCAAGCTTAGTGTCAAAGCAAATAGCGTATCAATAGCTGATGCTCCTGGTTGTGATGGCCCGAATGGCTGCATTTTGGCATCACCATCTACAGGCACATGATCCGATGCAACAGCATCGATTGTGCCATCAGCAAGGCCTTCGATTACGGCAAGCCTGTCATCCTCACTTCGTAAAGGCGGGGATAGTTTCATGGCTGTATCATACGTGCTTACAGCCAGTTCGTTCAGAATAAAGTAGGGTGGTGCAGTGTCTGCGGTAACAGGCAAGCCTTCGGCTTTGGCCTTACGAACGGCATCAATACCGGCGCGTGTGCTGATATGCGCAACATGATAACGCCCGCCAGTCAGGCGCACCAGATGCAGGTCGCGATCAATGATGATAACTTCGGCTGCCGCCGGACTGCCAATCAGGCCAAGGCGTGTTGATGTCTCGCCTTCATTCATTTCGCCATCTGCTGTTAAAGAGGCATCTTCACAATGTTGAATGACAGGTTTGTCAATCATGCTGGCATAGGATAATAACCGGCGCATAACCAAGGCATCCTGAATAGATGCAAGGCCATTACTAAAACCAACAGCACCAGACTCTGCCATAAGGCCTAATTCGGCCATTTCTTCTCCGCCAAGCCCCTTTGTTGCCGCGCCATAGACATATAGTCGCGATCCACCCTGACGCGACGCCCTGAGACATAACGAGTCAATCATGGTGGCATCGTCAATAATCGGTTGGGTGTTAGGCAAACAGGCAAAAGCTGTAACGCCACCCGCCGCCGCCGCGTGCAAAAGGCTGTTTAGATCTTCCAAATGCTCGGCGCCCGGATCGCCAGACTGAACCCGCATGTCAACCAGCCCCGGCGCCAGATAGCTTTGCGCGCAATCGACAATTTTTGTATCTTTTGACGGCTTGGGGGCATCCCCGAGTCTGCAATCGCTGATGACGCCGTTTTCAACAGAAACACTGCCAATGCCATCCATATTTTGGGATGGGTCGATTATATGTGCGTTTACGAATTGGATATTTGTCATGATGCGTTATCCAGTCCAAGCGCAAGAGCTTCAAGACAAGCCATGCGGGCAGCCACACCCATTTCAACCTGCATGCGGATAAGGCTTTTTTCGACATCATCAGCCGTTGCCGAGTCAATCTCGACACCGCGATTCATAGGCCCGGGGTGCATGATAAGGGCATCGGGTGCAGACCGTTCAAGTTTAGCCTTGTCAAGGCCGAAGAAATTGAAATATTCGCGCTGTGACGGTGTTTCGGTGCCTGCCATGCGCTCGGTTTGAAGGCGCAACATCATGACGATATCAGCACCATTAATGCCAGTCTCCAGATCGGTAAAAACCTCTACCCCCATCTGGTCTATTGCCGATGGTAACAAAGTTGATGGACAGACGAGCCTGATTTCAGCACCTAATGTAGCAAGCAGGTGAATATTTGATCGTGCAACACGGCTGTTTGCGATATCGCCGCATATAGCTATGCGTAAGCCTTCAATATGGCCAATCCGCCGCCGGATGGTCAGGGCGTCAAGCAAAGCTTGCGTGGGGTGTTCATGTCGTCCATCACCAGCATTAATCACAGCCGCATCTACATGCTGGCTTAGTAATTTGGCGGCACCAGCGCAATTATGTCTGACAACCAGAATATCGGGATGCATCGCATTTAACGTTGTTGCCGTATCAAGAAGTGTCTCGCCTTTTTTAACCGAAGACCCAGCCACCGAGATATTCAGAACCGATCCGCCAAGGCGTTTTGCCGCCAATTCAAAAGATACGCGCGTTCGGGTTGAGTTTTCGTAAAACAGATTAACAATCGTCTTGCCTTTTAGCGCCGTAGATATGTTGGCTTGCGGATCGCTGGCAAAGCTGTCACCGCGGTCGAGAAGGGCGCGGATTAGAAGTGGTGACATACCCTCAATACCAAGAAGGTGCTTTGTTGGCAGGCTTACAGGAGCCGAGGCATCGCCAGAGGCGGTGCGTGTAGATGACGTCTTGTTCATGAAAATTAGTGTATAAACGAAAACGGTGCTTTTGGTCTAGCGATATTTCAATCAGGTCACTTTAGACATGATAAAAATCTATTCCGATGTTACCGCCCGATCATGAATGGCATCAAGTGCTGACTGCAAAATCCAGCCGGCGGCAAGGGCGTCTCGACGCACAGCCCGTTTATTGCGCGTGTCATATCCGCGCTCAGCATCGCGGATTCGACCGCCTGTGTGGACAGACGTTCATCCTGAAAAAATACAGGTATGTCGCGAATACGCATAAGCGCATGGGCAAAATCCCGTGTCGAGTCACAACGAGGTCCGGTCGATCCGTCCATATTCAGTGGCCATCCAAGCACCAGCCCGCCAACATTTTGTTCATCTACCAACTTGAATAGCTCGGTCATGTCGGGGGTGAATTTGGTGCGATAAAGAATTTTAACTGGCGTTGCTATTTTCAACCCTGCGTCTGACAAGGCCAGACCGATGGTTTTTTTGCCAATATCAAGCCCAAGCAGGCGCTGGCCATCAGAAATTGACAGTTTTACATCGTTTAGCTTGCAGATCGGCATGGTGAATGATATTTCGCTAGTTGAACTTACCCACTAACAGCAAAAAGCACAGTGATATGTCCGTTGACAAGACCACAGTCGCTAAAATCGCCCGCCTTGCACGCATTCATGTAGATGAGACGCGTCAGGAGGCTATTGCCGACGAATTGAACGGTATCCTCGCATGGATTGCCGAACTTGATGAAGTGAATACAGATAATATAGAGCCTTTGGCAAGTGTTACAGGGCATTCATTACCCATGCGTGACGATTTGGTTGCGGATGGTGGCTATGTTGACGATGTACTGGCCAATGCGCCTGAGTCTGCAAGCGGATTTTTTGTTGTACCAAAGGTTGTTGAATAATGCAGGATTTGCTCGCTTTATCGGCTGTTGAGGCGCGTGCTGCCCTAGACGCCAAAGATATTTCATCGGTTGAACTGACCAGCGCCTATATACAGGCGGCTGAGGATACAGCCGGATTAAACAATTATGTACTGCTGACCGCTGATAAAGCGCTGGATATGGCAAGTGACGCCGACAAAAGAATAGCTGCTGGCCAAGGCGGTGTTCTGGAAGGTTTGCCGATTGGCGTTAAGGACATGTTCTGCACCAAGGGTGTGACATCAACAGCCTGTTCAAAAATTCTTGATGGATTTACCCCTGTTTACGAAAGCACCGTTACCGCCAATATGTGGGCGCAGGGCGGCGTCATGCTTGGCAAGCTTAATTGCGATGAATTTGCCATGGGATCGGCAAATGAAACCAGCTATGCAGGTCCGGTCATAAACCCTTGGGATGCAGGTGATGGTGTCGATCTGGTGCCGGGCGGTTCTTCAGGTGGATCGGCTTCGTCAGTGGCGGCGCGTTCGGCCTTGTTGAGCGTAGGTACTGATACGGGTGGTTCAATCCGCCAGCCAGCCTCTTTCTGCGGCATTGTCGGGCTGAAACCAACCTATGGGCGCTGCTCGCGCTGGGGTATTGTTGCGTTTGCGTCATCGCTGGATCAGGCAGGGCCATTTTCTCGCGATGTTGCCGATAACGCGCTGTTGCTGAGCGCGATGGCAAGCCATGATGCCAAAGACTCGACTTCGGCCGAAACCCCGCTTCAGGATGTGGTCGCGGCGGTTGCTGAAGGCGTCAAAGGCATGAAAATCGGTATTCCACATGAATATCGCATGGATGGCATGGATAGCGACGTTGAAGCACTATGGCAGCAGGGGCAGGAATGGCTCAAGGACGCGGGTGCCGAACTTGTCGATATATCATTGCCGCATACCAAATATGCCCTACCAGCCTATTATATTATCGCGCCGGCTGAGGCATCGTCTAATCTGGCACGCTATGATGGGGTGCGCTATGGCAACCGTATCGAAGCGGAGTCGCTTGACGAGATGTATGCCCTAACGCGTGCTGAAGGCTTTGGTGATGAAGTCCAGCGCCGGATTATGATTGGTACATATGTGCTGTCTGCTGGCTATTACGACGCCTATTATCTGAAAGCCCAGCGTGTAAGACGGTTAATCAAGAATGATTTTGATGATGCGTTCAATCAGGTTGATGCCATTCTGACACCGGCAACACCGTCTGCGGCATTTCCGGTGGGACGCAAGGTGGATGATCCGGTTATAAATTATCTGAATGATGTCTTTACCGTGCCCGCGAATCTGGCCGGTTTGCCAGGTATGTCGGTGCCAGCCGGCTTTAATCAGGCGGGGCTACCACTTGGCTTGCAGGTGCTGGCCAAGTCATTTGACGAAGCATCCATTTACAAAGTCGGTAAGGTTATTGAGGACTCGGCAGCCATAAGCACAATGCCGCAACGCATGGCAGGAGGTGCGTGATGAGTGATCTAGTTGCAGGTCGCACAGGCGATTGGGAAGTTGTTATCGGACTAGAGGTGCATGCGCAGGTTTCATCATCGGCAAAGCTGTTTTCCGGTGCGCCAACAAAATTCGGTGCTGAGCCAAACCAGAATGTGTCACTGGTTGATGCGGCGATGCCGGGCATGTTGCCAGTCATAAACAAAGAATGTGTCAATCAGGCTGTGCGTACCGGTCTTGGTCTGAAAGCCGAGATAAATCTTTTCAGTGTTTTTGACCGCAAAAACTATTTTTATGCTGATCTGCCGCAAGGTTATCAGATCAGCCAGTTCAAACAGCCCATTGTTGGTGAGGGTGTGCTGCGCATCGATCTTGCCGATGGTTCAAGCAAGGATATCGGTATTGAGCGTTTGCATCTGGAACAGGATGCAGGCAAATCAATGCACGATCAGCACCCCAGCAAAAGCTATATTGATCTGAACCGGACCGGTGTGGCGTTGATGGAAATCGTGTCGCGGCCGGATATCCGTTCGGCTACGCAAGCCGCCGCCTATGTGAAAAAATTGCGTTCAATTTTGCGTTACCTTGGTACATGCGATGGCAATATGGAAGAAGGCTCGCTGCGCGCCGATGTCAATGTGTCGGTCAGACGCCCTGGCGCGGAACTGGGCACACGCACCGAAACCAAAAACCTGAACTCGCTTCGCTTTATCCAGCAGGCCATTGACTATGAAGTTGCCCGCCAGATTGAGATTATCGAAGATGGTGGCGTGATCGATCAGGAAACGCGTCTTTTTGACACAAATACAGGTGTTACGCGCACGATGCGGAGCAAGGAAGATGCGCATGATTACCGCTACTTCCCCGATCCGGATCTGTTACCGCTTGAAATATCGCAAAGCGATGTCGACAAACTGGCGGCGGATTTGCCTGAATTGCCCGACTCGATCAAAGACCGCTTGATGCATGATTATGGGCTGTCTGCCTATGACGCGTCGGTTATCACCGAAGAGCGCGAGACCGCCGCCTTTTACGAGGCCGCAAGCAAGGGGCGTGATCGCAAGCTGGTCGCGAACTGGATGACGGTCGAATTATTTGGCGCGCTGAACAAGGCCGGACTTGAACTGGCCAGCTCGCCAGTATCGCCCGAAGCGCTTGGTGGGCTTGTCGACCTGATCAGTGACGGCACTATTTCGGGGCGCATAGCCAAGGATGTGTTTGCCGACATGATGGTGTCGGGGAAACAGGCTGCCGATATTGTCGAAGAGAAGGGGTTGAAGCAGGTGTCGGATAGTGGCGCGATCGAAGCCCTGATTGATGATGTGCTGGCCGCAAATGAAGATAAGGTTGCCGAATATCGCGGCGGCAAGGACAAATTGTTCGGCTTCTTTGTTGGTCAGGTGATGAAACAGTCTGGGGGTCAGGCCAATCCGGGCATGGTCAATCAGCTGTTGCGCACCAAACTGGATGGGTAGGCTGCACCCGATACTGTAAATCGATAAAAGTGTTGCATGTTTTGCATGACGCCCTTTTCACGGGGTTTCTGCTAACAGGGTTTATGCCGTAATGCCCATGCATAGACCGATTACCATCGGCCGGAAACTCCACACCAGATCATCGGCAGTAAATAAGAGTCGATTTGCGTGCCGGATACGCGCATTTCGGTTTGACAGATTTTGCTTTCATGGCTAGAGATAAGCCTGCATACGCCGTGTAAATGTTTGGTGCCTGTTCTGTCGAATGCGCATCACCCTGCGGAGGGGTGGCCGAGTGGCTGAAGGCGGCGGTTTGCTAAATCGTTAAAGGAAGAAATTCCTTTCGGGGGTTCGAATCCCTTCCCCTCCGCCAGACCCTTGCATTTCTGCAATATATCATGATCGCGTTCAGTTCATGTTGAATGCACTGCGCCATAGCCGCGCTATTTTTCAACACCATCAGATTTTAACGTAAATTTTACGCTTCTTGACTCAAATCAAAGCTTCGTAATTCCTGCCTTTGCTAGTCTTTCTTTTGGCTAATTATGGTCAAGATGAAGCCATGAAAGGAGGCTTTGTAGCAATGAAAAATTTACCTTCGATTTTTGACGTGCGTCCGCTTGATATAAACCGTGTTTTTCATGAATTGGATGCTGTTGCGCCGCTTCTGTCTCAACGGAATAATAGGGGTAATATCTATCCGAAGCTCGATATACATGCCACGGAAGAAGATGTTGAAATTTCCGTTGAGTTGCCCGGTGTTGAAAGTGATGATGTCAATATTTCGGTGTCTGACAATACGCTGGTGATTAGCGACGAAAAAACCACCGAGGAAGAACGTGATGACAAGGATTTTTATCTGGTTGAACGTTCGTATGGACGCTTTGAACGCAGCATTCCATTGAATTTCAAGCCGGATCCCGAAAAGGTATCGGCTACGTTTGACAATGGTGTTCTGGTGATAAAAATCAAACAGTCAGAAGAAGATGTTGCCAAAACCCATGACATAAAAATCACGCAATCGGCATGATGGCCGCTGAGCCGTCCAATATGGAAACCGGTGATCGGTGATGGTGTGGCAGGCCAATAAAGCAAGTCTTGGTTTGCATTTTTGCCAGCACCATCACCGCTTGGCAATAAATATGATCGCGGTCATGCGGTGATTATTGGGGCAGATGAATTGACTGGCGCGACAAGACTTGCCGCAACAGCCTGTTCGCGGATAGGCGCCGGACTTGTGACCGTTATGGCACAAGAGGCCGCCTCCATTTATCGTATGTCGCTTCCCCCCGAGATAATGGTAAGGCAGAACGGTTTTGAAAATCTCAAGACACCATCGGTCATTCTGGCAGGTTGCGGCGGTGTTAACTCGCAGATGTTGCAAAAGTTTCAAGCAACATTCAAAAACTGCGTCTGGGTGCTAGATGCAGACGCTATCATATCTGCCTTTAATCAGGATATGAAATTTCATCATAGAGCCGTGATAACCCCGCATCAGGGCGAATTTGACCGCGCTTTTCCTGAAATATCGGGTAGCAGAGAAGAGCGCGCCTATCAGGTCGCGCAATCACATGAAATTATCGTTGTTCTAAAAGGACAGCGGACGATCATAGC
>JBMZPN010000060.1:0-8682 GCA_049620845.1 Puniceispirillum sp. (SeqCode)
TCACGCATCATCAGGCGGGCGGCGGAATCATTGCGCCAGTAGCTGAAATATCTTTCGCCGTCATGAAGCTGGATCATATAAAGGCCGGCAGTCCGGTTCTCAATCCGTGGGATATTGTCACAAGCAATATTATGGCTGGCCATGAAGTCGATGATGTCATCGGATAGCTGGTCAGTGCCAAGACCGGTATGAAACGCCACCTTCCAGTCATCGGGCATCATCATGCGCGCATAATACAGGCTGTTAAACACATCACCGGCATAACCACGTTGCCATAAATCCGGCGTCTGGGTGGGTGCCATTTCGACCATTAATTCACCAATGCCAAGACATAATTTCATGATGATCTATTCCGTCTGCCCATGCGCCAGCGTATGCACGATACCGCGTAACTCGGCCAGACCGCGCATTCGCCCGATCAGCGGATAGCCCGGATGTGTGCCGCGCCCTATATCCGACAGCAATTCATGCCCATGATCAGGGCGGAATACAATCTCATGATCGTCGCGGCCATTATTCTGGCGGCGTTTTTCCTCATGCATCAGGGTTTTGACCACTGCCACCATATCGACATCACCATCAAGATGGGCGGCTTCCTGAAATGACCCGTCATCATCCTTGGTGACATTACGCAGATGCGCAAAATGAATCCGCGCGGCAAATTCTGTGGCGATCTGCGCTACGTCATTATCGGGGTTGGCACCAAGCGATCCGCTACATAGCGTCAGCCCGTTCGCCAGATCATCGACCTCATCCATGATCCATGCGATATCGCTCCGGTTGGAAACAATGCGTGGCAGCCCCAGAATATCGCGCGGCGGATCATCGGGATGTACGCAAAGCCGCATGCCCAATTCTGCGGCTGTGGGCATGACTTCATGCAGAAAGCGGCTGTAATTAGCCCGCAAGCTGGCATGGTCGATATCTTTATATTTGACTAGCTCATCGCGAAGCTGGCTGATCGAATAACGGTCATAGGCGCCAGGTAATCCGGCCATGATACTGGCCAGCAAACGGTCTTTGTCATCTTGCGTCATAGGCTCGAAACGCTGCTTGGCGGCGTCGATAATCGCTGGTGTATAATCGGCGGCGGCACCATCGCGTTCCAGCATGAATATTTCAAAAAGCGCCATTTCAATGCGGTCAAAGCGCAATGCGGTTCCACCACCTTTCACAGGCGCGTCCAATATCGTGCGTGTCCAGTCGAGTAACGGCATGAAATTATAGCAGATTGTATGAATGCCGCATGCCGCCAGATTGGCCATTGACTGCCGGTAATTGGCAAATAGCGTGGTCAGATCGCCTTCACCGCGTTTGATGTGTTCGTGAATGGGTAGGCTTTCGACCACCATCCAGTTCAGCAAGCCGGTATTGGCAATCATCTTCTGTCGTGCGGCGATCGCCTCGACAGGCCATATCTCGCCATAGGGAATATCATGTAAGGCTGTCACAATTCCCGATGCGCCGGTTTGCGTGATTTCGGGCAGGGTGATTTTATCCAGCGGGCCGAACCAGCGCCATGACTCGATCATTGTGCCTCCTTTGCCGCAATGCGCAGACATGCGTCAATACCGTCTGTCTCAAACTGCCGGTACCAGTTCTTGATGGTCTCAACAACCGCATCATGGCGGATTAAATCCGCGTTGAAAATACTGTCTATCTCTAGCATCGCTGTCACATAGCTATCACTATCTGGGGTATCTTCAATGATCGGTATGAATCGATCAACCAGCGGGTCATTGATTATATGCCCTGACAAATATTCCGATTTTACAAAAAACATCCAGCCAGCAAGTATCAGGCACAGGCTTGAGATAGGCCGGCCTGCTTTCACATTATCTGCCAGAGGTGCCAGAATGCGCGGTGGCAGTTTCTTGGACGTGTCATTGGCGATTTGCGCCGTCTGATGCACGATCGCTGGATTGCAGTAACGTTCACGCAAAGCCTTACAATATGTGGCAATATCAACTCCATCTGGCACATCAACTGACGGGCATATTTCCTGCCGCCATAAATTATCGATGAAATCAGACAAAGCCGGATCACTGATCGCTGCGCTGACCGTTTCCTTGCCGTGCAGGCTACCAAGAATGGCAAGTGCCGTATGGCTACCATTCAGACAGCGTAGCTTCATACTTTCAAAGGGCGCGACATCCGCAACCATCTCGGCACCGACAGCGCCAAAATCTGGCCGCCCCAGCACGCCAAAATCATCTTCGATCACCCACTGGCTGAACGGCTCGTGGATAACAGGCGCATGATCTTCATGACCTATGATCGTGGCGACATGCGCGCGGTCAGCTTCCGTTGTCGCAGGCACAATCCGGTCAATCATGGTCACCGGAAAGCGCACTTCTTGCCTGATCCAATATGCCAGTTCGGGGTCAATCCGTTCGGCCAGTTCAACAACCACATGTGCCAGTAACCGCCCATTATCCGAAAGATTGTCACATGACAGGCATGTAAAGGGTGCAATGCCTGTATCGCGCCGCATCGCCAATGCCGCAACGATATAGCCAGGTGCCGATATTGGGTCTTCCGGATTGGCGATATCATGCGCGATCGCCGGATGCGTCAGATCAAGTGCGCCATTATCATGGCAATAGCCTTTTTCGGTTATGGTCAGCGACACGATACTGACCTTTTCATCCGCCATCTGCTTTAGAATGCGCGCCTGTTCTTCAGTGCTGAGCGCCACATCACACAGGCTGGTAATGTGCCGCGCTATATCACCATCATTGCCGCGTTCCAGTGCTGTATAGGTAAAATCCTGCGCCGCAAGGGCATCGCGCACAGCCGCCGAACGAAAGCTAACTCCCATCACGCCATAACGCTGATCGGGCAGTTCTATCCTTGCATTCAGCCTTTCAAGATAGGCAAGACCAAAGGCGCGAAAAAATGCACCAATACCAAGATGCACAATACGAATAGGCGGCTTTATGCGTGAATCTGTTGCTGTCTGGCTCATAATTTATAGGCCTTTTTCGCCAGCCCATAGGCCAAATCATGCGCCACGATGGCGGCCTCATCTTCGCCCAGCCGTCCGCGCATCACCAGATCGGCCAGATAGGCGCAATCAACCCGCCGTGACACATCATGGCGTGCCGGAATCGAACAGAAGGCGCGCGTATCATCATTGAAACCGGCAGTGTTATAGAAACCGGCAGTTTCGGTGGTCAGTTCGCGATAGCGGCGCATGCCATCCGGACTGTCAAAGAACCACCATGCTGGCCCCAGTAATAAAGCCGGATAGGCACCGGCAAGCGGTGCCAATTCGCGCGACAGGGTTGTTTCATCGAGGGTGAACAGGATCATCTTCAACGCTGGATTATGTCCCATCTCGTTCAATAGGGGTTTCAGCCCGTTCACATAATCGGTACGCATCGGGATATCAAAGCCTTTGTCAGCACCGAAATCATCGAATATCTGTTGCGCGTGATTACGATGCGATCCGGCATGAAGCTGCATGACCATGCCGTCCTCACAGCTCATTCGTGCCATTTCAACCAGCATATGCCCGCGAAATGTTTCGGCTTCGTCTGCGCTGATTTTGCCCTGTAATGCCTTATCAAACAGCGCCGCCGCCGCGGCCTGATCCAGCACCGTGGTAAAGGCGGTCGGGTGCCCATGATCGGTCGCGGTTGCTCCAAAGCGGCGGAAATAGGCACGCCGGTCACGATGCGCGTCCAGATAGCCGTCCCAGCTTGTCGTCGGCAGGCCGGTTATGTCGCCAAGCGTCTCGATTGCGCTAGCAAAGCTACCGTCATTTACCCCTGATGCATGCGGGTTGATAATCGCATCGGGACGATAGGTTGTAATCACCTGCCCGTTCCAGCCTGACTGGGCAATGGCCTGATGCGATGAGAGCGGCTCAAGCGGGCTTTCGGTCGTTGCGATCACTTCGATATTAAACTGGTCAAACAGGGCGCGCGGACGGAATGAATCTTGTCTAAGGCATGCGGCAATCCGGTCATAATAATCATCGGCATTATCTGCGCTCAGGGTGACATCAAAACCGAACAATGACTCGAAAACATGATCCAGCCACATCCGGCTGGGCGTTGCCAGAAAACAGTGATAATGCGCGGCAAAAATGCGCCAGACCGCGCGAGGGTCAGCCTGTTCGGCATTGCCTCTATGGTCTTTGCGGGGAATGCCTAGCTGATCTAGGGTTATGCCTTGTGATACCAGCATCCGCACGATGTAATGATCTGGCGTGATGAAAAGTGCTGTGGGGTTTGAAAAAGCGGCATTTTCGGCAAACCATGCTGGTTCGACATGCCCATGCGGGCTGATAATGGGCATATCCCTGACGCTGTCATAAAGTTGCCTGGCTATCGCACGACCCGCAGGGTCATGGGGCAATAACCGATTTTCATCTAGAAGCGTCATAATGACTATCCTGACCTGATATTTGCCGATAATCTAATCTAACCATGCTTTCAATTATTGCTACTTTTGAATGCATGTTTGTGACTAAATATCACCTCATGATCTAATGATATCCCGCGCCAGAATGAATTGCTTGAATTGGAAACCCTGTGTTTAGCTTTGCGATTGCTGTCTTTTTGATGTTGATCACGCCTGGGCCGGGTGTGCTAAGTACAGCAGGTGTTGGCACCGCCTATGGTATGCGCGCTGGCATAAGCTATGTGACAGGGTTGTTTCTGGGCAGCAATCTGGTTGGCCTGCTTGTCATTTCGGGTCTGGCGGCAATCATGCTGGATATTCCGTTTATCCGTATTGCCTTGGCGGTTCTGTCGGCGGGTTATCTAACCTATCTTGCTGCCAAGATTGCTTTTTCGGGTACCCGCATTGCCATCATCAATCCAACCGCGCCGCCAGCGATATTTGCAGGCATCATGCTACAGCTTATCAATCCCAAAGCCTATGCCGTGAATACGACCTTTTTCTCCGGTTTTGTTTTTTATCCGGACGCCTTCCTGACCGAGACCATTATCAAACTGCTGATTTTGAATGGCATCTGGATTCCGGTTCATATTGGCTGGCTTTATGCAGGCCATCGTCTGCGCAGTCTCGATATCAGTGCAAGGGCGCAACGCCGGATCAATATGGTGATGGCCATTTGCTTGCTGGGAGTTGTTGTGCTGTCTCTGGTGTCAATTTTAGGGTATTAGACATGGCAAAGGTGATTTGCGCGGCGTGAATGCACAGATGCTCGATGCCGCCCAGATCAAAGACATTGTCACGCATTTTGATGTTGAGTGGGATTGATGACGCGATTTTCTGCCAATCTGGGTTTCTTGTGGAACGATTTGCCATTGCCTGATGCCATCCGCGCGGCGGCGGCGGCAGGGTTCGATGCGGTTGAATGTCATTGGCCGTATGATGTGCCTGCCGGAGATGTTGCCACGGCACTGGCTGAAACGGGTCTGCCCATGCTGGGCTTGAACACACGGCGCGGTGATCTTGATGCAGGTGAAAATGGCGTTGCGGCACTTCCCGGGCGCGAAGATGATGCGCGCGCCTTTATTGATGAGGCGATCACCTATGCCATTACCATTAAAGCTGCAAATATTCACGTTATGGCTGGCTTTGCGGCGGGGCAGGCTGCACATGACAGTTTCATTGCCAATCTGGCTTATGCCTGCATTGCCGCCGCGCCGCATGGCATCACCATTTTGATCGAACCGCTCAATCACCATGATGCGCCAGGTTATTTTCTCAACGGAACAGCGCAGGCCAAAGCCATCATTGACGAAGTAAGTGCGTCAAATCTGAAGCTGATGTTTGACTGCTATCATATCCAGCGTCTTGAAGGTAATCTCACCGATAAACTTACCGACCTGTTGACGGTCATCGGTCATATCCAGTTTGCATCTGTGCCTGATCGTGGTGCCCCTGACCATGGCGAGTTATATTATCCGCATATTTACGCGCATCTTGCGTCGATTGGCTATATGGCGCCGCTTGGCGCCGAATATAAACCGGATGGCGATACGGACAGCTCGCTTGGCTGGTTAGGCAAAGTCTGACATTCTTTTAGACAAGCCAAAGATGCGTGTATTTTTTTGCTTATCACTGTATATGGCAAAATATTTGCAAAATTCTGATATTACGTTGCACGTGACAAACTGCCGCTATACATAGGCTACAGAAAGATAGTTGATTAATTAGGTTTGAATTTTGTGTTAAAGGTCATTTCGCAGGTGACGCCTTTTCTAATCTTTTGAACTAACGCTAGATATATGAGATGGACTAATGACAGAGAACATGCTTTCGGCAGATGTTAAGACAGACGCACAGCCAGCAACGCCAGTGCCTGATAATATGTTTGCCGAGACCGTCACCGAAGTCGAACATTATACCGATCACCTGTTTCGGTTCCGTATCACGCGGCCTGCCAGCTTCCGGTTTCGCTCAGGCGAATTTGTCATGATTGGCTTGCCAGAGTCGGTGACAGGTGAAAAGTCGGTATTCCGCGCCTATTCGATTGCCAGCCCGTCATGGGATGAAACGCTTGAATTTTTCTCGATCAAGGTGCCTGGCGGCCCGCTGACCGAACATCTGCAAAATATCGTGCCTGGCGATACCATCCTGATGCGCAAGAAACCGACTGGCACATTGGTGCTGGATGCCTTGCTTCCGGGCAAACGCCTATGGATGATTTCAACAGGTACGGGATTTGCCCCATTTGCATCGCTTATCCGCGATCCGGAAGCCTATGATAAATTTGAAACGCTTATTGCAACGCATACCTGCCGGCATGTGAACGAACTTCGCTATAGTCAGGACACCGTAACCGCGACGCAGAACGATCCGCTTGTTGGTGAACTTGCCGCCAACAGATTGCAACTGATAACCAGTACAACCCGTGAAGATCATCCTCTGACAGGGCGTATCACCACGCTTTTGCAAGATGGGTCGCTATACCGGCATCTGGATATTGACGCACTTGATCCCGAACATGACCGCGTGATGATTTGCGGCTCGATGGCCATGCTCAAGGATGTGCGCGCGCTGGTCGAAGCGGCTGGTTTTGTCGAAGGCGCGAACAACAAGCCGGGTAGCTTTGTTGTCGAACGTGCCTTTGTCGGGTAACGGTTTTCAGATATTAGTTTTTCAACCGGTATCCCGTGCGGAATATCCATGAAATAATGCAAATGCATATTAGGCTGAATACGCCGATAGCGATCAGGCTTTGTGCCACGGGCACATCAGCAACGCCAAAGAATGACCAGCGAAAACCGGATACCAGATAGACAACTGGATTGAACAGGGTCACTTTCTGCCAGAATACCGGCAACATATCGATTGAATAGAAACTGCCCCCCAGAAACACCAGTGGCGTGATAATCAGCATCGGAACCAGATTCAGCTGTTCAAAGCTACGCGCCCATATGCCCAGTATGAAGCCAAGCAGGCTAAAGGAAATACAGGTTATCACCAGAAAGCTCATCATCCAGTAGGGGTGCAGAATTTTTACCGGCACGAACAGGAACGATGTTGCCAGAATGATAATGCCGATCATCAACGACTTTGTTGCTGCCGCCCCGACAAAGCCGGTGGTGATTTCCATAAAGGATACAGGTGCCGATAGCGGCTCATATATCGTGCCGATGAATTTTGGAAAATAGATCCCGAATGACGCATTCGATATGCTTTGCATTAATACGGACAGCATGATCAGGCCGGGCACGATGAAAGCGCCATATTCGACCCCATCGATAGATTCCATCCGTGTGCCGATCGCCGTGCCAAAGACGACAAAATATAACACCGTTGAAATCACGGGCGAGATGATGCTTTGCACCAATGTCCGGAAAGTGCGTGCCATTTCAAAAAAATAGATCGCCTTGATGGCTTGAAAATTCATGCCTCTAATCCTTTACCAGATCGACGAAAATATCTTCCAGCGAGCTTTGCGCTGTTTGCAGGTCGCGCAGAACAAGTCCGGCGGCTGAAACATCCGACAGCAGACTGGTGATGCCGGTGCGTTCCGCCTTGGTATCATAACTATAGATCAGTCCTGTTTTATCATCGCTAATGCTCAGCTCATAAGCGCTCAGACTATCAGGTATTGATGAAATTTCGTTCTGAAGCTGAATATGCAGTTCTTTGGTGCCCATGCGCTTCATCAAAGCGTCTTTATCTTCGACCAGCAAAATCTGCCCTTTGGCAATCACGGCCACACGATCGGCAATAGCCTCGGCTTCTTCGATATAATGCGTGGTCAGCAGAATGGTCACGCCTTGCGCTTTCAGGTCAGCAACGACATTCCACATATCCTTGCGCAGTTCGACATCAACGCCGGCGGTTGGTTCATCCAGAAACAGCACCTTCGGATGATGACTTAGCGCCTTGGCGATCAGCACGCGACGTTTCATGCCGCCAGACAGTTCCTTGATCTGCGTATCGCGCTTATCCCAGAGTGATAATTGCCTCAGAATACCTTCAATTACCTGTGCGTCTGCCGGATGCCCGAACAGGCCGCGTGAAAAACGTACCGTATTATGAACGGTCTCGAACGGCTCCAGCATGACTTCCTGCGGCACCAGCCCGATCAAATTACGCGCTTTACGATAATCTGTGACCACGTCATAACCGCCCACTTTCACATGACCGCTTGTATGTGACAGTAATCCACAAATCATTGAAATCAATGTCGTTTTACCGGCGCCATTTGGCCCCAGTAACGCCAGAATTTCCCCAGCCTTGATA
>JBMZPN010000061.1:0-8572 GCA_049620845.1 Puniceispirillum sp. (SeqCode)
TGAAGATTTCGGCTCTTATCTGCGGCCATTTTTTCCTCCCTTTTTATTCAACCTACCCTCTTAGAGATCACTTCACAATGCCATGTAAGGTGATATCCGACATTTATGTGAAAATTTAGGAGGAAATTAATTTGATTAGAAAAAATCCAGACGCACTGAAAGCATCTTTTCAACCTGAACGATCTTTCCACGCTCGGCGAAAATAATCACCGTATCACCAGCTTCGATCACGCTATCACCTCGCGCACAGATGACTTTTTCATCCCTTATAATACCGCCGATCGAAATGCCTTTGGGAATCTTTGCCGTCCGCAGGGGCTTACCAACCAGCAAGGATGACGGCAAAGCCTCTGCTTCCAGCACTTCGCCAAGATCTTCGATAATCGGATGTACATCACGGATACGTCCACGGCGAACATGCTCAAGAATTGACGAAACTGTAATTTGTGATGGATTAATGACCGCATCGACTCCCAAGGCACCAACCAGAGGAATAAAGCCCGGCATGTTCACCAATGCGACGGCATGCTTGGCGCCTGTTCGCTTGGCCAATAATGCCGACAAAATATTAACCTCATCATCTTCGGTCACCGAAACAAAGGTTTCAGTAGTATGCACGCCCGCTTCCTTCAGGATCGACTCATCCAGCGCATCTCCATGAATGATACCGGTGCCTTGCAATTCTTCGGCAAGCTCGCGTGCCCTGTTATTGTCCATTTCAATGAGTTGCACCTGTGTATTCGAAAAATTGGTTGCAATTTCACGTGACAACATCAAGCCGATATTTCCGCCACCAGCGATCACAACCGATCTTGCTTCCGGCTCTTCATGCCCAAAGGCGGCCATCGCACGGTCGAGATGCGTACTGTCACAAACAAAATAAATGCGGTCACCGGCACGCATTTCCTCAACACCACGACGAGGCAAAATCACAGCATTATCCCGGATGATACACAGCACCGTCATAATCAGATCAGGAAACAGATTAGTCAGATGCCGCAGAGGCGTATCACGCACCGGACTATCCTCAGTACAGACAACGCCCACCAGATTCATTTTTCCATCACATAGATTTTTGATGTCAAATGCGCCTGGTACACGCAATTGATTGCTCACTGATGCAGACACTTCCGCTTCAGGGGAAATTATATAATCAATTGGCA
Source organism: Puniceispirillum sp. (SeqCode) (assembly GCA_049620845.1). GTDB lineage: Bacteria > Pseudomonadota > Alphaproteobacteria > Puniceispirillales > Puniceispirillaceae > Puniceispirillum. The sequence goes on from JBMZPN010000061.1 coordinate 1,164, forward strand.
AATGCGCGGGACTATAGAGATCGCCATAATTCTCATCGAGATAGGAACTGCCTCTGATACGAGCAATTTTTACTGGCGTATCAAAAATAGTGTGCGCCACCTGACAGGCGACCATATTGACCTCATCAGACTCGGTAACCGCGATGAGCAATTCGGCATCACGCATCCCAGCTTCGTTCAGCCTGTCCGGATGCGACGCGACACCGATCACGCCCGTCACATCATGCTGGTCGGTAATACGCTGGATATTTTCGGCTGATGCGTCAACAACGGTTACGTCATTTTGCTCTTCAGCAAGATGCCCTGCAATTGCGCTTCCTACAAGCCCTGCACCACAAATTACAATTTTCACGAGGTTTCCCCCTTTTCGCTGTCTTCGGCGCGTGCGGCCACTACATGTTCTGCCGCATCCATATTATCTATGTCCAGCGCTTTCAATTTTCGATGTAATGCAGACCGCTCCATGCCAACGAAATTAGCCATTCGCGATATATTACCATCAAACCGACGCAATTGAGTGGCCAGATATACACGCTCAAAATCTTCACGTGCATTGCGAAGCGGCATCGAAAACATTTCATCCAGCCCCGAACGCATGCTCCCACGCGGTATATTCTGAATATCTGCCGGAAGCAAGCTCAGACCTACGGGGGTACGTCGGTCAGGCGGTGCCAGAATCAGCATGCTTTCAATGGTATTGTGTATTTGCCGTACATTTCCGGGCCATTCATACCCCTGCATTGCTGCCAACACTTCATCAGACAGCTTTATTGGCGGCACACCAAGCCGGTCAGCGATCTTCTTCACGAAATGCTTAGCCATAAGGGGAATATCCTCACGCCGATCACCAAGCGGCGCGATATTCAATGATACGACACCAAGCCGGTAGTAAAGGTCCTCCCGCAGGCGCCCAGCCTTGATTTCAGCAACCAGATCGCGGCTGGACGCTGATATCACCCTTACATCGACAGCTACTTCAGCATTGCCTCCAATACGGCGGAACCTCTGTTCAGTAACGGCGCGTACAATTTTACCTTGTGTTTCCAGTGGTAAATCACAAATTTCGTCAAAATATAGCGTGCCTTCATGCGCCTGCTCAAACAAACCGACTATGCGCCGGCTTGTTTGCATACTTTCCGAGCCAAATAATTCTGCATCAACACGATCAGGAGCCAACCGTGCACAATTGGCAACAACAAAACGCCCTTCACGGCGTTGTGACTGGTCATGAATGACCCGGGCAGCGAGTTCCTTACCACTTCCCCCTGGTCCATTGATAATCACGCGGCTTGCCGTGGGCGCAATTTTGCTGATTGCCTGTCGCGTAACGCGCATCGCCTGCGAATTGCCAATAAGCTCAGGCGCCATATCTTCACTGATACGCGTGCGCAATTCAGCGTTTTCCTGCGTCAGACGCGCCGCTTGAAGCGCCCGCTCAACCATCAAAACAAGCCGGTTTTCCTTAAATGGTTTTTCGATAAAGTCGTAGGCACCCTGACGTATCGCCTGCACCGCTGTTTCGATCGTACCATGCCCTGAAATCATCAAAACGGGCAGATCGGGATAAACGCCCTTTGTCCATTCCAGCAATTGCAGACCATCCATGTCGCTATCACGCATCCAGATATCGAGGATGGCCAGCACAGGTGGCCGGCTCAGCAAAATACTTCGCGCTTCATCTGCATTGGCCGCTGTTTTTATCTGATAGCCCTCATCTTCAAGCGTCATGCCGATGAGCGAGCGAATGTCGCGTTCATCATCAACAATTAGAATTTCACCAGCCATCTCTAACGTCCCAGATTTTTGCCGCCACTTTGGGCGTCGTTATCGCGTGGAAAGGTCAGAACAACAACAGCCCCGCCCTGATCATCATTTTTCAATGCCAGCGATCCGTTATGGTCTTGCACAATTTTTGACACAATCGCGAGCCCAAGACCGGTTCCTTTGTCACGCGTTGTCACATAAGGCTCAAGCAGATCATCCAGATTCATATCAGGAAACCCTGGTCCATTATCCCTTATCTCGACGCTGACCTCACCATCATTATGATCAAGCGATATATAAATTTGCGGTGTGGCAACATTATGTTCGCGCAAACTGTCAATGGCATTCTGCAGCAAATTCGTTATGGCCTGGCGCAACAGACCTGCATCACCTAGAATCATCAATGGTTCAGTGTCATCACGCTCGTAGATATAGGACACATCATCACTGGTAAACAGATCAATCTGCCCCTCCACCAATTCGTTAAGCTTTACCATTTCCATAGCTGGTTGCGGCATGCGGGCAAATGACGAAAATTCATCGACCATACGTCCTATGTCATCGACCTGACGGGAAATGATCGTCACATATTCTTCAAAACGATCAGCCTCAACAGCATCCTTGGGCTTGAATTTCCGTCGTAACCTGTCAGAAGCAAGCTGGATTGGGGTCAGAGGATTCTTGATTTCATGCGCAATTCGCCGCGCAATATCTGCCCACGCGGCCTTGCGCTGCGCCGTTAACAGATCAGTGACATCATCAAAAGTCACGACATAGCCTATAATCCGGTCATCTACCAGTTCACTTGCGATACGTGCACGCAAGGTCAAGCGGCTTGTTGGGCGTTCCAGAACCACCTGTTCTTCCATAAAGCGGCGCCTTTTCTGCCCAACAATCGATAACAGATGATTAAATTCTGGCACCAGATTTTCCAATTTTTTGCCGATCATCTCGACATCGGTCAATCCTAGAAGATTACGCGCCGCTGCATTGGGTAGGTTAATGCGTCCGTCCTTATCAAGACCAATCACACCTGACGACACCCCGCCCAGAACAGCCTCGGTAAATTCACGCCGTCGGTCAATTTGCATATTGGCCTGTACAAGTTGCTGTCGGCTTCGCGCCAGTTCGTCCAGCATGTTGTTAAAAGACAAGCCAAGACGCGAAATCTCATCGATACCGGCACCGCCAGGTACACGTTCGCGTAAATCCCCGCCTCGAACTTTATCAGCCACATTGATAACAGCTGATAATGGCCCAATAATCGCTGTTGCCAGATTCAGACCAACCCACAAAGCCGAAATCAGCAATAATAGAACAACAACGCCAAATAACACCGCAAAACTCACTTGCAGATCAAGTTGCTGAATGCCTAGTTGCTGATAATCAGACGCAGCCAAACGCGTACGGTCAACTGCTGCCAGAACATTTTGGTCAATAAACCGCCCTACCAGCAAATAGGCATCGATATAGCTGTTCAATTTGACAACAGCCCGAATTTTATTGGTATCATCCGCACGCAGAACCACGACTTCACCAGCGCGCGCTTTCTCAACCCAATCGTCATCAAGATTTGTAAACGTCACGGCAAAAGCAAAACGTGATTTTGCGATCACCTCGCCGGTTCCATCCAGAATAATGGCTTCTGATAAATTACGCAGTGCTGTCTGATTGCTCAGATACTGACCCATAATTTCATTATTACCACCAAGTTTGAGCGCTTCACGATTAACATCATTTGCTATCGTCAACACATCACCAGTCACCGATTGGGCGTGTTCCTGAAAATAGGAATCGGCAACCTTTACCGACTCATTAATGGCAACTGAAATGCGGTCAGCAAACCATCCCCGCAATGAATAATCGACAACGAATAGCGAAAACAGCGCAATAATCAAAACAGGTAAGGTCGTGATCCCACCAAATAACACCGCAAGACGCCAATGTAACTGATGCCCCGCCACTTGCTGGCGGCGTTCGGCCCATAATTGCATGATATGGCGGACGACAAAAAAGCCCAGAACGAGCAAGGCAACAACATCAATCGCAAGCAGCAACTTCAGCGCTTGCGGCCCCTCTGAAAGATAATCAACACGAGACAGCGTAAAGGCTGTAGCAGCTCCCATACAAACGGTGAACAGGATTGACATATAGGCAAGACGGCTTTCGCTGAACAAGCGCCGCTTTTTCTGTGATTGTTTATCTGCACTCATCACGTGACCCTGCAACACAGTACTTGGATGAACGTCCATTAAGATATTCGCAATAGCCTAGCACGTCATCGCCCTGCCGTAATACCAAGTTCTTTTATTTTCTTACGAAGCGTATTTCGGTTCATGCCCAGAATATCGGCTGCCTTTACCTGATTACCACGTGTTATTTCCAGAGTTGCCGTAATCAACGGTAATTCGACTTCATGTAAAATACGTCCATATAGTCCGGGAGCAGGTAATCCTCCCTTCAAAGCATCAAAATAACGCCTGATATGCACATCAACCGACTGCGATAGATTTTCGCTTTCGGGTTGCTCCTCTTCACCTTTATCTTGCTGGGATAATTCGTTGGCAACGGCATCAACATCAATGACATCCTCATTATGTAAAACCACAAGCCGGTGAACCATATTTTCCAACTCACGCACATTCCCCGGCCAGTGCCATGTTTTTAGCAATCTTTTTGCATCCGCAGAAAATACCTTGTGCGGCAAACCGCTTTCTGCGGATTTGGTCAGAAAATGATTTACAAGCGGTGCTATATCCTCCAAGCGGTCACGCAAGGGAGGCAAACGTAAAGGCACAACATTTAATCTATAGAAAAGATCCTCTCGGAACAGACCTTGATCCATCAGATGCTGTAAATTCTTGTTGGTCGCCGCAATGATGCGGACATTTGATGTAACAGGCTTTGTCGACCCCGAAGGCACATATGCACCATCCTGTAAAACACGAAGCAGTCGGGTTTGTGTTTCAAGCGGCATATCACCCACTTCATCCAGAAACAAAGTACCACCCACCGCCTGTTCAAACCGCCCGGGATTACTCATGCTGACAATGGCCGATTTGTTTTCAACCCCGAATAACTCGGAATCAACTTTTTCATGCGGAATGGTTGCCAGATTCACTGCCACAAAGGGATTTTGTCGTCGGTCACCAAGGTCATGGACAGCTTTGGCCACAAGCTCTTTGCCGGTGCCGCTTTCGCCTGTGATCAAAACAGTCAGGTCACTACTAACAACACGCGCCACCGCCTTGAAAATATCCTGCATCGAACGTGAACGTCCCACAAGTGGTCCACCATCTTCAAACTGTGGTGGCATCTGGCTTTTTGGTAGGCCAGACGATCCAGAAATAACGGCAAGAGCCCGCGCGACCACATCGACCAAATTCCGTAATTCAAATGGTTTTGGCAAATATTCAAAAACACCAATCTGCTGGGCTTTGACCGCGGTAAGCAAAGTCGATCGCGCACTCATAACAATGACAGGCAAATCAGGACGTTTTTCCTGGATACGCGGCAACAAATCCAGCGCGTCACCATCTGGCAATGCAACATCGGTAATCAGAACATCACCCTTACCAGACTCAATCAGTTTCCATAGTCCAGACGCATTACCACTCGAATGCACCATATAGCCCTGTCGTGCCAATGCCTGCTGGACTACAAGTCGAACTGACTTGTCATCTTCAGCAACCAGAATATGTTTCTGTTTTTCTGCCATTATATGGTCACTTCTTCGCTCTTATCTGCGGACTGAGATTGCTGGGTCGTCGTGGCTGGGAAATTGAGACGGAAAACGGTTTCCCCGGGAACAGTCTCGACTTCCATTAGCCCTCCATGATCAGCAATGACGCTTGCCACCATTGCCAGACCCAGGCCACTGCCACCTACCCGCCCTGAAACAAACGGATCAAATAAATGATCGCGTATATCTTCCGGTATACCGCGGCCATTATCAATCACCTCAACTTGTATGGGCGCATGCAATTGGCCGGCAATCGATGCCGTTGCAAGGCGACGCCCGGGTGCATATGACGTTCTGATAATTAATTCACCATTTTTATCAGTAGCTTCTGACGCATTCTTAATTATATTAATAAATGCCTGAATCAGTAAATCTCGATGCCCCTCGACAAAGGGTAAAGACGGGTCATAAGCGCGTTTAATGTCAAGATGCGCCCCATATGAAGCTGCTGCTAATTCCAGACAGTGATCCAGCACTTCATGAATATTAACAGCTGTCATTACCACGCTAGCGCCACCCGCAAAGCCTTCCATCCGATCAAGTAAAGCTGTTACACGATCCGTCTCTTCAACAATCATTCGTGTCAGGCTGGTTTCATTAGCTTCAAGATCAGCCTCCAGCAACTGAGCCGCTCCTTTAATGCCAGCCAGTGGATTTTTAACTTCATGCGCCAGCATTGCCGCCATTGATGTCACAGATCGGGCGGCACCACGGAACAATGATTGACCACGCAACCGTTCAGCCAGCGCCCGTTCCTGCATGGTCACCAGCAGAGATCCATTTGCTTCAAAGGGTGTAATTTGGACATTCACCAGTTTATAGCCAACTCTTGGTCCAGCTAATTCAAGTCCCTGATCGGCAACTGAACGGTTCTGGTTTCGTGCCCGGCTTAACATAGAAAACAGGGGAGAGTCAGGTGCAATGAAGCTTTGCAGAGCCTGTTCGAATATAATTGACTGGCTCGACTGAAAAAATATTTCAGCTGCGTGGTTCAAAAACTGGAACTGATTTTCCGCATCCAGAAGAAACACCGGATTGGGCAAGCTAGCCAAGATTTGGCTGGCCGCAGGGTTATTTGATAAATGTCGAAGGTTACCATTTTCCTCAACAGTATCATCTCTTCCGTAATTAACGACTTTATCTGACATGATGCCTAAGCTGCCTCTTGTTGAACAAGCGCATCAAAAAAGGCATCAACCGCGGCAAAAACCTCTGCACTTTCTGTCGTGTTATTCGCCACATCACGCAATTCTGCCGACCCAGGTAATCCGTGCGCATACCAGGCGATATGTTTTCGGGCAAGACGCATCGCCGCTGTACCATAATGTGTAAGCATATCGTCAAGATGCGCTAACATGAATTGATGCCTTGTGGCGATATTGGGATCAGGGCGAATATTTTTTCCAAGCAAAGCATCACCTGCTTGCGCAACAAACCATGGCCTGCCCTGCGCGCCTCGTCCGATCATGACACCGGCAGCATGGCTTTGCTTGCTTGCCATGCGCACATCGTCAAGCGTTCGGATATCACCATTTGCTATGACCGGAATGGTCACCGCATCGACAACATCCCCGATTTTTTCCCAGTCAGCATTACCCTTATACATTTGACAGCGTGTCCGCCCATGAACGGCAACCATGCGGATACCAACATCCTCGGCTATTTTAGCCAGACTGGGCGCATTAAGAGAATCATCGTCCCAGCCAAGCCGCATTTTAAGCGTAACAGGTATATCGACAGCTTTTACCACCGCCTCGAGTATGGCTGCCGCATGATGCTCGTCACGCATCAATGCCGAACCAGATTGCTTTCCAGTTACCTTTTTCGCCGGACACCCCATATTTATATCAATGATGCTTGCACCAAGATCAGCACTGATTTTAGCCGCATCCGCCATCACAGA
>JBMZPN010000062.1:0-8458 GCA_049620845.1 Puniceispirillum sp. (SeqCode)
AGATTAATCATGCCAGGCTTGATCATCAGATCGGTAACTCCGCATACGCCCTGGTGAAGCACGGTATCAGCCATATGAAAGGCATCTGCAAAAGTTGTACGCTCATTCGCCAGTCGGAACAGATTCTGGTTCGGAATGACGATCAAAGTATCAACATAGCCTTGCAATTCTTCAATACCGGCATCGGCAAGTCCCATGCGCCGCTGGCCTTCAAATTCAAATGGCTTTGTAATAACGGCAACGGTCAATATGCCGGCATCACGCGCTGCCTTGGCAATCACGGGTGCTGCACCTGTGCCGGTGCCGCCGCCCATGCCAGCGGTGATGAATACCATATTACAGTCAGCCAGTTCGGCCATGACCTCTTCAAGACTCTCTTCAGCAGCAGCTCGGCCTATTTCTGGTTTTGAACCAGCGCCTAGACCTTGCGTAATCGCACCGCCAAGTTGAATTTTCTGGCTTGCAAGTGAGTGCGCAAGCGCCTGCCCATCGGTATTAGCCACCAGAAAATCGACGCCTTGCAGATCGGCATTGATCATGTTGTTAACAGCATTGCAGCCTGCGCCACCAACACCGACAACGGTGATACGTGGACGTAGCTCCTGCATGGTTTGTGGAACAGAAAGATTGATAGTCATGATAGACTCCCTTCAGTTTGGGTTGGCCTTTGAAAAGCGTGCAATGGCACGTCAATAAGGGGCAGGGCAGCGACAGGCTGCTTTGTCCCGCTTCTAGGTTGCGAGTGACTGCGATAAACATTGGTAAAGATAGTGATTTGCATTTAACCGCTCCTTTCTCAAAGATTGTCACGAAGCCACGCACCAATACGTTCAAATGGCCCATATGACAGGGTGCGTGTCTGTCGGTCGGTTGGGTCATTTTCCTCAAGACGGCTGACATGCATCAGCGCGCCAATAGCTGCGGCACATTCAGGGCCGCTATTTTCGTCAAGCACACCATCGACGCTCTGTGGCGTCCCAAGAACGGCTGTTTTCTGTGTGCAATGGGCAAATAGGTCAGCAAGGCCGGTAAGCTGGCTGGCACCGCCAGTCAAAAGCAGACGGTAACCGGCGGCATGCTGCATATGGGCATTTTCTATGCGTGACGTCAGAAGCTCGATAATTTCTTCGATGCGCGGCCGGATAATGGCGCTCAGCAGATTACGCTCGACGCTTTTGCCGCCAATTTCGATATTGTCGCCTTGCGTCGGGATAACAATATTGTCGCTATTGCCGTTACGCATGACTTCGCTCAATGAGGCAGGTGGCGTACCGCTCAGTTCGGTGGGCATAACCGATCCGTCAATGGCTTTGATGCGTTCGGCATCGGCAACAGGCAGGGACAGAATACGCGCAATATCGGTTGTGACGTGATGACCGCCAACCGGAATAGTGTCGACATAGATCAGCTTGCCATGCATAAAAATCGATATTGATGTTGTGCCGCCGCCCATATCGATGACCGTACCGCCAAGATCGCGTTCTTCCTCACCAAGGCAGGCAAGGCCGGCGGCATAACCAGCGTGAATGAAACGGTCAACTTCCAGATGGTTTAGTACCAGTGCTTCGCGGAAATTGGTCAGGCTGGTGCGGGCGCCACTGACAATCGTGTAATCAACCGAAAGTGAACTTCCGCGCATGCCGCGTGGGTCAGCAATGCAGCGCACGTCATCAAGGTCATATTGCAAAGTCTGCAAATGCATTGCCTGATGCGTGTCGGGCGTATCAGCATCATTTTCGCGCGCCATCAAGCGTTGCATATCGCGGCGGCGCACCGTCTTGTCAGACAAGGTCAGTGTCTGTTTGCCAAGACGCGAAACAGGCATCCCGCCAGGGGTAACAATACTCATCGACTGAATTGATGTGCCCGCGTCACGTTCGGCGGCGTGTACCGTTTTACCAATGACGGTGCTTAGCTGTTCCAGATTGCTAACTTCGCCATGCCGCATACCGGCAGATGCGTGCATACCCTGTCCCAGAAGCTGGACTTGTCCTTTGCCATCGGCCTCACCAATCAGGCAGGTGATTTTGGACGATCCAAGATCAAGCACCGCAAATGGTCGGCGTAAGGCACTTTGTTTATGACGCAGGATCATGTGCTTTTTCCCTTTCCGCGAACCGGAATATTGGGCTCGACAATTAATTGTTCGGGAATACGCAGATCGATAACGGCCAGATCGCGATTGATAATCTGTTTGCGTCTTTCCATTATCGCCAGACGCGACCAGGCCTGCCGCGGCTCGGCTTCAGGCAGGCGAATTTCTATGCCATTGCGTAGATGAACATCCCACCGGCGCCCTGACTGGTAGCTGATTGCCCACACTTCGGCGAATAATTCAGGCTCGGTTTTAAGAACGGATAGGATCTTTTCGGCATGGATGGCCGACCCATCGCCTGTAATCACGGGCAGGTGGGTAAAATCGCTGGCCTTGGCATTATTGATGATGACGCCATGCGCATCAATAAGCTGATGCCCATCGGCCGTTTGCAAAAGCCCCATAGGCAGACGTTCCCGTATCGAAATGCGGATCGTTGATGGCATCCGCCGTTCGACAATTACATCCTCAACCCAGCCGATCGCGCTGATACGCTCATGGACGGCGTCGATATTGATGCCCAAAATCGGATCGCCAAGCCGCAAGTCGGTAGCCGCGACCAGAATATCCCTTGGCGTATGCGCCCGCCCGCGAACCTGAATGAATTGCAGGTTAAGCCCAGCCTTGCCGGTTGCCATAAGCATCTCGTCAATCAGCCGCTCGCGATCCATATAGCCAAGCGTTGCAGTCGCCGCCAAGGTCAGCCCGACAAACCCTATAAACAGCGTTTTCAGGCGGGGCAGACGGGTCTTGCGGGCTGGCACTTCACGTCTTAAGCCAGTGGTATTGACCTGATCAGCAGACGAAGCAGTGGGCTTTGATATTAATCGTCGCATTGCGCTGTCTCCAGTAGATGATTGACCAGTTCTTCGCCTGACATGCCGACAAAGCGTGCCTGCTCAGGCACAAGCGAGGTGGCTGTCATGCCGGGCTGTGTATTGATTTCCAGCATGAACAGCTGGTTGGTTGCGTCGTTCCAGCGATAATCGGCACGGATAACACCGCGGCACCCAAAGGCACGATAGGCGCGCTCGGCCCAGTCACAGGCCTGCAAGGTCACCTCTTCGGGAATATCAGCAGGCAGGATATGCTGGGATCCGCCCGGCGCATATTTGGCGTCAAAATCATAAAAGCTGTTTTCAGACGTGATTTCGGTAACGCATAAAGCGGTACCCTCAAGCACCGCAACGGTCAGTTCACGCCCGGGAATAAAGGGCTCACATAATAATTGCGTATCGGTTTTCCACAGACTGCGTGCAGGTGCCTTGTCACCATCCTTGACGATAACGACGCCAAAGCTCGATCCGTCATTCAAAGGTTTTATCACATGCGCCTGCATGGCATTTTCCGGATAGACATGGGTATCTTCGACCAATGGCAATGTCGCCGGCACGCGAATGCCACATGTGGTCATGATCATCTTGGCCAGCACCTTGTCCATTGCCAGCGCCGATGCCACCAATCCGCTATGCGTATAGGGAATATTCATGATGTTCAGCAAACCCTGAATATTGCCATCTTCGCCAACCTGTCCATGCAAGGCATTAAAGCAGCGGTCAGGTTTCATCTTGGCCAGCTTTTCGGCAATGTCGCGATCGACTTCGACTTCAACGGCATCCCAGCCAGCCGAACGCGCCGCTTGTCCACAGAAGCTTGCAGATACGCGGCTGACCGCTGCCTCGGATGTCCAGCCGCCCATCAGCACGGCAACACGATTTGGATGCGCACTCATTGCGATGTCTCCTGTGATTTTGTATCCGTAGTAGCATGGCCAATGCGACGGATTTCCCAGCGTAATTCAGGGCCGCCCGATGCCAGCACACGCGCCCGCACGGTTTCACCGAGGGTCTCGATATCTTCGGCAGTGGCACCACCTTTATTGATCAGGAAATTACAGTGCTTTTCGGATACCTGTGCCGCGCCAACCAAGAGCCCGCGACAGCCTGCACGGTCAATCTCCTGCCATGCCTTGCCACCATCGGGATTAGCAAAGGTACTACCGCCTGTGCGCACCCCGCGTGGCTGGGTATCGCCGCGGCTGGCGACGATCTCTTTCATACGGGTGCGGATTCTGGCGGTATCTCCGGTAGTCGCCTGCATGCTTGCCGAGGTGAAAATCCAGTCATTCGGGGCATCGCTATGCCGATAGGCCATGCCCATTTCGGCTGGGGTTGCACTGATCGGCTTGCCAGAGCGGTCAAAGCCGTTCGCGATCATTGTAATATCTTTGAATTCGCTTCCATAGGCACCGGCATTCATGCGTAAGCCGCCACCAACAGTTCCCGGAATACCAATCAGAAACTCAAGTCCGGTCAATCCGGCTTTTGCGGCATAGCGTGCCACTTCGGCATCAAGCGCACCAGTCTGTGCGGTTACGATAGTGCCATCATGATGGATATGGTTCATATGGTCGGTCAGCTTGACGATAACACCGCTAACACCACCATCGCGCACCAGCAGATTTGATCCGGCACCAATCGGTAAAATGGGAATATCGTCATCGCAATTAGCCAGAAAATGCGATAAATCCGCTTCGTCACGCGGGCTGAAAATTACGTCAGCTGGCCCGCCAACACCAAACCATGTATGCGATGACATGGCATCCTGTACGGCGTAATCGCCGCGCACTTCGGGAAGACGGGTGATCAGATCAGTCATGATGATCCCTCCCGCAATGCGTCAAGCTCGGCAGGTAGCGCCGCCGCCCAGCTGGTGATGTCGCCAGCACCAAGACACATAACAAGATCGCCTGCGCTGGTGCGGTTCATAATTTCCTGTGCCAGATCCGCCTGACTTTCAAGGCTGGCCGGACCTTTATGTCCATGATCGCGCAACCCCTCAACAAGTGCGGCTTTGTCAAACCCTTCGATAGGTGCTTCACCGGCGGCATAGACATCGGCAACCAGAACCTCATCGGCATCGTTGAAGCAACCGCAGAAATCGGAAAACAGATCAGCCAGTCGGCTATAGCGGTGTGGCTGGACAACGGCGACCAGCTTATTATCGCCACACATCATCCGGCCAGCTTGCAAAGCGGCCTTTATTTCGACAGGATGGTGTCCGTAATCGTCAATGATTGTCACGCCTTCGCTAACGCCCTTGGTTTCAAACCGGCGACCAACACCACCAAAACTAGCCAGTGTATCCTTGATCTTTTTGGCATCGATATTCATTTCCAGCGCAACCGCGATCGCCGCCAGACAATTCTGGACATTGTGATCGCCCAGCATCGGAAACAGCACATCATCAATCCGCTCCATATCGCCAACAAGTCGATCCGACAGCAGAACATCAAACAGCATATTGCCGCCATTGACGCGCAGATTGGTTGCGCGCACATCGGCATTGGCAGACATGCCATAGGTGATGATCCGGCGATCCTTGATATGCGCCATCATGCGCTGAACGGCAGGATGGTCGATGCACAAGGTGGCAAAGCCGTAAAACGGGATAGATGAGACAAAATTCAGGAAAGCGGTTTCAAGCGCTTCAAAACTGCCATGATGATCCAGATGTTCAGGATCGATATTGGTGACGACGGCGACTGTAGGCTTTAATTTGGCAAATGAACCGTCGCTTTCATCGGCCTCGACAACCATCCACTGGCCTTTGCCAAGTCGGGCATTGCTGCCCCAGCCGGTGATGATGCCACCATTGATAACCGTCGGGTCTATCTGCGCACCATCAAGCAAGGTCGCAACCAGTGATGTCGTTGTGGTTTTGCCATGCGTGCCCGCAACAGCGACCGACCAGCGCAACCGCATCAGTTCGCCCAGCATTTCGGCACGATGTACGATTGGCAGAAAACGTGCGCGTGCCGCAACGACCTCCGGATTATCGGCCTTAATCGCAGTTGATGTCACAACCAAGGCCGCATCACCCAGATTTTCGGCGCTTTGCCCAACCATGACTGGAATGCCTTGCGCGCGCAAACGCTTCACATTGGCATTTTCCGACATGTCACTACCCTGAACCGAATAGCCAAGCTCGAACAGAATTTCGGCGATGCCGCTCATACCGATACCACCGATACCGGTGAAATGCATTGTGCCGATAGATAGAGGTAACTCGCTCATATCGCAGCTCCCTGACTAGATGATGTGGAAGCAGAAGCGATAGTGCCATTGACACAGGCTTCGACCATATCGGCGATATTCGACGCCGCGTCTGGCTTTGATAGCTGTTTTGCCTTGACGGCCATATCACGCAGTGCTGACGGATCGCCTAATAGGTTTGCCAGATGCTTGGCCAGCTCCTCGGCATCAAGATCACTTTCGGCAAGGCATAGACCGCCCCCCAGATTCTGCATCTGCATGGCGTTCTGCGTTTGGTGATCATCCATGGCATGTGGAAATGGAATAAAGATCGTTGGCGCGCCCAAACTCGCCAGTTCGGCCACGGATGACGCGCCCGCCCGACTGATAATCAGGTCACTTTGGCGAATATGGGCGGCGATATCGGCAAAGAAAGGTGCGATCGTGGCGCTAACGCCCATATCGGCGTAAACAGCGTCTAAAGTCTCAATCTGATCGATGCGGGCTTGTTGCGTTATGACCAGACGCTTTTTCAGAACTTCAGGTAGCAACCCAATGGCCGTGGGGACAAGCGTGGCAAAAATAGCCGCGCCCTGCGATCCGCCAAACACGGCCAGATGCAGTTTGTCATTCGCTTGTCTGGCGGCTGGCTTTTGTGTTTTGCCGGAAATACTGTCCTGATGAAACGCATCACGTACCGGCATGCCGGTGACGTTGATATGTATGTTGTCTGGCAGGTTGCGGGTGCCGTCCCAGCTTAAAGCCAGATTGCCCGCGCGCCGTGCCAGCAGATGGTTGGCTCGTCCCAGAAACGCATTCTGCTCATGTAGAATGCCCGGTATGCGTAACAGCCCGCCCGCAAATAATGGCGCAAAGGATGGATAGCCACCAAAGCCGATAATGGCGGCTGGACGTTTCAGACAGAAATGAAGCAGGCATTGCAACGCACCAAAACCGAGCTTGAAGAGTGCGCCCATACGGCGGATGATACCGCGCTGGAATGGCGATGCGCTGGCGATAATTGTCACGCCAAGCGGTGCCGATAACGCGTCCGGATTGCTGGCATTGGCAATTTTTGCCCCGCGTCCATCGGTGAAAAGCTGAGTGCGATAACCGCGCGCGCTCAAGGTCTCGGCGACAGCCATCGCTGGGAATACATGCCCGCCTGTACCGCCTGCGGCAAGGCAGATCAGGGGCTTGTTTGGCGACGCAAGTTGTGTCATAGCTGATCCCCCCGTGCAAAGCTGTCTGCCGCCGTCCGTTTGCGGGTAAGCGCCAGAATCAATCCCATCGTCAGACTGCTGGCAAGAAGCGATGAACCGCCATAGCTGATAAAGGGCAGGGTCATGCCTTTGGTCGGAATCAGGTCAACCGAAGATGCCATATGGATACATGCCTGCACGCCAAATTGCATCACTAGGCTAGCCGCGGCAATCAGACAGAACAGGCCTTCGCCCGACATTGCCCGCGTAAAACCGCGCAGAACAATGAAGGCATAAAGCCCAAGCAGGATTAAACAGGCAATCGCGCCATATTCCTCGGCAGCAACAGCGAAAATGAAATCCGAATGTGCGTCCGGCAGGTTTAATTTAACCCGCCCATCGCCGGGGCCGACGCCAAAGAAACCACCTTCGGCGAAACTTTCACGTGCACGGTCAACCTGCCATGAACCGCCATCGAAAAACTTTTCGACTCTTTTCTGCACATGATCCAGATTGTGATAGGCCAGATAAAAACCGATAGGCGCCAGCGCGATAGCGCCAATCACGAATAATAACGGCATTCCTGCCAGAAACATCTGAAAGCCCCAGGTCAGGGTTATGACAACGGTCATGCCGATATCAGGCTGTAAAACCAGAATGGTCACGAGAATGGCCAGCAAGCCGGTGGAATAGACCCAGCCGGGGAAATCCTGTCCTTCACGCCACAGGGTTAACAGCCATGCCGAAACAATGGCAAAAAGCGGTTTGGCAAATTCTGACGGTTGCAGGTTAAAGCCAGCAATGGTTATCCAGCGTGTCGCGCCCTTGATTTCGCTGCCGGCGACAATGGCCAGTATCATCAACCCGATGACGCCGGTCATGCCAACCAGTGCCAGCGCGCGAATGGGGCGCGGTTCCAGCAATGAAACACCAAAAACAACAGCTATCGCAGGCAGTATATAGATCACCTGACGCACAATAAAATGCTGTGATGGCAGATTGATAAGCGTAGCCACGGCAGGACCCGCCGCCATCACCAGCAAGGTACCAATAACCATTAAAATCAGGGTGCAGGCCAGCAACCAGCGATCAACGGTCCACCACCATACCCCGACAAGCGAGCGGTC
>JBMZPN010000063.1:0-8318 GCA_049620845.1 Puniceispirillum sp. (SeqCode)
AAGCTGCTCGGGTGTGTGGGCAGGCACCACACCCCCAAAGAATCTGCGGGCGGGGTGAGTGGTATCAACAGATGCGCCCGCACGGTGTAAGGGTTATCACGCCAAGGCCGGCACCAATACAAAGGCCGATGACAACCTCAATCAAAGTGACGACAGCATGTTCGGCAATCAGCGCACGGCTACCCCATAATGTATCCAGAACGCGCATCGGGGCAGGCAGAATATAGCCGGGCAAACCGGTCAGGCTGACAATCATTTGCCAGACAGTAATCACCGCCGCCAACGCCGCCATTATATAGATCGCGCCGCGCATCAGCCTGTATTCCGTAATTGCGTCAACAGGGTGCTTTGCAATGCCAGCACGTCTTTATCGGCAAAGGATCGCGGCAATGGCGGCGACAGGCTGTCTGCGGTTTCAAGCCCCAGTGATGACATGATATATATGACATGCCCCAGCCGTGCGGCTTCGCCGGGGTCATGTGTGACAAGTAAAATTGTTCTGCCATCCAGCATTTCGGCGGCCAGCTCCTGCATTTCTGAACGTGTGCGAGAGTCAAGTGCCGAGAATGGTTCATCCAGCAGAACGATAGGCCGGTCTTCCATCAATGTTCGCGCCAAAGCCGCGCGTTGCCGTTGCCCGCCTGACAATGTGGCGGGTTTTTTTTGTTTATGCGCTGTCAATCCGACGCGCGCAATGATCGCTTCGGCTTTGTCCTTGTCGGCGGTCTGTCCGCGTAAATGCGCGCCAAGGCAGACATTGTCCAAAACGCTGGCCCATGGCAGTAACAAATCGGTCTGCGCCATATAGGCAATGCGCCCGTCAAGCGGCGTGTTATCGCTGGCGGTGATCTGCCCGTCAAAAATGGCCACCGTATCAAGTCCGGCGATCAGCCGCAGGATGGTGGTCTTGCCAACGCCTGATGAACCTAGCAGACAGGTCCAGCTTTGCGTGCCCATGGTCAGGTCAAGCTGGCCAAACAGGGGGCGTCCCTCCAGCATGGCAGCACCAGACAGATGTACTGATGGCGCGACATTCGTCATCCGTTCAGTCCCATTTGCCAGAAATCAACTTCCAGTTCGGTTGCGGTACGAAACCGGTCACAAAGTGCTTGCCAGCGCGGTGTGGCTTCGGCATCGGTGCCCAGCCGTGCGGTGATCGCATTATCAATCAGCTTGCCAACATCACGGCATAATGCCTGATATTCGTCACTGGCATAGGTGTTGATCCAGTTACCATAGTCAGATGCAGGTTTTGATGCGGCAAGCCGTGCGCCAATTTCACCATAGCCCATAACGCAAGGTGCCAAAGCCGCCAGCAAATCCAGAAAATCACCTGAATAGCCAGCTTCCAGAACATAGCGAGTATAGGCGATATTCTGGGGCGCTTCGCGTGTATTGTATAGCTCATCTTCGCTGATACCTTCGGCGGCACAGATGCGCACATGCAGTTGCATTTCATCATGTATCAGGGCATGAACCGTGGCTGATGCCGCTTTCATCTCTTCCAGATCATCCGCCTTGACGATGGCCAGCGCCCAGGCGCGTGAAAAATGTATCAGAAAGATGTGATCCTGCCGCAGATAATGCAGAAAAGATGCGCGGGTCAAACTACCGTCACCCAGACCCGCCACAAAATCATGTTGTGTATAGGCCTGCCAAGGTGCTGGACATGCAGCGCGCCACTGGTCGAAATAACGCCCGTAAGAAGGGCTGTTGATCGTGAAATTATTTGTCGTTTTGTTCATCATATACCTGCCATATGGGGATTTGATTATATGACAAGATCAGGCTGGCTGGATAGGGAATTTACACCGACAGACAGGATTTCAGGAAATCGATTTCCAGTTTTGTGGTGACACGGAAACGGTCACAAAGCCCCTGCCAGCGATCGGTTGCCATGGCATCCGCACCAAGACGTAAAACAATCGCATCATCAATCATGCTGCCAATGTCATGGCATAATGTCTGAATGGAGTTATTACTATAGGTTTTGATCCATCGTTGATAATTAGATGATGTTTTCTGTGATGCCATCTTGGCACCTATTTCTGCATAGCCCAGAAAAGATGGTGATAGTACAGCCATTATATCGATGAAGTCACCCGAAGAGCCAACATTCTCAAGATAGTTCAAATAGGCAGTGGTTTCTGGGTCTGCGGTTGTTTCAAACAATGTCTGGGTGTCGATACCCTCGTCATTACATAATTCAACATGCATTTGCATTTTCGAATTGACCAGTTCATGCATCATGGCTGTTGCCATGCGTATTTCTGAAATATCACTGCCCTTACTCGCTGCCTGCCCCCATGAACGAGCAAACTGAATCAAAAAGATATAATCCTGCCGCAGGAAATAGAGAAAATTTTTACGTGGCAAGCTACCATCGGCCAGAGATAAGAAGAATTTATGCTGTTTAAAGGCGTGCCATTGTGTGGCACAGGTGATGCGCCATTGGTTGTAATGACGCCCGTAAGAAGGGGCGCCATTTACATTTTTGGGTCTTCGTCTAAAAAGCATTAGTCTCCTGCAGTCACATCAATCGCAACATCTGAAACATTATTGATTGATTTAATCAAACCTGAGTCATAAAGAAAAGACTCAAATTGAGAATAACGACCAGCATCAAGCGCGGCAGGGCGTAAAGCAAAGCGTGGCAAAGTATCAAACCAGGCACGGTTATTCAGCTCATCCTGCAATTCGGGTGACGTGGCTGAAAAGATTTCCCAGCTTTTCTGCGGGTTGTTGATAATGAACTGGGTTGCCAGTTCGGTGGCTTTCAAAAAGCGAACCATCTTGTCTTTATCCATTTTTGCGGGATTGGCGACATAGATCAGTTCGTCATATGGGGGTACGCCTTCTTCCTCGATATAGAAACAGCGTCCCTTTACATTCTCGATATCCATCTGGTTGAGTTCGAAATTACGAAACGCACCGATGACCGCGTCAACCTGGCCTGACATCAAAGCTGGTGATAGCGAAAAATTCACATTGATAAGTTCGATATCGTCAACCGACACGCCATAACGCCCCAGCACGGCCGCCAGCAAAGCTTCTTCAACACCAGCTACCGAAAAGCCAATCTTGCGGTCTTTCAGATCAGCAGGTGTCTTGATCGGGCCATCATCCAGAACCAGAAGACAGTTTAGCGGGGTAGCAACCAATGTACCCACGCGCTTCAATGGCAGACCTTCATGCACTTGCAGATGCAATTGTGGTTGATAGCTAACCGCAAGATCAGCCTGACCGGCAGCCACAAGTTTTGGCGGAGCAGACGGATCAGCCGGGGCAACGATTTCGACCTCAAGACCGGCATCGGCAAAATAGCCATTTTCCTGTGCGATGATAAGCGGACCATGATCCGGATTGACAAACCAGTCCAGCAGCACAGTCATCTTTTCAGTCGCAATAGCGGGGCTGGCCAGCAGAAAGGCCAGAATAATAAAGGGTTTTAATAAAAGTCGCATTTAAGGCTCCGTTGTTAATTGGCCGCGACGAGTGCGATCTCGCCGTTCCATTTGGGGTGAATTATATGTGCTGCCTGCCATGCCCGCAGGCCAGAACGACAGCATAGGATGACACGGCGATGCGCCGTATCACTGGGAAATTGCGTTGCGATGGTGGCAACGTCAAAACGAAGTGCGTTTGGGGTTACGGCTACGGGTGCCTCGTCTTTACCGCGTAGCTCGATCACAAGATCATCGTCGCGGATCGTGCTGGCATCGACAAAGCTGTGCACTTCGGCTGGCTCATGCGCCGCATCAAAGCGGAAATGCGCCGTGCGCATGGTGCCAGCATCATAGCGTATCAACTGGCCAAGCGGTGATGGTGAAAGGCTCAAAGCGACTGACAGTGCCATCTGCGCTTGCAGGCTACCCAGAACGCCAACAACAGGGCCCATCACCCCGGCGGTTGCACAGCTGGCCAGATTTGCCGGCAAATCCGGAAACACCGCACGCAATGACGGTGCTGTGCCACAAAACCCGCCAACATAACCGCCCATGCCAAGTGCCGAAGCGCTGATAAATGGCGTTGCGCTATCACGGCAGATATCCGACAGAATATAGCTTGCGGCAAAACTGTCAGCACAATCGAGAACAATATCCGCCGCCGCAACCAGATCGACGGCATTCAACGCGGTCAGCTTCTGGTCAAGCGCGGTAACATCTATCTTCTGATTCAGATTACGGCAGAAACTTGCGGCAAGACTGGCCTTTGACTGGCCAATCTGGCTTTCGGCAAACAGGGTCTGGCGATGCAGATTACTGGCCGAAACAACGTCATGGTCGATGATCGTGATATGGCCGATGCCGGCACCTGCCAGATATGACAATACAGGTGCGCCAAGGCCGCCAGCACCAACCACCAGCATCTTTATCCTAGCCAGCTTAGCTTGTCCGTCCGTGCCAATTTTGGGCAGGATCATCTGGCGGTCATAGCGGTCAGAGAGTGGCATCATCGCGTAACCTCAAGCCAGCTTTTTACGCGCGCTTCGGGGTCGTCATGCAATGTTATGTCGGTAACAACCGAAATAATATCGGCACCCGCCGCAAATACACCTGCCGCGCGATCAACGCGCATCCCGCCAATCCCAACCAGTGGAATATCGCCGATGCGCTTTTTCCATTCGGTCACGCGTGGCAAGCCTTGCTGATGCCATTTCATTTTCTTCAGAATGGTTGGATAAACTGGGCCAAGTGCCAGATAGTCAGGTGCAAAACTTAGTGCCCGCTCTAACTCGTCATCATCATGCGTGCTGAACCCAAGCTTGATATCCGCGCGGCGAATGGCATTCAGGTCGGCATCATCCATATCTTCCTGCCCCAGATGCACCCAGTCGCATCCGGCATCGATGGCGATGTGCCAGTAATCATTGACCACCAGCACGGCACCATGCGCGTCACATAACGCCTTTGCTTCGACAATCTCACGGCGCACTATATCCAGTGGTGCATCCTTGATCCGTAACTGGACTAATTTAACACCAAGCGGCAACATCCGCCGGAGCCAGTCACAATTGTCAAAAATCGGATAAAAGCGATCAAGGGTCATGATAAAAAGGCCTGTCCGATAACGGGGGTTGACGGACTTGCCATATCGCGCGGTTCCATCGGTTCGGCACTGGCGGCACGCTGGCCAGCTTGAATGGCCGTAGCCATCGCTATGGCCATTTGCTCTGGATCGCCCGCTTTGGCTACGGCGGTGTTGAGCAGGACGGCGTCAAACCCCAGTTCCATCGCGCGCGCAGCATGGCTTGGCAGGCCAATACCGGCATCGATCACCATCGGCACATCCGGAAACCGTGCCCGTAATGCCCGCAATCCATATTCGTTATTCAAACCCATGCCCGATCCGATGGGCGCGCCCCAAGGCATCAGAACCGCACAGCCCGCAGCAAGCAGTTTATCGGCAACAACCAGATCTTCGGTGCAATAGGGAAAAACCTTAAAGCCGTCTTCACATAGAATGCGGGCAGCCTCGACCAGGCCAAACACATCGGGTTGCAGACTGTCGGTATCGCCGATCACTTCCAGCTTGATCCAGTCAGTTTCAAATACTTCGCGTGCCATATGTGCGGTTGTTACCGCTTCCTTGACATTATGGCATCCGGCGGTATTGGGCAGTATCGGTATATCTAGCCCGCGGATAATATCCCAGAATGGCTGTCCGGCACCGCCACTGCCTTCGCGGCGCAGTGATACGGTGGCCACCGCCGCTTGCGATGACCGGAAGGCAGCCTCAAGAATGGCTGGTGAAGGATATTGTGCGGTGCCAAGCATCAGCCCATTGGCAAGTTCGGTGTCATAGAAACGCCGCATCTCAGCCTCCTTGCATGGGGGCTAGGATTTCGACACGATCACCTGTGTTTAGCACGGTTTTATCACGCTGGCTGGCAGGCACAAATTCCTCATTAAGTGCTGTAGCCACTTTGCCATCATAGGCAAGTTCTTCCAACAGGGCGGCGATGCTTGTTGCCGCGACCTCGATAGTCTCTCCATTAACCGAAATTTTCATCGACAAAGGCTCCCGCGATATTATCAAGATACAGATCGGCAACTTGCTGTGCCAAGCTTGGTGCCAGCAGATAGCCATGCCGAAACAGGCCATTGGCATATATCACCTGACCTGACCGCCGAATTTTTGGCAGATTGTCATTAAAGGCAGGGCGTAAATCAACGCCGGTTTCCAGAATTTCGGCCTCGCCAAAAGCCGGATTGAGTGCATAGGCGGCGCTGAGCAACTCCAGCATTGAGCGCGCTGTTATACGCTGGCTGTCCTGACTTTCGATCATCGTCGCGCCGAGCATGTAAATACCATCTCCGCGCGGTACGATATAAAGCGGCATCCGTGGATGAAGCAAACGCACCGGACGTGTCAGTGCAATATCATCACTGCGGATTATCAGCATCTCGCCTTTGACGCCGCGCAAATCCGGCATTTTGTCACGCGCATTCATGCCGCGACAATCGATATAGCGGTCAAGCGAAGCTGGCGCGGTGCCGACAATCATTTCGGTACCTGCCTGTACAAGCGATTCATAAAGATCGGACAAAGCCTGCCGTGGGTTGATATGCGCTTCATCGGCAAAAAACAGCCCGCGTGGAAAGCGCGATCCAAGGTCAGGCTCCAATGCCGCTATGGCGTCCGCGTTCAGCGTTTCATGCGCTTCGGTCAGCCGTGCAAAACGGATAAGGTCGGCTGTATCACGCTTTGATGCCAGCACCAGTGATCCGCGCGTCACCACCTTGGTATGCTGTTGCCACCATGCGGCGGCGTGGCGTCCGAAAATACGGACAGGTTCTTCGGCACTTTCGGACTCGCAAAACGGGGCTAGCATGCCGCCTGCCCACCAAGAACAGCTATGCGCGCCAGGCTTGCCGCCTTTGTCATAGATACGCACCTTGACGCCGCGGGCAACAAGTTCGCTGGCGACACAAAGACCGGCAACACCGCCACCAATGATTGAGATATCATCCATTATCCCACAACTCATGAAAGTGATGAACGGGCCCATGCCCGCTACCTATGTTGAGATTGTCTGCCGCCTTGATCGCCCCTTGCAGATAGGTATGAGCCTGCGTCACGGCGTCAGCCATATCCAGACCACGTCCCAGGCCAGCCGCGATCGCCGATGACAGGGTACAGCCGGTGCCATGCGTGTTGACAGTGTCGCGGCGCGGCGCGGTCAGGCGAAGGGGTGAATGTTCCACGTGAAACAGTATATCGGTGCATATATCCGCATTGCCATGCCCGCCTTTCATCAGCACCGCTGTGGCGCCGCTGGCAAGTAGCGCATTGCCCTGTGTCTGCATTTGCCCTTCATCATCGGCTTGCGGCATCTGCAGAAGATGCGCGGCTTCGGGTAAATTCGGTGTTAGCAGACTGGCGCGCGGCACCAGCCTTTCCAGAAGATGTGCCACGGCATCATCAGCCAGCAGGGCGTCGCCTGACTTGGCGATCATCACCGGATCAAGCACGATATGTCCGGTAAAATCGGCCAGACTGTCTGCCACCACATCGATCACATCGCAGGTTGCCAGCATGCCGATCTTGATAGCTTTCACATCGAGGTCGGACAGCACAGACTCGATCTGGCGGGCAATGATATCTACCGGAATAGCATGAACAGCGGTTACGGCTTTGGTGTTCTGGGCAGTGACCGCGGTGATGACACTGGCGCCATAGACGCCTAACGCGCTGAAAGTTTTCAGATCAGCCTGAATACCAGCACCGCCGCCACTATCAGAGCCTGCAATTGTCAGAACAATATCACTCATAAGGTTACACCACGTCAGCTATTACGACGAGCGATGAACGGATAAGAGCGGATTTCGATGTCCGTTTCCTACGCCGGCATTGCCCGGATCAGGTTCTATGGGTTAGCCAGACGGCCTCTCAGTTCGCATGAACACCCCAACGGTTTTTCGTTTATGACGTATCTTGCAGATTTTATCAAGTCCGATAGTCCGGGCAGAGGCGGGGCTTTAGGTAAGGTTGCGGAGCACGAGAACGCATCCGGATATCAGCATCATGATAATCAATAGTCGTCGGAAAGCATCGCTTTGCATGCGCCGGAACAAGGCAATGCCAGCCTGCGCGGATAAAAGTGCCACGGGTATAGCAACTATCAGATATGAGACTGTCTGGGCGTCATAGGCACCGTTAATGGCCAGCATGATTGTGCCAAGCGACAGAATAATAAAATTGAACGGTTGCAGAACGGCACGGATTTCTGCCTTTTGCCAGTCACGCACCGCATTCCACATCATCATCACCGCACCGGATAAGGAAGCGGCACCCCCAAAAATACCCGATATGAA
>JBMZPN010000064.1:0-8144 GCA_049620845.1 Puniceispirillum sp. (SeqCode)
GATCGCTAGCCAGCTATGGTTTGGTTGATCGTATTCTGAATATAAAGTTTGAGCTTGATATTATGCTGGTGCTTTTCACCACGCTGGCAGGCGCAGGCGCAACAGCCTTGCTAGGTCTTGCTGGCGCGGTCAAAACCCTCGGCTATAAACCTGGGCCTCTATTACGCGAAGTTTAGAAGATACAGTTGCGATAGGGCGATCTATCGGCTATGACATGCCTCATGAGCACGCAAAATATTAAAAAAGTTGTTCTCGCCTATTCTGGCGGTTTGGACACATCGGTCATCCTGCGTTGGTTACAAGACCATTATAATGCAGAGGTTGTAACCTTCACTGCCGATATTGGTCAGGGTGAAGATATCGAGCCGGCACGCGCCAAGGCCGAGCTTCTGGGCATCAAGCAGATCTATATCGAAGATTTGCGCGAAGAATTTGTCCGCGACTATGTATTTCCCATGTTTCGCGCTAATCCGCTTTATGAAGGTTGCTATCTTCTTGGCACCTCGATTGCGTCATAGTGATAGGTTTGATGAATCACACCTGCGCTTTTCAGCCGATAACGCAAGGTCGCGTGACCATTACCCGCTTCAACGATAAACAGAACATCTTTGCTATGCGGACCGGGAGCTTCAAGTATCTTTGTCTGCCAGACCCATAACCCACCAGTCAGAACCACAAGGATGATAGAGCAAACAACAACCGACCAGAGCAACCAGCGGATCGGTGTCGGCATCATCAGGTAACCTGACCCATAATCAGAGATGCATTGGTACCGCCAAATCCAAACGAATTGGACATGGCATTACGCACAGTACGTTTCTTTGATTTAAGAGGTACCAGATCAAAATCTGCGACAGCATCCTCGGCGTCATTCAGGTTCAAGGTCGGCGGCACCTCGCCTGTTTGCACGGCTTTTAGCGAGTAAATCGCTTCGATAGCCCCCGCTGCGCCAAGCAGATGGCCTGTCGCACTCTTGGTTGATGACATGGAAACATCTTTGACTGCATCACCTAGCAAACGCGCAACGGCGCGCGCCTCAATAACGTCGCCAAGTGGGGTTGATGTACCATGCGCATTCACATAGTCGATATCACCAGACGTCAATCCGGCACGCTTCAGCGCCGCCTGCATAGCGCGGAAACCACCGTCACCATCGTCTGCTGGCGCAGTAATGTGATGAGCATCACCTGAAAGGCCATATCCCTTAATTTCACCATAGATTGTCGCACCACGCGCCTTGGCATGTTCCAGTTCTTCCAGAACAACAACGCCAGCACCTTCACCCATGACAAAACCATCACGACCTTTATCCCAAGGGCGAGAGCCAAGTTCAGGGGTATCATTATAGCTTGTCGATAGTGCGCGGGCGGCGGCAAATCCAGCCATGCCAATACGGCATACAGCCGCTTCAGCCCCGCCTGCGATCATGACATCGGCATCGTCTAGCATGACCATCCGCGCCGCATCACCAATCGCATGCGCGCCGGTTGAGCAAGCCGTTACAACGGCGTGATTAGGTCCACGAAATCCATATCGTATTGAAACAAAACCAGAAATAAGATTGATAAGAGCAGAAGGAATAAAAAACGGGCTAATTCGACGTGGCCCCTTTTCATGCATCAACTGGTCAGTTTTTACAATCGAGTCTAACCCACCAATACCTGAGCCAATCATAACGCCGGTACGGTTCTGGCTTTCACGGTCTTCAGGCATCCATCCCGAATTTTCAACCGCCTCAATGGCAGCGACCATGCCCAACTGGATAAAACGGTCTTGCTTTCGTTGATCACGCGGATCAACAAAATCATCCATTTGCAAACCGCCTTCGACCCCTGCGCCCGGAACTTGTCCTGCAATCTGACAGGAAATGTCTGATACATCAAAATTAGTGATCTGGGATATACCGCTGTTTCCGGCAATAATTTTTGACCAATTATGATCAACACCAACCCCAAGCGGAGTAACCATTCCCATTCCAGTAACAACAACGCGACGCAAAACTGTCCTCCGGATCTGTTTAGGCAGTGATACGTAGCCCTATATATACAGGGCTACGTTAAACATTCTTGTACTCTAATTTAAGAAGCGTTTTCTTCCAAGAATGACACAGCGTCTTTCACAGTGAGAATTCGTTCTGCAGCATCATCAGGGATTTCGGCACCGAACTCTTCCTCAAATGCCATTACCAATTCCACTGTATCCAGGCTATCTGCACCAAGGTCATCGATGAAGCTTGCGCCCTCAACGACTTTGTCTGCGTCTACACCAAGATGTTCAACTACGATGTTCTTAACACGATCTGCGATATCGCTCATATTGTGCCCCTTTAAGAAGGTTGGTTCTTGCCGACTAAACGGCTCAGAAATTTAAAATTGGGCGGCAATTACCATAAATTTTTGAGTTGTGCCACCCCTTACAAGCCCTAAAAATCAGCTTTTGTGCATTTTAACATACATAACATGCCAAGCTGTTAGCATTCTATTGAAATAAATCAATGCCAGATAAGGTGATGCCTATTTTACATTCACCACCAATTATAGCATTGCCATTCCGCCATTAACATGCATTGTTGCCCCTGTTATGTAGGCGGCCTCGTCACTGGCCAGAAACGCTACTGTTGCCGCAATTTCTTCAGGGTTACCAAGCCGGTTAGCCGGTACTCGCGTTAAAAGATTTTCTTTTTGCGCATCATCCAAAACATCGGTCATTGGTGTGGCTATAAATCCCGGCGCCACCACATTCACAGTGATCCCGCGGCTTGCCACTTCCTGAGCCAGAGATTTACTATAGCCAATCATCCCCGCCTTGGATGCGGCATAATTGGTTTGTCCGGGATTGCCCGTAACACCAACAACCGAGGATATTGAAATAATGCGACCAGTTCGCGCTTTCATCATATTGCGCAGTGATGCCCGACATAACGCCATCGTCGATGTCATATTGACTTCAAGCACACTGTCCCAATCTTCATCTTTCATGCGCATCGCCAAACCATCGCGGGTAATGCCAGCATTGTTGACCAGAATGGAAATTGAGCCCGCAAGAGCACTCGCAGCGTCAATCAAACCAGCTACGGCTTCACGGTCTGAGAGGTTTGCCGTACAGACATGCGCACGGTCACCAAGAGATGCTTTCAAGGCCTCCAGTGCTTCGGCGCGGGTTCCATGCAACACAACCGTCGCGCCCTGATTATGTAACGCTGTTGCTATTGCGGCGCCAATGCCACCACTAGCGCCAGTGATCAGGGCAACTTTGCCAGTTAGATCAAACATTCAATTTCTCCCCGTTTGATAAATTATAATAAGCAATTTCGAATAATAACAAATTTCAAGGCTGTTCTAGAATTGTGCCATAACCTTGTCCAGATCATCCGTACCATCAAGATTGGCGCTAGCAACATCTTCCAGCGTTCGCTTTACCAGACCCGATAGAACTTTACCTGTGCCAAGCTCTATAAAGTGCGATATCTCTGATTGACCAAGCATCACCAATGTTTCACGCCAGCGTACGCGACTGCATACCTGCGCCACAAGATTGGCACGCAACATCTCAGCGTCGCTTTCTGCGGTGGCGGTAACATTACATATCACAGGTACAACCGCGTCAGATAATGTCACATTATCTAGGGCAGTCTGCATAACCTCTGCGGCGGGTGCCATCAGGTCACAATGAAACGGTGCGCTAACTGGTAATTTGATGGCGCGGCGTATACCCGCAGCCTTGGCAATCTCAATAGCAGCATCAACAGCGTCTGTCATGCCACTGATGACAATCTGACCAGGCGCATTATCATTTGCTATCTGCACAAGCCCTTTTGCCGATGCTTCAGCCAGAATGGCATCAATCTGTGCTTCATCTGCGCCCAGAATAGCGGCCATCGCGCCATCGCCATCCGCTACTGCCGCCTGCATGGCGTCCCCACGCTGACGAAGAAGGCGCGCAGCATCGGCAATGCCAAGGCTATTGGCCGCGGCAAGGGCGGCATATTCCCCCAATGAGTGTCCAGCAACAAATGTGGCAACATCGCACAAAGGCTTACCAAGTTCCGTTTCCAGCACCCGTACCGCTGCCATCGATGCCGCAAACAAGGCTGGCTGGGCATTTCGCGTTAAACGCAGATCATCTTCAGGACCATTTTGCATAAGCGAAAACAGATCTTCGTTCAGCGCATCATTGACCTCTTCAAACAGATGTCTGGCCACATCATGCGACGCAGCAAGTTTTCCCCCCATTCCGACAGCTTGTGCGCCCTGACCCGGAAATAAAAACGCCACCTTGTTTGTAGTCATGTGTCCCTCGCAATATTCAGAATAACTTGATGCTGTCCGACACTAGTAGCAGAAGGGTGCCAACATGTCATCTGGCCACATGCTATTTGGCCGAAACGCTTGCATCTGCTGGATAATTGTGTATTGTGCGCAGCAAGTTGATAGGAATTGAATTCCGATCAATGTTTAAATCTTTGAAATCCTTGCCGGGAAACCGGTTGGTCTGTTCTTTAATATTGTTCAGACAACGAGCCAGAAGGAGTTATCATGCGCTTGTATGAAAGCGTGTTTATTGCACGTCAGGATGTTTCGTCTACCCAGGTTGAAGCCATGGCCGACGAATTTGCCGGAATTATCACATCCGCCGGCGGTTCTATCAAAAAACGCGAATATTGGGGTCTTCGCACCCTCGCCTACCGGATCAAAAAGAACCGGAAGGGTCACTATGTCATGTTCAACTTGGAAACTGACAGTGACACCCTTAAGGAATATGAGCGTATCATGGGTCTTAATGAAGACGTTCTGCGCTTCATGAACATTCGTATCGAGGAAGTCGATGAAGCCCCGTCAATCATGATGCAGGCCAAATCAGAACGCCCATCACGCGGTTCGCGCGATGATGATCGCCGCGACGACCAGATGGATAGCGACGACAATGCCGAAGTATCAGAAGATAGTTCTGAAGCTGCCGAGAAAGAGGAGGCATAAATGACTCAGTTGGAAATTAAACGCGAAGCGCTTCGCAAACCTTTTAACCGCCGTCGCAAGTCATGTCCGTTTTCTGGCGCGAATGCACCGAAGATTGATTATAAGGACACCAAACTTCTGGCACGTTACACGTCAGAGCGCGGAAAAATCGTTCCCTCACGTATTTCAGCTGTATCTGCAAAGAAACAGCGTGAACTGGCAACCGCAATCAAGCGTTCGCGCTTCTTGGCGCTTATGCCTTACGTTGTGTCATAGAAACAGCCATTCGATTTTAGGAGATACGATATGCAAATCATTTTGCTAGAACGCGTGGAAAAACTTGGGCAGATGGGTGATCTTGTCACCGTCAAGCCAGGCTATGCACGTAACTTTCTTTTGCCACAGGGCAAAGCGCTTCGTGCCAACAAAGCCAATCGTGAGCGGTTTGAAAACGAACGCGCCCAGCGTGAGGCAGACAATCTGTCACGTCGCAGTGAAGCCGAGACCGAAGCTGGAAAAATGTCTGGCCTTGCTGTCAATATGGTACGTGCGGCCTCTGAAATGGGTCAGCTTTTTGGTTCGGTGACCTCTCGCGATATTGCCGAAGCTGTTAGCGAGGCTGGATTCACCATCAACCGTTCGCAGGTTATCATGGACAAGGCTATCAAAACCCTTGGCCTGACCGACACACGCATCCGGCTTCATCCGGAAGTGCATGTTGATATCATTGTCAATATTGCGCGTTCGCTTGAAGAAGCCGAAACCCAGCTGAAAACAGGTGTTGCTGTCACGGGTGGCGTTCAGGATATTGACGATGAAGACGACAATATCACGGCTGCTGTTGCCGCAGTTGAAGCGGTTGAAAAAGCTGAGGCAGCTGAAGCCGAAGCCGAAGCCGAAAGCGCTGAAGACGATGCATCTGAGGATGCAACCGAAACGCCTGAAGACGCAGACGAGGCATCCAAAGACGCCTAGATCGCGTTTTCATATCTGCATCAAAGCCGGAGCATGTCTCCGGCTTTTTTGATTCTGGCTTCCAATTAAAAAAACAACTTATCCCCAACTTCCCCACAAATAACATGACAACCCCGAGCAATAAATTTGCTATAGCTAGATCATGGCTGAAGAACAAACCAACATAAAACCCTTTCCAACTGGTGCATCAACGACGGCGGCTTCGCGGCAAATGCCGCACAATTTGCCTGCCGAACAAAATCTGCTGGGCGCATTATTGCTTGATAACAGCGTGATGGAACGAATTGACGACCGCCTTCGCGCCGAACATTTCTATGATCCGCTACACGGACGTATTTTCCAGACCATCACGCGGATGACCGAACGTGGGCAACTGGCTAATCCGGTAACATTAAAAAGCTTTTTCACCGGCAGTGATGAATTTCCTGATACGGATGCCCAAAGTTACCTAACCGATCTTGCCGATGGCGTTATCAGTATTAGTCAGGCACCCGATTATGCCCATACCATCCACGAAGCGCATCTGCGCCGTGAATTAATCCTGATCAGCGATCAGGTCATTACCGATGCGATACAGCCCGAAGTTGATACACCGGCTTCAACCCAGATCGAAACCGCCGAGGCGCATCTGTTCCGTCTGGCTGAGAATGATACAGCCAACACCGGATTACGCGGGTTTGACGCAATTATAGCCGCCAGTGTCAATCAGGCCGACCTTGCCCGCAAAAATGACGGGCATCTGTCGGGTGCCAGTACCGGACTGACTGACTTGAACAATCTTCTGGGTGGGTTGCAACGTTCGGATCTTATCATTTTGGCTGGTCGCCCTGCGATGGGTAAAACCGCGCTGGCAACGAATATTGCCTTTCATGCCGCGACCACGACAAAAACCGGCGAGGTTGCCAGCCCAGTAGCCTTTTTCTCACTTGAAATGGCCGCTGAACAGCTTGGCACACGTATTTTGAGTGAACGCGCTCAGGTCGACTCCGAAAGCATCCGGCGCGGCAAGCTGAACTCGCAGGAATTTGATCAGCTTGTCAGTGCCAGCACGGCTATTTCATCAGCGCCCTTCTTTATTGATGACACGCCCGCGCTTTCAGTATCCCAGCTTGCCAGTCGGGCTCGCCGCCTGAAACGCACATCAGGCCTTGGGGTTATTGTTGTTGACTATCTTCAGCTTCTCACTCCTCAGCTAGGTGTTCGTGCCGAAAACCGTGTGCAGGAAATTTCGAATATCAGCCGGACATTAAAAGCCATCGCCAAAGAACTTGATGTGCCAATATTGGCATTATCACAATTATCACGAGCTGTTGAAATGCGTGAAGATAAGCGACCCAACCTTGCCGATTTGCGTGAGTCCGGATCAATCGAGCAAGATGCCGATGTGGTGATGTTTGTCTACCGCGAAGAATATTATCTCAATAAGCGTGAACCAGAACAGAAAATGGAAGAATCGGTTGATACTTTCAATATCCGGCATGCTGACTGGCTGAGTAAAATGCAAAGTGCCGAAAACAAGGCTGAAATCATTGTCGCCAAGCAAAGGCATGGCCCTACAGGATCGGTAAATGTGCATTTCGAAAAGCGCTTTACCCATTTCACTGATCTGACCGAAAGTACCCATTTACCCGAGGGTTTCTAGCCATGTCGGCAGGTGACGAAGACGCGCTGAAAAAATTTGGCATGGCTGATAGCTGTGTTCATATTGACCTAGGCGCCATCACTCATAACTGGCTTTATCTGGACAGTATCACCCCCAAAAGCACGGTAACCGCCGCCATGATCAAGGCGAATGGTTATGGCTTGGGTGCTAACCCTATTGGCGAGGCGCTCTACAACGCTGGATGCCGTGAATTCTTTGTCGCCAATCTTGATGAGGCGGTATCTTTTCGGAGTCATCTGGACAATATTAACATAACTGATTCCCAGATCATGGTGCTGCATGGATGCCATCGCGGTCAGGAACATGATTTACGCGCATATGGGTTGTCGCCTGTTTTAAACGATCTCGAACAGTTAAGCCGATGGCGCTTATTTGCACAAAATGCCAATGAAACCTATCCGGCATTATTGCATTTTGATACCGGCATGACACGGCTAGGCTTTGATCCGGATCAGACTGACTGGCTCATTGAAAATAAACAGGCTCTTAATGACCTGGACATTACCTATGTCATGAGCCACCTGGTTTCAGCAGAGATTGCCACCGATCCG
>JBMZPN010000065.1:0-8070 GCA_049620845.1 Puniceispirillum sp. (SeqCode)
TTTTTGGGCGTTCTTTTTAGGTGTGTTACTGGCTTCTATTTTGGCGGTTAATTTATCAAACTTTACGATCACCAGAGAAATGCAAATAGTCCCGGCGATTGATTGCGATTCTTGTGAAGCAGTTAACCTTAACCCCAATAATGGAGCTAAAAATGGCTGAAGATAAGAACAAAGGGAATGAGTCAGATTTAAAAAAAGGATTTGAGGATATGGAGCTTGAGAAACCGCCACCACATAGAGAAAAAATCCCACCCCCACCAAATGATGAAAATAGTCAGCAGGATTGATTTATGGAAAGAGAGCCGACCAGCAAAGATGGACTAAAGCCACTTAATGAGGGTGTTGATGATTTTGAGAAACTTAAGCCAAAAGTAAAACCATCTAAAAAGCCAAAAGACGATAAGAAATCGGGTAATAATGATCGCAGTGCCTCGGAGAATGATTAGAGAATACTCTATAGCCAACAATGAAAAGCCGCGGCATTCACCACGGCTTTTCATTGTTACAGTCTAATAAAATGCCTATTCGGCGGCCTGATCCCACTCATCGGGTGTTGGGCATGAACAGATCAGATTGCGATCGCCAAAGGCATTATCGACACGCCCGACAGGCGGCCAGTATTTATTTTGCTGATGGTTGCCAACAGGGTTGCCTGCCTGACGACGGCTGTAAGGATGCGTCCATTCGTCTGCCAGCATGTCGTCATCCGTATGCGGGGCATTGACCAGCGGGTTGTCATCGGCTGGCCATGTGCCCGAGGCGACCATATCGATCTCATCAGCAATCGCCAGCATGGCGTCACAGAAGCGGTCTATTTCAGCCAATGACTCGGACTCGGTTGGCTCGATCATCAAGGTGCCAGCCACCGGAAATGACATGGTCGGGGCATGAAAGCCAAAATCGATAAGCCGTTTGGCGACATCCTCGTTTGAAATGCTGACGCTGTCCTGAAAGCCGCGAAGATCAATAATGCATTCATGCGCTACGCGTCCATTTGATCCGGTATAAAGCACCGGAAAACGGTTGCCGAGGCGGGCGGCGATATAGTTTGCCGACAATATTGCCGTGCTTGTTGCATTCTTTAATCCATCGGCACCCATCATCGCGATATAGGCATAGGTAATCGGCAGAATACCAGCCGAGCCAAAAGGCGCCGCGCTGACGGGACTGTCTCCGCCAAGCGGTGAGCCTGGCAAAAATTCTGCCAGATGCGCTGCTACGCCGATCGGGCCAACTCCAGGGCCGCCACCGCCATGCGGAATGCAGAATGTCTTATGCAGATTGAGGTGACTCACATCCGCACCAAACTGCGGCAAAGAGCAATGTCCGACAAGGGCATTCAGATTGGCACCATCAACATATACCTGACCGCCCGCATCATGCACCATCGAACATATGTCGGTGATTGATTCTTCGAATACGCCATGCGTTGACGGATAGGTTACCATAATCGCCGCGATGGCATCACGATGGGCATCTATTTTGGCCTGTAGATCATTGATATCGACATTGCCGTCATCATCACATTTGACCACGGTCACTTTCATGCCAGCCATCGCGGCCGAGGCCGGATTCGTGCCATGCGCCGAGGACGGAATCAGGCAGATATTCCGATGACCTTCATCACGCGATTCATGGTAACGTTTGATCGCCAGCAGACCGGCAAACTCACCTTGTGAACCGGCGTTGGGCTGAAGCGATACGGCGGCATAGCCTGTGCATGCAGCCAGCATATGCTCTAGCTCGTCGATCATCTGCTTGTATCCGGTGGCCTGATCGGCAGGAACATAAGGATGTATCTTGGCAAATTCAGGCCATGTCACCGGCATCATTTCTGCCGTTGCGTTCAGTTTCATTGTGCATGACCCAAGCGGAATCATACAGCGGTCAAGCGCCAGATCACGATCGGCAAGGCGGCGCATATAGCGTAGCATCTCGGTTTCGGTGCGATAGGCATGGAACACCGGATGCTGCATAAAGCTATCATTTCGGCGCAGATTATCGGGGATGGTGGTGGCTGGCTGATCTGCATCAACCGTAGCACCAAGCGCAACCAGAATATCGGCCAGCGCATCATCATTGCTGGTTTCGTCAAAGCTGACCGCGATCGCGCCATCCAGCTTGCGAATATTAAAGCCAGCATCCAATGCTGCTTTGACCAGAGCGTCGGCGTCATCTGCCGCTTCGATGGTAACCGTATCAAAAAACGTTTCATGTCGGATAATGCGACCTGCTTTTTGCATGGCACTGGCAAAGCGACAGGCAAGACGGTGCGTGTTTTGCGCAATTTTGGTCAGGCCTTCGGGACCATGCCAAAGACCATAGAAGCCAGCCATAACCGCCAGCAGAACCTGTGCAGTACAGATATTGGATGTCGCTTTTTCGCGTCTGATATGCTGTTCACGTGTTTGCAAGGCCAGTCTGTAGGCCGGACGGCCACTGGCATCCTGTGAAACACCTACAAGACGCCCCGGGATTGATCGCTGTAGCTTTTCCGTGACCGCAAAAAAGGCGGCATGAGGCCCGCCATAACCAAATGGAACGCCAAAGCGCTGAGCACTGCCAGCGACAATATCCGCGCCCATTTTGCCGGGTGTTTTGAGCATGGTAAGTGCCAGCAAGTCGGTAGCTATAACAGCCAATGCACCCGCCGCGTGAAGCGCCGCTATCGGTGATGTCAGATCGGCAATTTTACCGGTGCTGGATGGATAGCTGAACAGCGCACCAAAACAATCTTCCGGAACATCAAAGCCATCCTCAATATCGGCAAGATCAAATGTCTGAAGTTTAATGCCGATCGGCTCGGCTCGTGTTTTCAGAATAGCTAGCGTTTGCGGATGTGTGTCTGAATCAACCAGAAACAATGTTGCTTTGCCCCGATTGGAACGGTAGGCAAGCGCCATACCTTCGGCAATGGCTGTGGCTTCATCAAGCAAAGAGCCATTCGCAATGTCCATGCCTGTTAGCTCGGTAACCATCGTCTGGAAATTCAAAATCGCTTCAAGCCGGCCTTGCGAGATTTCTGGCTGGTAAGGCGTATAGGCCGTGTACCAAGCCGGATTTTCCAGCACATTACGCTGGATTACAGGTGGTGTATGACAGTCGTAATATCCCATGCCAATCAGGGATGTCTTGTTCTGGTTCTGTTTGGCCATCGCATATAATTTGTCGAGCGCTTCGGCTTCGGATAGTGCCGCGTCGATTTTCATATCATCTTTGCGTAACAGGCTGTCAGGTATCACCTGTTGCAGGAATGTATCGACATTTGATGCGCCCAGCGTTTGTAACATCGTTTTTATATCAGCATCATTCAGGCCGATATGACGTGTTTCAAAGGCGGCTTGCGGGGTGCCAAGTGGCGTTTGGGTGACATTTACGGGGGACATGTCAGACTCCTCTAGAGATAAAATTATGCAATCATTGCCTGATAAGCGGCATCATCCATCATGTCATCCAGATCACTGGCGTCATTGACTTTGACTTTGAACAGCCAGCACTCCATGGCAGCTTCGGGTGTGATCGCCGTCAGATCATCAAGCAGGGCTGTATTGACCTCGACAATTTCACCTGATGCGGGGCTGTAGATGTCAGAGGCGGCTTTGACCGACTCAAAAACCGCAACGGCATCGCCTTTATCGACATTTATGCCAACGTCAGGAAGCTCGATAAACACAATGTCACCAAGCTGTTCAATCGCATGTGGCGAGATGCCGACAGTGCCAGTATCGCCATTTAGGTCAATCCATTCATGGTCTTCACTATATTTAATCATGGGGGACTCCTTTGCTTGTTAAAATTAGCCGCGGTAAAATCTGTGCGGCACAAGTGGCAGATCAGCCACGATAATAGGGGTAGGCTTGCTACGCGTGTCAGCCATTAGGCGGGTACCCGCATGTGCAAGTTCAGAAGCAACAAACCCGATCGCGGCAGGCGCATCAAGGCTGGGCGCAAAGCCGCCCGAAGACACAAAACCGATCTCGGTTTCATCACCCTCATCACCATGTTTCAGGATCGTGCCGTCCCGAACTGGCCGGCTACCCTCGGGTAATAACCCGACCAGTTTGCGCGAAGGACCAGTATTTAAATCGGCCAGAATTTTTTTGGCACCCGGGAAATCACCTGCCTCGCGGCGGCGTTTTGACAAGGCAAAGCTTAGCCCCGCTTCAACCGGATTGATGGTTTCGCTGAGTTCATGCCCCCATAGAGGCAGACCCGCCTCCATCCGAAGCGTGTCACGCGCGCCAAGTCCGGCCAGATGCACATCGCTATGCGCGGCCAGTGCGGTTGTAATATCGATAACAGCTTCATTCGGAATGGATATTTCAAATCCGTCCTCACCCGTATAGCCAGATCGGGTCAAGGTGACCTCGATGCCCATTAAGGTCGCATGGCGGATATCCATAAAGGCAAAGCTAGCCAAATCGACATCGAGCTTTATGCCTAAATCTTCAAGAACAGAAGCCGCGCTTGGCCCCTGCAGGGCAATCAGTGACAATTCGTCATGAACGGTCATGCGGACATGCTCGCCAAGATGCGCTTTCAGATGGGCAATGTCATGATCTGCGCGGCCAGCATTGGCAACGAGTTGCAGGCGGCCATCAAGTCGGGCAATCATCAGATCATCCAGCACACCGCCATTATCATCGAGGAACATCGAATAGCGCACCCGACCTTCATTGATCAGGCCAATATCAGTTGGTGTCAGCTGTGCAAGCATTGCATCCGTAGCTTTATCATCGCCAACTGAATCAAAGGAAATCTGCGCCATATGCGAAACATCGAACAAGCCGCATGTTGTCCGCGTTGCTATATGCTCGGCTTTGATTCCTGCCGGATACTGCACTGGCATATCCCAGCCAGCGAACGGCACCATACGGGCGCCAGCGGCGACATGAAAATCATATAATGCGGTTTTGCGATTATCCACTTTTGGTATTCCCAGTTCCAGCTACAAACAGATTCATCTATCGACGCATCGATAACGAACCCCCTCTGTCGCTGTAACCTGAGAGATTAGCCACGTGACACGGATTAGGGTGTCATCATGGTTGTCCCCGTCGGTGGGCACTGCCGTGCCACTTTCCAGAGTGCTTACATGATAAAGTACAGGTACCTGAGAGTTTAGTGGGGTGTTGCTCCTTCGGTGCCAACTACGTCTGTTATACGGATATACCGGTTACAGGCGGCTGGACTCTCCCCTACCATGTATTAAGCATTTTCAAATTATCGTAAGTAAGCTGCTTTTGCAAGCGTTGTTAATCAGACATATGGTTCTGTCTATAATCACGTCCCCGCAAAGGGGCTGGCGATCCCCGCATCAAAAATATGTCACGCCAATGGTGAATAGCACCTAATATATTCCGGACGTAATTATTAGCATGGCATGGCTTGAGTTGTTGGTTGTCCATGCCCATATCAAATTGTCACCAAAACGGGACAATGCGGTTCTAGATATGGTTTTTCTGCTGCTTCGCGATTAACTTTGAAAGAGATATATGATGTTAGACAATAGCCCTGTTTGGGATCTCAGTGATCTTTATACCGATATTGATGACAAGCGTATCGCGTCAGATATCAAGATGTGCCGCAAAGACAGCACCGCACTGCAAACCCAATGGCAGGGCAAGCTGGATAAGGCCAATGGCAATGAGCTGGCCGAGGTCATTCGTGGCTATGAAGTGATTACCGAACGGCTTGGCCGTGTGCAAAGCCATGCGCAATTGTTGTTTGCGGCCAATACAGCCGATGCCACGATTGCGAAACATCATCAGTCCATGCGCGAAGCTGGTGCGGAAATCGGGGCACAGTTACTGTTTGTCGAGCTTGAGATTGCCAGCTTTGACGATGCCCACATGAAATGGGTCATGGAAACGGCTGAATTGGCACATTGGGCGCCATGGATTCGCCGTGTTCGTGCGATGGCACCCTATCAGCTTTCAGCCGATATGGAAAAACTGCTGGCTGAACAGGGGCCAACGGGGCGTGGCGCATGGGTACGGCTGTTTGATGAAACGGCAACGGCAATGCGCTTTACATTTCAGGGTGACGAGGTCACCGAAGCCGAAATACTCGATATGCTATCAAGCCCCAATGCCGCGCACCGCAAGGAAGCGGGACTGTCGCTATCAACGACACTTAAAGCCAATGAGCGCCTTTTGTCTTTGATTATAAATACGATTGCAAAGGATAAAGAAATCGAGGATCGCTGGCGGGGTTTTGACCGGCCAGTGGCGTCAAGAAATCTTGCAAATGATGTTGATGATAATGTGGTTGATGCGCTAGTGCGCGCCGTTAATGACCGCAATGCTGATCTGGCGCATCGCTATTATCGTCTGAAAGCCAGCTGGATGGGGAAAAAGCAGCTTGACTGGTGGGATCGCAATGCGCCGCTTACAGGCGATGATGATCGTGATTTTTCATGGGCGGAAGCCTGTGACATTGTGCTTGATGCCTTTGGCGGCTTTGATAAAGAGATGGCAGAGCTTGCAAAGCCGTTTTTCGATAATAGCTGGATCGATGCGGCGCCACGTTCGGGCAAATCATCAGGCGCCTTTTCGCATCCGGTCGTGCCATCGGCGCATCCCTATATTCTGATGAATTTTTCCGGCAAGGCGCGTGATGTGATGACGCTGGCACATGAGATGGGACATGGTGTTCACCAATGTCTTGCCGCAGATAAGGGCTATTTGATGTCAGATACGCCGCTTACGCTTGCCGAAACAGCATCGGTATTTGCCGAAATGCTGGCTTTTCGCCGGCTTGTTGACGCAACGGAGAGTCCGGAGACACGGCGTGTATTACTGGCTGGCAAGGTCGAAGATATGCTCAATACAGTGGTGCGCCAGATTGCCTTTCATAATTTTGAGACAGCCTTGCACGATGCCCGCCGCTCATCCGAATTAATGCCTGAAGAAATTTCAGATATCTGGATGGATACCCAGCGTGAAGCTTTGGGGCAGGGGATCAAGATTGGTGATGATTACCGCCCTGTCTGGAGTTACGTGCCACATTTCGTGCATACGCCATTCTATGTATATGCCTATGCCTTTGGCGACTGTCTGGTGAATGCCTTGTGGCAGAATTATCAGAGCGCGCTTAGCAATGGCGATGCGGCAAGTTTTGTAGCCAAATATAAAGATCTGCTGAGTGCGGGCGGTACCGAACGATATGATGTGGCACTTGGCAAATTTGGTCTTGATGCTGGCGATCCGGCATTCTGGTCGACCGGCCTTGATATGATTAGTGACATGATTGATGAGTTGGAAAGTCTGGCATAATGACATCTGAAAATAATAGTTCACCTGACCGCGAGAGACAGTTTGGCGGGCGGCTTCGCCGTTATGCCCAGGTTACATCGACAATGGGTGGTCTAGCCGCGCGTGTGGCTGGCGAACGTTATCTTGGTTTTGATATTGACCGTGGCAAGCATGCAGCCGATCTGCGCAAGGCACTTGGCGGGCTGAAAGGCCCGATCATGAAAGTGGCACAAATCCTGTCGACAATTCCTGATGCTCTGCCGCCAGAATATGCCGATGAACTTGCCAGTTTGCAGGCTGACGCGCCTGCCATGGGTTGGTTGTTTACACGGCGGCGTATGGCGTCTGAACTTGGCGCAGACTGGCAGGAAAAATTTGCAAATTTTTCGCGTGATGCGGTTTCGGCGGCCTCGCTGGGTCAGGTTCATCAGGCGACATCGCTGGATGGCAAAAAACTTGCCGTCAAATTGCAATATCCTGATATGCAATCTGCGATTGAGGCTGATTTACGCCAGCTTAAACTTCTGTTTCAGCTTTATGAGCGCTATGATTCGGCAATCTCGACCCGCGATATTTACGATGAATTGTCAGATCGGCTGAAAGAAGAGCTCGATTACCGGCGTGAAGCTGCCAATCTCAAACTTTACAGCTATATGCTGCGCGACGAACCGGTTGTCACCTTGCCCGAATATGTGCCGGAGCTGTCAACTGACCGCTTATTGACGATGAGCTGGCTAGACGGCACCCGCGTAATGCCATTTCTTGAGACAGACCCAAGTCAGGAAACGCGAAATGAAATCGCCAAGAACATGTT
>JBMZPN010000066.1:0-8070 GCA_049620845.1 Puniceispirillum sp. (SeqCode)
TCGGGTCTGCGACTCAAGCTCCCGCCATTCGGCCAGCCGCATCAAGCGCATTAATGCGGGTGCCTTTAGATACCTGATTTTTATGCGTTTCCACGCATCTTCCGGTTTTGTGATATAGGTGGCCGGATCACAGAATTTTGCGAATTCTTCATCAAGCCAGTTAGTGCGGTTTTCTTTAGCAATCTTGTCCAGCATGATCGGATATATCTGTGCCAGATAGATAACATCATCAAGGGCATAGGAAATTTGCCTGTCGGTGAGGGGGCGCTTTGACCAGTCGGTAAAGCGTGATGTTTTGTCAACATTCTTGCCAAGAATGGATTTTACCAGACTGTCATAGCCTATCTGATCACCATATCCACAAACAAGACCGGCAATCTGGGTGTCATATACGGGGCTTGGCAACCCGCCCATTTCATTCAGGAAAATTTCCATATCCTGATTGCCAGCATGAAATACCTTAATAATGCTCTCATCTCGCATCAGGCTCCATAAGGGTTCCAGATCGATGTTTGCAGCCAGCGGATCAATGGCAACTGCCTTGGTGCCATCGCCAACTTGGATCAGGCAAAGCTGGGGATAATAGGTGCGTTCACGCATGAATTCGGTATCAATAGCGAGGAAGGGTTTGCCACGAAATTCGTCTACCACGCGGATTAGATCGGCATTTGTTGCTATCAGGGCGTCGGGTGGTAATTTATCAGTTTGGCCGGAATTATCAGCCTCATTGCGAGACGAACGGGGTTGTTTTCTGTGTTTTTGGTTCATTTTACCTCAATCCTCATTCGTGTGTATAAGGTAAAAAATCTACATGGCAAAGACAAACCTATTGAAAATATCCGTCAGCGTTCATAAATCTCTAATATGAATTTACCACATATCAAATTTGGATGCGTCGCAGTCATGTCCGGCGTGATGCTTTTCTCAACAGTTCAGTCCAGTCTGGCAGGCGCTGTTGTCGCACATCGCGCTTTTTATGAAATGACCATTGGCGAGACAGATAAAAATTCGTCGGTATTGAGCGTTACGGGTCGATCAGCCTATTCGGTAGAGCGTGATTGTGACGGGTGGCGCTCAGTTGAAGATTATGTGATCGAATTTGGCGGTGCTGGCGGTAATGTTCAGCGTATATTGTCACATTTCGAGTCATGGGAAGCTGATAGTGGTGATAAATACAGTTTCGATATTGAAGAAAAAAGCACCTTTGAAGGTGATAAACAATATGGCGGCTTTGCCCAAATGACGAAAAAAGGGGGCGACGCTTTTTTCAATAATGAATTAAATGATAGCATCGCTTTGCCTAGTGACACATATTTCCCCATGCAGCATGTTGAGGAAATAATCGAGTCTGCGAATGCCGGAACACGCATAATTGCGGCTAGCGTATTTACGGGTGCCGAACCCGAAGATGCCCTGATGACAACAAATACTGTCATTGGCGGCTGGCGATCAAGCAAAGCGCCTAAATCTTTTGGTGGTTTTGCCGATGAGGGGTTCTGGCCAGTGCATGTCGCCTATTTCAAACCTATGGCAACAGCTTCCGAGCCAGCGTATGAAATCAATTTTTCATTGCAACCGAATGGTGTCGTGCGTGATTACGAAATTGACTATGGCGAATTCAGCATCAAGGCCAATTTGTTGAATGTCGAAGATGTCAGCCTGCCTGTATGTAACTGAGGCATATGACTGCTATCTATCCAGAAAAGCTGCGCCTGCTACAACTGCATTACTGTCTGATACGGATTGTAAAAGCTGGGTTTTAGGCTTTGATGTATGCACATAGCCAGGCCATTTTCGTGGCACAGTTGTTAACAGCCTTTCAAAACCCCCTACAGTACCGCCTAGCATGATAACATCAGGATCGATCATATTGATGATCAAGGCGGTTGCTCGGCCAATGCGATCTTCAAGTACCTGTAAGGCGCTTTCGGCAACAATATCCATTCCATTTGCCGCTGTTGCGATGGCGCTGACTGAAAGCTGGCTTTCGGTAATGCGAAAATAATCATCTTCCATGCCACGAGCAGAAACATAGCTGTCAAGGCATCCAACCCGCCCGCACCAGCAATCATGTCCGTCTAATTCATGGGGGACAGGCCAGGGTAGCGGGATATGGCTCCAGTTTGCAGCAATGTTATTGCACCCGCTTATCAGCTTGTTATCGATCACTAGCCCACCCCAGCTACATTCATCGATCAGCATGCCAAAAACATTTTTGGCATCCCTTGCACCGCCATAGCGCGCTTCCCACAAGGTGAAACACGCACCGCTATTCGCCAGCGTGACATGCCGCCCCAAAGATGCCTGAAGATCAGCTTGCAGGTTTTTGCCGTTTAACGAATTTAAATAGCTATTCTGTGCCACCCCATCATCCAAAAACCCGGGGATTGCTACACCGACACCATCATCATGAGGAACTTCGGCGGTTGTCTCGGCAATCAGGCTGGCAATAGTGTGCAAAATATTCTGATAGCTGTCAGCCGGTGTGGGCGCCTGTTTTAGGCATAAAAATTCACCGCCATCCGAAAGAATGGCGGTGCTGATATTACGCGATCCAATATCTAAACCAAGACGCATGCT
This sequence comes from Puniceispirillum sp. (SeqCode), assembly GCA_049620845.1. Taxonomy (GTDB): domain Bacteria; phylum Pseudomonadota; class Alphaproteobacteria; order Puniceispirillales; family Puniceispirillaceae; genus Puniceispirillum. The sequence goes on from JBMZPN010000066.1 coordinate 2,581, forward strand.
GTATCCAGCAAGAGGGCGTTACTTGATTTTTGCTTCACGAAACAGAACATGTTTGCGTGCGCGTGGATCAAATTTCTTGAGCTCAAGCTTTTCAGGCTTTGTACGCGGGTTCTTTTTGGTCACGTAGAAATAGCCAGTATCGGCTGTGCTAACGAGCTTGATTTGAAGGGTAGCAGGCTTTGCCATGTCACTAACTCCGGGTAAGGGCGCGCTAACGCCATAAAACTGCGCGGAAAATGCGTGATAATGCCATCAATGTCAAGTCAGATCATCGGCTTTTTCGACGGTGTGATTTGTTTTTTCTGCTTCCAGATCGTTTGAACCCTTTAGGCGATGTTTTATTTCCACCTCGCTTATACGCTGGCCGGTTATTTTGATTTGGTCGCTTATCTGTTAATCCACCACTAACCCAGCGCAGAAGAATGCCGCCAGAAACTGCATTTACTTCGGCAATTTGAACAGTCAGTTCCGTGCCAATACCGAATGTCCAGCCTGCATGGCGCCCTTCGAGCCATTGCCCTGAAGCGTCCAGATCATAATAGTCATCAGGTAGATTTTTCAGTGGTAGAAACCCGTCTGCCTTACCATCATCAAGGCGTAGAAACGCCCCAAAGCCGGTAATGGCAACAATGACGGCTTCCATTGTCTCGTTGATGCGCTTTTCAAAAAGCGCCGCGGCAAACCGGTCAATGCTACGCCGCTCGGCATTTGCCGCATTGGCTTCGGTTTCAGAAATATGCGTGCAAATTTCGCTCATGATCTCAAGCGGCATATCCAAAAGCCCATCCACCGGTGATTTTCTGCCTTTTGCGGCATGATCGACAAGGGCGCGATGTACGAGCAAATCCGCATAGCGACGAATGGGTGATGTGAAATGCGCGTAATTACGCAGGGACAGGCCAAAATGTCCAATGTTATTAATGTCATAGACTGCTTTAGATTGGCTGCGCAGAACAGCTTCATTCACCATCAATTCATCGGCAGTATCTTTAACCTGTGCCAGAAGTTTGTTGAAATGATGCGGTTGTAACACCTGTCCGCGGGCAAATTTACCCCCAATTGCATCTGCCAGTTTGTGCAGGCTATCAGCTTTCTTGGGGTCAGGGGCATCATGTACGCGAAACACACATGGGCGTCTGGCCGCAATCAGCGTATCAGCCGCGGCTACATTGGCGGCGATCATAAAATCTTCAATAAGACGCTGTGACTCGGTTTGTTTGCGAAGCGCAATGCCGACAGCAACATTGTTATCATCAAATTCGACACGGCGTTCCTGCAGATCAAGAGCCAGAGGTTCACGCGCCGTCCGGTCAATATTCAATGCATGCCAAGCCCCAAACAGGGCATGCAAAATGCCATGTGGCACATCTGCATCGGCTTCATCGAGGGTGCCATCAAAAACGGCCTGCACCTTATCATAGGTGAGGCGAGCATGAGATTTAATCAGTGCACGTTGGATTGAATGGCTGGTTCTTTTACCTTCACTATCGATGAAAATCTCGGCCACCATCGCGGCTTTGTCTTCATGCGGGCGCAATGAACAAAGATCGTTTGAAATGGCTTCAGGTAACATGGGCACGACCATATCCGGCAGATAAACCGAATTACCCCGTGTTCTGGCTTCCTTGTCGAGGGCAGAGTCTTGGCGGACATAATGCGAGACGTCGGCAATGGCGATTAATAGCCGCCATCCACCTGTATCGGTTGGTTCGGCAAAAACGGCATCGTCAAAATCCTTTGCATCAGCGCCATCAATTGTAACCAGAGGTGTGTCACGCAAATCCAGCCGACCCTTGGCAGGGGGAGTTTTTAACGCGTTGGCTTCGGAGATGACAGCCTCGGGAAAATGGTGGCGTATGTTGAATTCGGCGATCGCCAGCGCGCTAAACGCGCCGGTGCCCGCAGATGATCCTAAATTGCGGACGACTCTGGCTGTCTTTGTCAAATACCCTTTTGATGGCAGCAATTCGGCTTCGACAAGATCCCCGGGTGCACAGGGCGCTGATGACGATGTCTGCAGGTTGATTGCATCGCGTTTGCCGCGTTCGGCAGGCTGTAACCTGAAGCCCTTCTGCGCGGCGATCACTTCGCCAAATAGACGTTTCTGCTGACGTTCAAGAACTTTAATGATACGCGCTTCATAGAGATTTGGCCCCACACGGGCAAGGCGCGCCAGAATTGTCTGGCCAACAGATGGTGCACGGCCTGCCTTGCGGCTCAGAACAACGCGTATTTCAGGCGGTTCAGTACTATCATCGCTATTTTCGCCTGCAACGCGTGCCATGCCATCGCCATTGTCGTCAAATGACATCAGTTCAAGCACTGTGACTTCGGGCAAATGATCTGGCGATGCGATACGGCGCCCTTCACGGCGCACTAGAAGCCCTTGTTCGCTTAGGCTGCGCAAAAGTCGGCGTAATGGCGCGCGGTATTCCTGCCCAATATTGAAAGCGCGGACAATCTCTCGCTGGTTTGGAGGCGTAGCACAGCTATTTACGAAGTCGATTATCGCCTGTTGCTTGGGAAGTCCCGTTATATAATCGTCACCACTGTCGTCTTTATCAGCCACTAGCTAGCTTTCTTGGCACTCTTTTTAGCTGCCGCTTTTTTCTTTGGTGCGGCTTTCTTCTTTGCGGCGGCCTTTTTGGCTGTTTTCTTTGCTGGTGCCTTGGCGGCTTTTTCGGCCAGAAGTTCGATGGCCTGTTCCAGTGTCACATCAGCTATGTCGACATCTTTGGGTAATGTCGCGCGTAGCTTATTATGCTCAACATAGGCACCATAGCGTCCAGCTTTGACATAGACATCACCCTTGGCCGGATGCGCGCCCAGAACACGTCCTTTTTTCTTGGCTGATTCGGCCAATAGATCGACAGCCCGATTGATACCGACAGTCAGCAAATCATCATCAGCAGGCAAGCTGGTAAATCCGCCCTGATATTTCAGATAAGGCCCGAAACGCCCAAGGCCAGCCTGAATCATATCGCCGGTTTCAGGATGTTCTCCGACATCGCGTGGCAGTGCCAATAGCGACAATGCCCGATCAAGGTCTATAGCGGCGGCACTATCGCCTTTTGGCAATGATGCGCGTTTTGGTTTTTTGGTTTCGGGGTCACCTATCTGAACGTAAGGACCATAGGGGCCTTTCCGCAGATATACAGGCAGGTTGGTTGCCGGATCAGTGCCGAGGTTTTTGTCACCAACGAGCGCGTCATCTTCACTACCATCACTGTCGGTCAGCTTGCGGGTGAATTTACATTCTGGATAATTTGAACAACCTATAAAAGCACCAAACTTTCCAAGTTTCAGACCAAGCCGTCCGTCAGCACAATTTGGGCATGAACGCATCAAGGCGCCATTTTCATCAGCTTTGAAGAAATGGGGGCCCAATTCTTCGTCAAGGACATCTAGAACGTTTGTGATCGTCAGGTCTTTGGTGCCATCAATGGCTGATTTGAAATCACGCCAGAAATTGGCAAGCAATGTTTTCCAGTCAAGTCGGCCAGCAGAAACTTCGTCAAGCTGGCTTTCAAGTTGTGCGGTGAAGTCATATTCAACATATCTGTCAAAAAAATTGCCCAGAAAGGTTGAAACAAGACGGCCACGATCTTCGGGAATAAAACGATTACGGTCTTTGATGACATAATCACGATTCTGTAAAACCTGAATGATTGAGGCATAAGTTGAAGGGCGGCCAATGCCAAGCTCTTCCATTCGTTTGACGAGACTGGCATCTGTGAAACGGGGAGGTGGCTGGGTAAAATGCTGTTCGGGTGATACTGTTTTTGTGTCCAGTTTCTCGCCCTCTTTCATTTCAGGAAGCAGATTAGAACTTGTTTCGTCCTTTTCATCCTTATCATCCTGACTTTCCATATATACGGACAGATAGCCGTCAAAAACCATCACTTGGCCATTGGCGCGCAAGGTGACACTGCCAGCCGGATCGGTGATGTCAACACCAGTTTGGTCAAGCTCAGCCGACTGCATCTGGCTGGAAATCGTCCGCTTCCAGATCAGTTCGTATAATCTGAACTGGTCATGATCCAGAAAGCTGCGCATGGCTTCTGGATCGCGCGAAATGTCCGTTGGACGAATGGCCTCGTGCGCTTCTTGAGCGTTGGCGGCCTTGGTTTTGTAAATGCGTGGACTTTCAGGTAGATAACGGCTGCCAAAGCGCGATCCAATATCGTCCCTCAAGGCATCAATGGATTCTTTGCCAAGCTGGACACCATCGGTACGCATATAGGTGATCAGCCCGGTTGTATCACTGCCGATATTGATACCCTCATAAAGGCGTTGGGCGATTTGCATTGTTCTGCTTGCCGAAAACCCAAGCTTGCGAGACGCTTCTTGTTGCAAGGTAGATGTAGTGAATGGCGGTGATGGGTTGCGTTTAACGCGCTTGGTTTCAATCGTTTTAACTGATAAATCAGCCGCATTAATTTTGGCTTCGGCTTCTCTCGCCGCGGTTTCATTGGATATATCCAGTTTACCGAGCTTCTCACCGCCAATATGGGTCAGTCGTGCGGTGAACTGGCGGCCATCAGCTTTGGCCATTTCGGTATTTAGGCTCCAATATTCATCGGCTGTAAAAGCTTCAATCTCGGCTTCACGCTCACAGATCAGGCGTAGGGCAACCGATTGCACACGGCCAGCTGATTTTGACCCGGGCAATTTGCGCCACAGGACAGGTGAAATCGAAAAACCAACCAGATAGTCAAGCGCACGGCGCGCACGATAGGCATCGATCAGTTCTTCATCCAGCGCGCGTGGGTTTTCCATCGCTGTTAAAATCGCAGATTTGGTGACTTCGTTAAAAACAACACGCTCAACAGGCATGTCGTTCACAAGCTTTTTGGCTTTTAATTGTTCAAGCACATGCCAGCTAATGGCTTCACCTTCGCGGTCGGGGTCAGTGGCGAGGATCAGCTTGTCAGCGGTTTTCAGCGCGCTGGTAATGTCCTTTAGATGTTTTTCAGAACCAGATGAAATCTGCCATTTCATCTCAAAATCATTATCCGGAGATACCGACCCATCCTTACTGGGCAAATCACAAACATGACCATATGAGGCAAGCACTTTATAACCGTCACCAAGGTACCGGTTAATGGTTTTTGCTTTGGCAGGTGATTCGACAATAACGACTTTCATTGGATGATCCGACTATTGGAGGAAGCCATCCGATATAACGTAAAATGGAATTTGTCAAAATATCTGATGCGTTTTTTCGCATTTGACACATATTTAGGCTCAGAATGCCGCTATTTTAGACACTCTGTTGCCATGATGCCTTAAAATGACACCGCCAAGTTCCAACTCAAGCAACGCTGCCCAAACCACTGAGGCAGGCATGTCACATAAATGGATGATGTCATCGATGGCCACGGGATCGGGGCCAACACCCTCAATAATAATGTTTCGGCATTTGTTCACATTATTGGCATCGGGTTCGGGCGTATTGGCATCTGGCACAGGTGGTGCGGGAGGCTGGGA
>JBMZPN010000067.1:0-8024 GCA_049620845.1 Puniceispirillum sp. (SeqCode)
GGCCGACAATGGGCTTGATCCGTGACTTTACCGATTTTTATATGCTAAGACTGGAACCCGTTTCTGGCGTGCTTGTGCTTGGGTTTGCCAAGGCCTATGAGGTGCAAGGAGCAAACTTTGATATAATATCGCATTTGCGTAGCGCGTAATTAGTATAGGGTAGGGGAATGAGAATGCCTGTTCTCTGGAGTTTTAGGCGATGTCCTTATGCAATGCGGGCGCGCCTTGCGATTGATGCCAGTCAGCAACAGGTGCAGCTTCGTGAAATTCTATTGCGTGATAAACCAGATGCATTTGTTGCCATATCACCAAAAGCAACTGTGCCTGTCCTGCAATGTGATGACGGTAATGTTCTGGAAGAAAGCCGTGATATCATGTTCTGGGCTCTGGAATCCAATGATCCTGAGGGGTGGCTGGATATCTGGCATCAAGCGCCAACTGAAGTGACACTGTTTTTTGACCGATTGGATGGTTCTTTTAAGGCTGATCTTGATCGCTATAAATATGCCAGCCGTTATGACGCTGATGCCGCGCTGAAGCATCGTGATGCTGGCGTTATATTCATTGCCGAACTTGATAATATTTTGGCGCAGCAAACCGCTTTGTCGGGGGCTAAACTTGGTTTGCTTGATTATGCATGTTTACCCTTTATAAGACAGTTCCGTATTGCCGATAGCGAATGGTTCGACCAGCAGAATTGGCCTCATATACATCCCTGGTTGCAATCATTTTTTGCGTCTGCGCGCTTTGAAAGGGTTATGCAGAAATATTCTCCATGGCGCGATGGTGAACAAGGTGTAGATTTTCCGCCACAGTGCATCTAAATAGATATTTAGCGAATTTGATGTGCCATTTTGGCAAATTATAGCCAGTTTGAGAGTATGATGATTTCCTCGTATTTAGACACATTGCGCGCACCGCGCCCTTTTGTCCTTCTTGATGCCAATTATCATGATGATGACATGTCACATCTGTTCCGCGATCCGGTCGAGATTATCTCTGTCACCGGCGATGAAGATATTACAACGGCGATGGCACGACTTGAACAGGGGCTTGATAAGGGTCTGTTTGCCGCAGGCTTTGTATCCTATGAAGCCGCACATCAATTTGATCCAGCGCTGGTTACTGTTGCTGCTGGTGATGCAGAGGAGGTGACTGTCTGCTTTGGTTTGTTTCGCGATCATATAGAGTTATCTCGAACTGAAGCAGATAGATTGATGGCGGCGGCGGCTGACGGTCGCGATTTTCACCTGTCATTACCGCATAGTAATCGTGATATAGACAGCTATCTGGATGATATAGCTGCCTTAAAAACGCATATAACGGCAGGTGACACGTATCAGACAAATTACACCTATCGCATGTCGGGCGTTGTGCAAGGTGACCTGCTGACGCTTTATGAAGAAATGCGTCACCAACAACCCGTGTCCTATGGCGGCTTTGTTCAGTTGCCAGATGTGCCAGTTTATTTGTCACGTTCGCCAGAGCTTTTTTTCAGAAAAAATGGTAATCGGCTGGTAACGCGTCCGATGAAAGGTACTGCGCCACGCGGGGCTAATGATGCCGAAGATCGCGACATAGTGCATGCGATGTTGCAAGATGGTAAAACCCAGTCGGAAAATACAATTATCGTTGATTTACTTCGTAATGATTTTGGTCGGGTGGCGGCCACCAATAGTGTATCGGTCGATGCCTATCTTTCTACCGAGCGCTATAAATCTGTGCATCAACTGACTTCGACGATTAGCTGTGAGGTGCCTGATGACCTGTCAATCCAGAGTCTTTTTGCGGGCGTGTTTCCATGCGGTTCGGTAACTGGCGCGCCAAAAGTACGTACAATGCAAATCATAAGCGCGTTAGAGAAGCAAAAGCGCGGTATATATACAGGGTCAATTGGCTATATCCTGCCTAATCGCGATATGTGTTTCAATGTTGCTATCCGCACGTTGTCAGTGAATGCCGATGGTCATGCAGAGTTTGGTGTTGGCGGTGGTATCGTGCATGAGTCGGATGGAAAAACCGAATATGCCGAATGCGCGGCCAAAATGGCTTTCCTCGAAAGGGTAATGGCCTCTAATGCCGCCGAAATGCCTGCATTAGATCATGCCAAGTTACAGGCCAGTTGATGATTACCATTATCGATAATTATGACTCATTCACCTATATCATCGCACAATATTTTGCCGCGACAGGAGTTAGCGTTGAGGTTCATAAAAATGATGTGGCGACTGCGCAATCAGTGATCGATAGTGCGCCTATAGGGGTGGTGCTATCCCCTGGTCCGGGGCGTCCTGAAGAGTCTGGCAACAGCTTTGATATTCTGGCAGCTATTCGCGGCGAAGTGCCGGTACTGGGCATCTGTCTGGGACATCAGATTATCGCCCGTTCAATGGGCATTGATGTTAATGCGGCGGCGCAAATTTCGCACGGTAAGGCCAGTGCGATCACGCATCATGGTCAAGGTCTGTTCAAGGATATAAAGCAACACACAAAAGTTGGCCGCTATCACTCTCTTTCTATTAATAAAAACTATGTTAATAATTCTCTAAAAATTGTTGCTGAAACCGCAGATGAAATGGCTGAAACTATGGCTGTTGAAAACAGTTCTGAGCGTCTTTATGGGGTGCAGTTTCATCCTGAGTCAATTATGACCGAGGATGGTATGACGATGATCCAGAATTTTGTCGATATATGCCAGAAAGCCAAGGTCAGTTAGGGTGTAGGCATATGATCGATTTTCATATTTTTGAAACAATGCGCTGGCGACCTGCTAGTGAACTTGATCCTGGCGGATTTGATCGTGGAAATGCACATTTACGCCGGATGGCATCATCTGCGCGGCGGTTTGGCTTGCCATTTGATCCGCATGCCATACATGCTGCGCTTGATAATGAATTAAATGGTTTGCTGGACGAAAAGCGTGTCCGTGTCGCCTTGTATGAAGATGGCGAACTGGACATTGATATTGCGGAAGCACCGCCAGTGGAAACTGGGAAATGGCGTCTGGGTTTGGCTGAAACAAGGCTTAATGCTGATGATATGTGGTTAAGGCATAAAACCAGTAACCGACGCCTATATGAAGATGACAGGACGTCATTTTGTGGCGGGGACGCACCGCAATTCGATGAATTAATCTATCTTAATCAGAGCGACGAATTATGCGAAGGAACAATTACATCGCTATTTATTGATGATGGAAAAGGGATATTGAAAACGCCAGCGCTTTCATGCGGGCTTTTGCCTGGCATTTTGCGTGAGACTATGTTGCAAAGCGGAGAGGCGGTTGAGGCGGTGCTGACATTAGATGATGTGCGCTATGCGAAGGGGCTATTTGTAGGCAATTCGTTGCGGGGATTGATACCCGCTGAACTGGCCTTTTAATCAGATATCGCTTTCGTGTCAGGGTGCCTGTGGATAGGATATGATGGATAAATAACGCGCTGGCAATTTATCCAATACTTCTGGGCCATGCGGCGCATCGGCATCAAAAAACAGCGTATCCCCCGGTTTCAAAAGATAAAGATGGTCGCCATGCCGGTAGCTTACTTCACCTTCAAGCATATATAGCATCTCGATACCATCATGCTGAAAGGTTGGAAATATATCTGACTCTTCATTAAGGGTTATCAGATAGGGCTCGACCATAACGCCGCTTGCATTCGACCCGATATGACCTAACAGATTATATTGATGTCCGGCACGTGTGCCCGCACGTTCCATTTCGACACCTTCACCAGCTTTCGTGTGAATGGCTGTGCGACTTTCTTCAAAGCGCCGGAAAAATGACGTCAGTGTGACGCCCAAGGCATTTGATAATGTTTGCAATGTGGACAAGGAAGGCGAGGTGTTGCCATTCTCGATCTTTGAGATCATGCCAATTGAAATGCGCGTTAGGTGCGCAAGTTCGGCAACGGTTACATTTTGCTGTTTCCGATGCGCACGAACTTCGCGTCCGATGGCTATTTCGAGAATTTTTTCACGTTCGTCCTTTAGACGATGTGGGTCTTGATTCAAATTAGCTGGCACGATGAACTCACTTATGAATATTTAATAGAACCGTTCTTTTATATGTCCAGGGTGTTTTCCTTTTCCCAGCTGGAAAAATGCGAAACATAGGCATTCCATTCCTGCATTTTCATTTTGATATATGCCGATGAAAATTCATCCCCCATGGCCGATTTCAGGCCTTTATCCTTGTCATAGGCGCGTATTGCGTCAAGCAGGTTGAGTGGTAATTTCGGTGCGCCAGTGACTTTATGCCCTTCGGCATACATATCAATATCCCAGCGTTTTCCGGGATCAGCGGCTGTGCGCACACCATCAAGGCCAGCGGCGATAATGACGGCCTGCAATAAATATGGATTAGCGGCACCATCTGGCAAGCGAAGCTCAAAGCGGCCAGGCCCTGGTACGCGCACCATATGCGTGCGGTTGTTGCCAGTCCATGTCACTGTATTGGGTGCCCAAGTGGCACCGGACACAGTACGTGGCGCGTTGATGCGCTTGTAACTGTTCACAGTCGGGTTAGTGATGGCGGCTAGCGCGCTGGCATGTTTCATGATACCACCAAGGAAATTGCGGCCTTTATCAGATAGCCCAAGTTCTTTGCTGTCATCTGCGAAAATATTGGTTTTGCCTGATTTGTCCCATACCGAAATATGCGCATGACAGCCATTCCCAGTCAGGCCTTCAACAGGTTTCGGCATGAATGTTGCGCGATAACCATGCTTTTCGGCGACAGATTTGGTCATGAATTTGAAGAAGCTGTGCTTGTCTGCGGTATTTAGCGCATCGTCAAATTCCCAGTTCATTTCAAACTGGCCATTAGCATCCTCATGATCGTTCTGGTAGGGACCCCAACCAAGATCAAGCATGTAATCACAAATTTCGGCAATGACATCATAACGGCGCATAACAGCTTGCTGGTCGTAACATGGCTTTGTGGCAGTATCGAATTCGTCTGAAATCTGTGATCCATCGGGCGTAAGCAGAAAAAATTCGGCCTCAACGCCAGTTTTAACATGCATACCTTCGGCGGCAGCTTCACCCACAAGGCGATTGAGAACGTTGCGTGGTGCTTGATCAACCAAGGCATCTTCCATCACACAATTTCCTGCAACCCATGCTACATCAGGCTTCCATGGCAATTGTATTACCGATGCCGGGTCGGGAACCGCCAGCATATCAGGATGTGCCGGTGTCATATCCAGCCATGTTGCAAAGCCAGCAAAGCCTGCACCATCCGTTTGCATGTCAGCAATCGCCTGAGCCGGTACCAGCTTGGCGCGCTGTCCACCAAACAGGTCGGTGAAGGAAATCATGAAATATTTAATGCCTTTTTCCTGGGCAAAGGTGGAAAGATCAATAGCCATTATATTTTCCTCTCTTTATGTCTGCATCGCGTTGATAACTATTATACGCGTGTCATTAAAAACCTGCTTTTCCCGGCACCCAATTTGTACCTGCCAAAGGTACGCCAGTCATCGCAGATGCTTCAATAGTCAGGGCGCATAAATCTTCAGGTTCCAGATTATGAACATGGTTTTTGCCGCAGGCACGCGCAATTGTCTGGGCTTCCAGAGTCATGACCTTGAGGTAATTGCAAAGCCGTCTTCCACCCAGATGTGGATCAAAACGCGCCATCAATTCGGGGTCTTGCGTGCTGATACCCGCCGGATCAAGACCTTCGTGCCAATCATCATAAGCGCCAGCAGTTGTGCCAAGTTTATTATATTCAGCTTCCCATTGCGGGTCATTATCACCAAGGGCGATCATTGCGGCGGTACCGATTGATACCGCATCAGCACCCAATGCCAAAGCTTTGGCTACATCAGCACCATGCCTTATGCCACCTGAGATAATAAGCTGCACTTCACGGTGCAGTCCCATATCTTGCAAGGCCTGAACCGCCGGGCGGATACAAGCAAGGGTAGGTTGGCCAACATGTTCGATAAAAACGTCTTGGGTTGCGGCGGTACCGCCCTGCATGCCATCAAGAACAATCACATCAGCACCAGCCTTTACCGCCAGCGTTGTGTCGAAATAGGGGCGAGCGCCACCAATCTTTACATAAATTGGTTTTTCCCAATTGGTGATTTCACGTAATTCAAGAATTTTGATTTCCAGATCGTCGGGGCCTGTCCAGTCGGGATGGCGACAAGCTGAGCGTTGATCGATGCCTTTTGGCAGGTTGCGCATTTCGGCAACACGATCGCTGATTTTCTGGCCAAGCAACATACCGCCGCCGCCAGGTTTTGCACCCTGACCAACAACAATTTCAATGGCATCGCAACGGCGCAGGTCATCCGGATTCATGCCATAGCGCGATGGCAGATATTGGTAGATTAGTGTTTTTGAATGACCACGTTCCTCTTCGGTCATGCCGCCATCGCCCGTGGTGGTTGACGTACCAGCCGCGCTAGCACCGCGTCCCAGTGCCTCTTTTGCGCCACCGGACAAAGCACCAAAGCTCATACCAGCGATGGTTATGGGGATATCAAGATGGATTGGGTTTTTGGCAAAGCGCGTGCCCAAAGTGACGTTAGTGTTGCAGGTTTCACGATATCCTTCGAGCGGGTAGCGCGATATTGACGCGCCTAGAAAAAGCAAATCATCAAAATGTGGAACAGCACGTTTGGTGCCGCCACCTCGAATGTCGTAAATACCTGTAGCGGCTGCCCGCCGAATTTCTGCATTTGTCGCATCGGAAAAGGTTGATGATTTGATCGGAACAGTCCGGGGAGATGTATTGGTGTTTTTATCAGTCATAACTGCAAATCCTAATAGGCCGACGCATTGTCTATGTTGAAATGATAAAGTTGGCGCGCTGAGCCATAACGTTTGAATTCTTCGGGGGCGCAGCTAGCACCTGACTTTTCAAGGAGGTCTTTGAGGATTTCAATATGTTCGGCACGCATTTCCTTTTCAATGCAATCAGCGCCAAGGCTCTTAACCGAACCACGCACAAAAAGGCGTGCCTCATAAAGGGAGTCGCCTAACGACTCGCCAGCATCACCCAGTACGACCAAATTACCAGATTGCGCCATAAAGGCAGACATATGGCCAATATTGCCATGCACAACAATATCAATGCCTTTCATTGATATGCCGCAACGTGACGAGGCGTTCCCTTTAATGACCAGCAAACCGCCATTGCCAGTGGCGCCCGCATATTGGCTGGCATCACCATCAATAATAACCGTCCCTGACATCATGTTTTCGGCAACGCCAGGTCCAGCAGAGCCTTGAATGTTTATAGTCGCCTGCTTATTCATGCCGCCACAATAATAGCCGGTGGAGCCTTTGATTGTGACTTCAATAGGCGCGTCCAGACCAACGGCGATAGCGTGACTACCTTTGGGATTGGTGACTAACCAGTTCGTCTGGTTGGTGTTATTCGCTTGCGCATGCAAAGTTTCGTTTAGAGCGCGGAGGCCTTGGGCTTCAAGATCAAATGTCTGCATTTTAATGTTTCCAAAAATAAACGGTTGCTGGTTCTGGTTCCCAGACATGGGCTGTATCTATCGAGGGTAAATTTACCAAAGCCCTATATTCCGAACCAAAAGCGACATATTGATCGGTTTCAGCCATGACAGCCGGCTTACATGCGATCGGATCGCGGACAACGCCAAATCCGTCTTTGGTGCCGACCACAAAAGTGAAAAAGCCGTCAAGATCGTCCAGGCTACTTTTCAGGGCGTCTCCAAGGGTTGAGCCATGCTGCATCTTGTATGTCAGATAGGCGGCGGCAACTTCGCTGTCATTTTCGGTTTCAATATGAACACCTTCACGAACAAGTTTGCGGCGCAAGCTGTTATGATTAGACAAAGATCCATTATGGACAAGGCATTGGTCAGCCCCGGTAGAAAAGGGGTGAGCGCCCATTGTTGTGATTGCTGATTCGGTTGCCATTCTTGTATGGCCGATACCATGCGAGCCAGACATTGCCCCAATTTCAAAGCGAATGGCCACGTCGCCGGGCAGGCCAACCTCCTTATAGATTTCTATATTGTCACCTGTGCTCA
>JBMZPN010000068.1:0-7978 GCA_049620845.1 Puniceispirillum sp. (SeqCode)
TGAAGGCAATGTATGAAAAGACCATACAAGTCGATGTGGAAATATATGCCGATATTATTTGTCCTTGGTGCTTCATAGGTAAACGTCGTCTTGATGCGGCTTTTGCCCAGCGGCCACATATCATTCCACGTTATATCTGGCGGTGTTTTCTGCTTAATCCCAACATGCCTGTCGATGGCATAAACCGTCAGGCTTATCTTCATGCCAAATTTGGCGACTCGGCTCAGGCTGTCTATGGGCGCATTGCCGAAGCAGGGCTAGATAGTGGCATCACCTTCAATTTCGACTTAATCGACAAAACCCCCAACAGTCGTAACGCCCATAAACTGCTACTCGCGGCAGGATCAGAAAGTCAAGCACTCAGCGAACGTCTTTATTCCGCCTATTTCATCGAAGGATTAGATATCGGCAATGACGATATTCTCAGTAAAATTGTCAATGAAGCTGGCCGCACAGATTTGGTTGGAACATGGCATGACATTAGCTTTGACCATCAAATCGAAAAAGATCTTACTTCGGCACGCAGGCTGAATATGGATGGCGTTCCCTATTTTATTTTTGGCGACGCATTTGCTGTAGCTGGCGCACATGAAGCAAGTCACTTACTGCCGGCAATTGATGCGGCAGCCTGCTAACAGTCACGCAAATTAATTCACAAAAGGGAAACCAGTTCCTGCACAATATTTTTACACACTGGTGCACGTCCGGAAGCTTGTGGCAAGGTCTGTTTGATAATCAGCTTATGATCGCCGCGCAGTTGAACGCGCCCCTGTTGAGCGGCAATCCAGCCAACAAGCTGTTCAGGATTGGCGAATTTATTGTCGCGAAATCCAATCGAAAGCCCTTTTGGCCCCGCATCGATTTTTTCAACATTCGACAATTTGCATAATTGCTTAATTTCTATTACCGCAAACAGATTACGGACTGAGTCTGGCATCGCACCGAACCGGTCAACAAGCTCGGCTAGAATAGCGTCAATTTCGGACATATCGCTCAAGCCAGCAATACGACGATAGAGCGACAGGCGCACCGTCAAATCAGGCACATAGCCCTCGGGGATACGCACTTCAAGTCCAAGATTGATCTGTGGTGTCCATTCTACTACCGCATCTTCATCATCCTGCTTGTCACCTTTTCTGGCAGCATCAACAGCCTGACGTAGCATTTCCTGATAGAGCTCCACGCCAACTTCGCGCACATGCCCCGACTGCTCATCCCCAAGCAGATTGCCAGCCCCCCTTATGTCCATATCGTATGACGCCAAGGTAAAACCGGCACCAAGCGTATCAAGAGTCTGCATCACCTCAAGCCGTCGCCGCGCTTGTGGTGTCAGAATACGGTTCGGATCCGAGGTCAGATAAGCATAGGCACGCTGTCGCCCTCGCCCAACCCGACCACGAAGCTGGTAAAGCTGCGACAGTCCGAACATGTCAGCGCGATGGATAATCATTGTATTAGCTGATGGAATATCAATACCGGATTCGACAATATTGGTGGAAAGCAAAATATCAGCCTCGCCATCAGCAAATTTTGTCATCACATCATCCAGTTCGGCGGCGGGCATCCGGCCATGTGCCGACAGAATGCGCGCATCGGGTACAAGTTTGCGAACGCGATCATAAACTCTCTGTAAATCATCAATCCGCGGGCATACGACAAAGACCTGGCCACCGCGAAATGTCTCGCGCAGAATTGCTTCACGCAGAACCACACCATCCCAAGGCCCAACAAAGGTTCGTACCGCTAATCGGTCAACCGGTGGCGTAGCGATTAATGACATTTCACGAACACCAGATAGTGCCATCTGAAGGGTACGTGGTATCGGAGTTGCCGATAATGTCAGCACATGAATATCGCCACGCATTTCCTTCAGGCGTTCTTTCTGGCCAACGCCAAAATGCTGTTCTTCATCAACAATGAGCAGACCAAGATTGTTAAATGACAGTGATTTGGCCAGCAAGGCATGCGTCCCAACAACAACCTGCACGTCACCCGAGGCCAGATCCTCTTTGATCTGCTTGGCATCGCTTGTTGATGTCATGCGTGATAAAACCCCAAGCTTAAGCGGAAAGCCAGCAAACCGCTCGGCAAATTCCTTGCCATGCTGCCGTGCTAATAGTGTTGTTGGGGCTACCAAAGCGACCTGATAACCTGCCATTGCCACAATAAACGCAGCCCGCAACGCAACTTCGGTCTTACCAAAGCCTACATCACCACAGATCAGACGATCACTTGCCTTGCCTGAGGCAAGATCATCAATCACATCTTGAATGGCATTTAGCTGATCTTCTGTCTCGACAAAGCTAAAGCGATCACAAAATTCGGCAAACAGCCCATCAGTAGCAACCAAGGGTTCAGCCTTAGCGGTATGGCGCTGGGCAGCAATCTTAATCAACTGTTCAGCCATGATGCGCACACGTCCCTTGATCCGTGCAACGCGCGCTTGCCAAGCAGCACCACCAAGCTTGTCTAGCTGAGAGTCGCCTCCGCCACTTCCATAGCGGGACAGCAATTCAATATTCTCTACAGGAAGGTAAAGCTTGTCTCCCCCATGATAGACAAGATGCAGACAGTCATGATCGCCACCAGCGCTGTTGATCGTAACCAAGCCATCATATCGGCCAATACCATGCTCGGCATGTACCACCAGATCACCAGTTTCAAGTGCACTAACCTCGCGCAGGAAGTCATCGCCTTTACCACGCTTGGATTGCGGCCTCGACAATCGCTGACCGAATATATCAGCTTCGGCGATAACCAGAATCTGTTCACTCTGAAAGCCAACATCAAGTGACCAGATGATGATATGAATACCCCCAGCTTTTGCCGCATCTAGGCTTTCTATCCGCGAAACATGCCCTGCACCCATCTGTTCACTAATCAACTCGTCCAGCCGTACAGCCGCGCCTTCGCTAGCAGCAGCGATAACAATCGGGCGACGCTGGCTAGCCATTTCAGCCTGTATGGCCTGCACAACTTCCACCACTGCGCTCTGGCCACTCGCTAACGCCTTGGTAAAGGTCAGCCCCGGTCGCCCGCCAGCATCCTGTTGCTGTCCGCCGCCATCGGGCGCGGCAAAACGTTGTAAACCACAGACTTGCTGATCAGCCGACAGGCTTTCTAGTTCATCTGCGCTCAGATAGAGAGCTTCTTTATCAAGCGGGCGATAAGGGCTACTGCCATCGTCACCACTTTCAGCGCGCGCCTCATGAAAATCGGCGATCTGCTCAAAACGCGCAACACAGGCAGCCTGCGCTTCGTGATCGAGAATGATCGGCCAGTCTGGACAATAATCTGTCAGGCGCGCCATATCGCCATGAAATAAAGGCAGCCAATGTTCAATTCCGGGATGCATGCGCTCTGCCGAAACTGACTCATATAAGGCATCACGGCTGGCACTGGCACCAAACTTGGCCAGATAGCCGGTACGAAATCTTTCAACAGTCTGACTATTGAGCCTGAACTCAGCGACCGGATGCAATGTCAAACGATCCGCTTTGCCTATGCTTCGCTGGTTCGATGGGTCAAAGCTACGCATCGTCTCAATCTCATCACCAAAGAAATCAAGCCGGATAGGATTGGCATGCCCGGGCGGAAATACATCGAGTATCCCACCGCGCACGGCAAACTCGCCTGTTTCACGCACAGTGTCAGTTCGCAGATAAGCATTATCGACCAGAAACGCTGCCAGGGCTGATGGCTCGATCGTCTGTCCAACAGCGATATGAAGCGAACTTTCTTCAAAATAGCTTTTTGGCGGCACCCGCTGGAGAAACGCATTTACCGTTGTCAAAACGATTGTATTGGCGCCCAATAACGACTGATCCGATGCAAGCTTTGCCAAAGCTTCAATGCGCTGTCCAACCAATGCGCCTTGCGGTGAAAGTCGGTCATAGGGAAGGCAATCCCATGCCGGAAATACAAGAATGTCTATTGATGGCGCTAGTCGCATTAAAGCATCCCGCATCAAAGCCAATCTGGCATCATCGCGCGCCACATATAAAATCCGTCCCTTGGCTTCGGCAAGTGCGGCAACTGCCAACATATGCGCACCATCGGGACAACCCCAAATTGAGTCATCTAATTCAATTTTATTAATAAAATTCATTTATTTGTTATGCTTTTTTAAACTTTTTAATAAGCTGGAATACACGCGTATCATATTGCACCGGAACAGGTTCCTTTTCCATCACCCATGCGTAAATGATGGGATCCCCGACTTCAAGCAAGGCCTCAAAATCATCTAGTTCACTATCATCTAAATCTGGCAGATGCACCTTGGCAAAATGCCCTAACAACAGGTCAGTCTCCTTCATGCCAGTATAGCTGGCCTGATAAATCAGACGGCGGGCACGATTGGAAAGCTTTTCTGATGTCATCATTAACTCACTAACTATATGGACGCGTTTTCATTATCGCCATTGCCATAACATGAAACCCGCATGCACTGCAAAGCACCTGTATGATTTTTCAGGATGATAATAGGCATTCGTATTATGGTTATATATGGATGGCATATCTTTTGAAACAAGGCAGTAAATGCGCTAGGCTGATGACATCGGACAAAGAAAAAAGCTCCGGACTGGCAAGGAAAGTCATGGTGCACCCCAAACGACCACAGGAACTGTTTCAACTCTTCGCGGCAACCACGTCTTTACCGGGCGTCGGCGCCAAACTTGCTTCAATTCTGGAAAAGCGAATTGGAAGCTATGTCATTGATGTTTTGAGACATCTGCCCATTGCCATTATCGACCGCAGTCAGAAACCGCCATTAGACGCTGTTATTGATGGTGGCACAGCCACTTTTGATATTGTCGTTGTTAAGCATGACAAACCGCCACGGGGTGTTCGTCGTCCTTGGCGTGTCTTTTGCCAGAATGATACAGGATCGATAGAACTTGTTTTTTTTCACGCGCGCGATGATTACATCCAGCGGCTTTTACCTGTTGGCGAACGCCGCATTATCAGTGGGCGTACCGAAATTTTTAACAATCGTGTACAAATGGCGCATCCTGATTACGTATTAAAGCCAAATGAACTGTCAACCATGCCTGAAATTGAGCCCGTCTATCCGCTGACTGCTGGCCTGACGCCAAAGGTTCTGCGTCGTGCTATATCCGCGGCATTGGAAACTTTGCCTGGCCTGCCTGAATGGATTCCCCCTGCCATCATGGCAAGTCATAACTGGCCAGATTTTGCCACCGCCATGCGCGCTGTTCATGCGCCACAAAATGAAGCGGATCTTCTGCCTACCAGCCCAGCTCGCGCGCGGCTGGCATTTGACGAGTTGCTCGCAAATCAAATCGCCCTCACCATGGTTCGTCAACTAGCCTCTGATACGGTGCCGGGGCGTGTTTTCCCTGGTTCAGGCAAACTCGCACAGGCACTTATTGATAGCCTGCCCTTTGCCTTGACCAACGCTCAGAAGAAAGCAATCGCGGACATTAAATCCGATCAGCAATCTGATAAGCGCATGTTACGGATGCTTCAGGGTGATGTCGGGTCTGGTAAAACGCTGGTTGCGCTGGCGGCCATGCTGCATGTCGTCGAAAGCGGCGCGCAGGCGGCTTTGCTGGTACCAACCGAAGTGCTGGCACGCCAGCATCATCAAAGCCTCAATAAAATGCTTGCGCCGATCGGCAAGACTGCCGGCCTTCTGCTAGGTCAAGGGCGTGCCGGATCAGGGCGCAAAGACACACTTTCCGGCCTTGCTGATGGCACTATTGATATTGTTATTGGCACACATGCGCTTTTATCCGAAAATGTTGCTTTCGCCGATCTTGGCCTCGCCGTAGTGGATGAACAGCATCGCTTTGGTGTTCGCCAGCGCCTTATCCTCGGACAAAAGGGAAATGGTGTTGATGTGGTTGTCATGACAGCCACCCCAATTCCGAGAAGTCTGGCCATGACCGCCTATGGTGATCTTGAACAATCCAGACTGGATGAAAAACCGGCTGGCCGCCTGCCAATCGACACGCGGATAGTACCTAATGACCGCCTGGATCAGGTGATTGACGGTATCAGGCGCGCCCTTGGTGCTGGTAAACGTGCCTATTGGATTTGTCCTCTTGTTGAAGAATCAGACAAGCTTGATATCGCCGCTGCCGAAGACCGTTTTGCCAGCCTTGTTCGTGCTTTACCAACGCATAGAATTGTCCTTGCGCATGGGAAAATGAAAGCGCCGGAACGTGACGAAGCCATGCAGGCATTCCGTGACGGCAGTGCCCAACTTCTGGTCGCCACAACTGTTGTTGAAGTTGGTGTTGATGTTCCCGAAGCCAGCATCATGATCATCGAACATGCCGAACGCTTTGGCCTTGCCCAATTACACCAGCTTCGTGGCCGTGTTGGACGTGGTGTCGACAAATCAAGTTGTATTCTTGTCTATGCCCCTCCTGTCAGCGAGACATCCAGAACACGACTAACGGTCATGCGCGAAACTGAAGACGGTTTCGTCATCGCTGAAAAGGATCTGGAATTACGTGGCCCTGGTGAATTTCTGGGTCAGCGCCAATCGGGTGTACCCGAATTTATTCTTGCCGATTTAGGCACACATGCTGAACTGCTATCGCTTGCCCGCACCGAAGCGCGGCGGATGGCTGCTGACGGCACCGCCTTCACCCATAGCGATATGTTACTAAGCCTGTTTGAACGCGACAGCGCCGTGCGTTATCTTGCAGCAGGGTAGGCTTTAAATTACAGCCAAAACCCTAACCACAATCATGACGCAGAATTAATTATAGCTGCCTAGCGTTTCTTTGCCGCCGCTTTTTTGGGTGTTGCCTTTTTGGGTGACGCCTTTTTGGTCGCTGCCTTTTTGACTACCGCTTTTTTCTTTGCCGTAGCTTTTGCAGAACTGGCTTTTTTCACAGCCGCTTTTTTGGATTTCGCCTTCTTGGCTATTTTCTTGCCACCACTGCGATCAGGCGGCGTCACAATACCACCAGACACCACCATCTTGACAGCTTCTTCAACTTCCATCTCAAGGAATTCAACTTCCTTTTTTGGACAGAACAGCAAAAAGCCTGATGTCGGGTTAGGCGTTGTCGGGATGAATACATTGACCATATCATGATCAATCACGGTATCGACCTCACCTTTGGTATTACCGGTGACAAAGCCAATAACCCATAACCCTTTACGTGGATATTCAACCAGAACAACTTCGCGAAACGCATCTGACTGTGCTGAAACAACAGTTTCCAGAATCTGTTTGGTCGCGCCGTAGATTGACCGTACAACCGGCATACGATTCAACAATGACTCACTAAAACTAATAAGCCAACGCCCCAAAAAGCCTGCGGCAAGGGCACCTATGATCGTGATCAGCGCAAAGCCAATCAGCAAACCGATACCGGGAATTTCACTATAAGCAGTCTCGGCAAAACGTGGCAGTAAACTAGCCACTTGACCGTCAATGATCTCAATCGCTGACCATGTTATGTAAATCGTCAGCAAAACCGGCGCGGTAACAACTAGCCCGGTGAAAAACCATGATCTAATGCGACCCATTTTAATCCCCTATTTAATCCATATATACAGTTACAATATTGACTCACACTGTAATATAGCTAATTAACAATACTTGCAGATGAATAGTTGCCATTTCCAAGACAAAAACAAGACATAGACATATCACAAATTTCTGACATCGCGTTATTCAACTTGGTATGACTGATAACGACTGTTACGATGCCAGCATGTCTAAAGCAAGTACCGAATTTGAACGTCTCGTCGAAATCATGGCACGCCTGCGCAATCGTGAAAACGGATGCCCGTGGGATGTGGAACAGACTTTCGAAACAATTGCCCCATATACGATCGAAGAAGCATATGAGGTAGCCGATGCAATCTACAATGGGTCACGCGAAGATATCCGTGACGAATTGGGGGATTTATTACTTCAGGTTGTTTTTCACGCGCGCATAGCGGAAGAGGAAGGCAGTTTCAGTGTTGCTGATGTTACCCGTGGGGTCAG
>JBMZPN010000069.1:0-7899 GCA_049620845.1 Puniceispirillum sp. (SeqCode)
CGCGATCAGCACGATAATAAACCGAGCGGACAGGCATTTCACCACGCGGCGTTGCCATATCGCCCTCGCGCTTGGCCGCTGCATCAATCACCCCTGCCTTGCCAATGATGCAGTCAAACAGCCTGTCGCCAGCATCAAGCTGATAGGCACCTGTTTCGGTTTGCTTTACGCGCCAGCTATGCAAAGCGTTTGCCCCCTGTTCAGTCAAACCAGACGATCATTGACGTTAGCAGTCAAATTACCCTCAGGAAATTACCTCCAAGAAATTACCCCAGATATAGCCGTTTGAATAAAGCTTTTTCGATATTGATTTTGGATGTAGGGTTATTTTAGAAAAAATGCATAAAATGGCATTCAAAGACTGAACAGTGCCAATATGGGGGAAGTTATTATGAGCAGTCCGGAAAAAGCATCATTAAGCGTATATTTTGACAAACGGATGCTTCGCATTCTTCTGCTTGGCGCGATAAGTGGCTTTCCGTGGGTTCTTATCGGTTCGTCTCTATCGCTGTGGCTTAAGGAAGACGGTTTGAGCCGCTCGGCAATCGGCTGGGCAGGACTTATTTTCAGCGTCTATGCGATTAACTTTCTGTGGGCGCCATTGATTGACCGGATCCGTATCCCCGTTCTGACCGCGCGTATCGGGCATCGTAAAGCATGGATCATTTCGCTACAGGCGGTGATCTTCATTTCGGTACTGGCATGGAGCAATCTGAGTCCGGCGGCCGATATATGGTGGGTTATGGCCTTTGGTTTGCTGATCGCCATTTCATCAGCTTCACAAGATATCACGATCGATGCCTTGCGTATTGAACAGATCGGCCATGATGAACGCGGTGCCATGGCGGCGGGCGCGGCGGTGGCTGTTGCTGGCTGGTGGTCAGGCTATAAAATAGGCGGCATGATTACGCTGTTCACGGCGGATTATTTTGAGGCGCTAGGGCATGTCAATTACTGGCAACTGACCTTCCTTGTGCTTCTGGGCATCATTCTGCTTGCCAATATCGCATTGCTGTTCATTCCCGAGGCAAGTTCGGATGAACGGATCAAAGCCCAAGCCGAAGCGCAGGCCGCGATTGCCAGCCGCGTTGGGGGTAATAATCCGATTTCACAGATGATTGCCTTTCTGTCCAGCACCGTACTTGGGCCGCTAACCAGCTTTTTCAAAAAGAACGGGCTGGCGATTGGCATAGGCATCTTGAGCTTTATCTTCCTGTTTAAAATCGGCGAAGCCTTTATGGGCAAGATGTCACTGGTTTTCTATAAGGAAATCGGGTTTTCAAAATCACAGATTGCTATCTATTCAAAAGGCCTTGGCTGGATCACCACGATCAGCTTTACCTTACTGGGCGGTTATTTTGCAATCCGGTCAGGTTCAATACGCGCCCTGTTCATCGCGGGCATTGCCATGGCCGCCACGAATGTCATGTTTTCCATTCTGGCTTGGAGCGGTAAATCCGAGCTGTTATTTGCCGTTGCCGTTCTACTTGATGATATTGCCGCCGCCTTTGCGACGGTTGCCTTTGTCGCCTTTATTTCGCTGCTGGTCGATCGCACCTATACGGCGACGCAATATGCCTTGCTGGCCTCAATCGGCACAATGGGACGTACAACATTAGCGTCATCGTCAGGGGCGATGGTTGACTGGCTGAATGGCGACTGGGGCACATTCTTCGTGATTACGGCGTTGATGGTCATTCCGTCATTACTGTTGCTGTGGTATCTGCGCAACCGGATATCGCTTGGCAAGGGCTAGGCAGATACAATTCTACGGCGGGCAATTATATCGCCAGCTTCACGCGTGATACGCGGCAGGGCATCGTGCAGATTTTCCGATGCCACCTGCATATGATAGGCATTGGCGTGAAGCAGGATGTTCGCGCCTAGCATAATGCCGACATGGCCTTTCCAGAATATCAGATCACCCCGCATAAGCGGGGCATCATCAGCCATTAGATCGCCCAGCCCAGACGCCTGCGGGCCGCTATCACGGGGGGCTGAAACACCGCCTGCCTGCAAAGCAAGCTGTACCAGTGCGGAACAATCCAACCCGCTACTATCCCGACCACCCCAGCCATAGGGCGCCCCTGTCAATGACTCGGCAATGGCCACCCAGTCAGCTGCCACATGATCGCATGGCACCAGATGCCGCCAGGGCAAATAGCCATCACCATGCGGGGTTTGAATATGCGTGGTTTGACGATCAGCTGTATGATCACCGTCACGCACCGTCACCAGTGCGCCAAGCGACAGGCCAAATAACATGCCGCTTTTGATATCAGCCGTGCGGGTTACAAGCGTACGTGGCACAATCACCCGATGTGTTGGCTCTGCCATAGGCGGCATCAGACCTGACTTTGGAACATAGCCCTGATAACCATCGGTCATTAATGTACCATGATAGAAATCGCCTGCTTCGCCAGTCACATTAAACCGTTCGCCAAACAGACATTGCGTATCAAGACCCGCATTGGCACGTGGTGCGTCATATAATCCGATATAGGGCAGACAGACCTGCATTATATTTGCGGCGGTTTTTTGGGTGGCGTCTGGCGTATCACTTGCGGTCATATCTATTCCGCTTTGGCCGCAATATTGTGTTTTGCACACCATGCGGCAACATCAAAATTGGGACAGGTTTTTTCGGTATAGTCAAAATCACAATGGCCACATATTTCGGCAGCAGGGTACTCTGTGCGCCATCGCATAAGCAGGGATTCGAGGGTCTGCATCTGTGCCTCGGTGAAATTCTGGCGGCCAATCAGACACACGCCAAGGCTGATCTCATTATGGCCTTTGACATGCGCGCCAACCCAATATTCAGGACGCCCGCTTTGCAATGTGCCATCGCGACAGATAACCCAATGATACCCAATGCCATGCCAGCCAAACCCCAGATGCATGTCATGGATCGCACGGGCATCAAGCGCTTCATCATCTGGCGTATCGGCACAATGCACCACAAGATAGCGAATATTTTCAGCTAATAAGGCCGTCGGCATTAAGTTATCTCCATGAATGATGTGCGGCGTAAAGTTTCATGCCATATCCGTTTCCCATAGTGTTAGAGCATGCCATAAACCGACAGATGCCAATAGCAAAGTTTTTGCTTTCTTCACTTCCTTCAGCAAGGCAGAATGTTCTGCATTTTTTATGAGGCCATTTATGTCCAATTCCGAATTTTCTTTTCGAGGCATTCTGTTCGATATGGACGGACTTTTGATTGATTCAGAGCGCCTGTCTTTTGAAAGTTTCTGCAGCACCGCTTTGACATATGATATCAGCGTAACAATGGACGATTACCAGCAAATGATCGGTTTGAACCATGTCACCGGACTTGGCGTATTGCGCCAGCTACTGCCGTCTTCGCTTGATCCGGCAATCTTCAAAAATGACTGGTTGCTTGCCTATCGGGCGCTGGTTGATGATGGGGTGCCGGTCAAGGATGGTGCGCATCAATTACTAGCTCATCTTCATACAGTTGGTATGCCTGTAGCGGTTGCCACATCGTCATCCGGTGCACGGGCACGAGTCACGCTGCAAAAGGCCGGCCTATGGGAGTATATTCAGCATCTGACCGGCGGTGACGAAGTCGCTCAGGGCAAACCTGCGCCTGATGTATATCTGGATGCGGCGGCCAAGTTAGGTATAGATCCGCGGGACTGCGTGGCGTTTGAAGATTCGGAAAATGGTACCAATGCCGCCATCGCCGCAGGTGTTCGCGTTATACAGGTACCCGATATGGCACCGGCAATGCGGCCAGCCAACCCGCCACATCACCAGATCGCACCAAATCTTCTGACTGGCGCCGCCATGATCGGGATCAGGCTTGCATAAATATTAAGCCCGTCTTCACCAAGCATGGACATCAGGGAACCTCAGCGCCTATGATTATACGTAACACCATATGTCGCGGGAGATAATGTAATGCGCTTTGTTCACACAATGGTTCGGGTCAAAGACCTTGATGCATCGCTGGATTTCTATTGTAACAAATTCGGCCTTGTCGAGATGCGTCGTAAGGATTTCGAAGCTGGCCGCTTTACGCTGGTTTTTCTCGCCGCCCCAAAAGATCAGGATCGAAGCCGCGCCGAGGCTGCGCCCGAGCTTGAACTTACCTATAACTGGGATCCTGAGGATTACGATTTTGGCCGTAATTTTGGCCATCTTGCCTATAAGGTCGATGATATCTATGCCACATGTCAGAAGCTGATTGATGATGGTGTAACCATAAACCGACCCCCGCGTGATGGCCGCATGGCTTTTATCAAGTCGCCTGACAATATTTCTATTGAATTGATACAGGAAGGTGACGCTTTACCGCTATGCGAGCCTTGGACGTCGATGGAAAATATAGGCACATGGTAGTGGGCGATCCAATGACCAAATTAGAGATTTTTCAGTTTCCCTATAACAGTGATAATTATGGTGTTCTTCTGCATTGTCCGGACAGTGGTGATACCGCCTGTGTCGACGCTGGTGATGCCGCCGCAACCGAAGCGGCGTTAGCGCAAATGGGCTGGTCATTAACGCATCTGTTTATCACGCATCACCATGCCGATCATACGGCTGGTTTAACCGCATTAAAAGCTGCGCATAACGCGCATGTTATCGGGCCGCCGCCCCGTTCGGCATCCATTTCCGGCATCGACACCGCCCTGTGGGATGGTGACAGTTTCGATTTTGCCAAGCGGCAAGTTCGGGTGATTGCCACACCAGGCCATACCACCGATATGATTAACTTCTATCTGCCTAATGAAAAGATTGTCTTTACCGGTGATACGCTATTTGCGCTGGGATGTGGTCGTGTTTTTGAAGGCACTTTTGACATGATGTGGAATAGTCTGGAAAAATTACTGGCCTTGCCTGATGACACCATAATCTATTGTAGTCATGAATATACCAAGGCGAATGCCGAATTTGCCATCACCGTCGATCCGGAAAATGATGCGCTTATCAAACGGCACGCACATATCATCGAGCAACGCGCCAAAAACATTGCCACCGTCCCAACAACAATGTCGGTGGAAAAAACGACAAACCCGTTTCTGCGTCCTGATAACCCATCAATTCGGGCGCATCTGGGCATGGCGGATGCCAGTAATGCCGATGTGTTTGCTGAAATTCGGCGCCGTAAGGATACGTTCTAGTCGCCAGAACAGGCTTTATTATTCTGGACAGCCATAGCTGTCTTTCATGGCACCCCAGATCAGCAAAGTTGCCGCAAAATCAAGATTGGTTTCAGGGCGCTGCATCCATTTCATTGTCGTCGCTTTTAGGGTATCTGGTTGAATGCCATCCGGCATGCAAAACACACGCTTATTATCCGATGTTTTTTCGCTAAACAAATCTACCGTGGTAAAGGCATCCACCGCCCCGGTGATATAGACAATGCAGATAGCATCGTCAGTCGGGCTTTGTGATGTGCAATAAAGTTGTAAAGCGTTGCCATCAATAAAATCAGCATGGGCGATTGTTGGTGCCGCCACAGCACCTGACATCACCATCAAACCAGACATCAGTAGATTTTTTACCGATGACAGCGGCGATAAAATCTTCAACATGATAACTCCCATTCACTCTATCAAAACAGCAACCAATATTGCCTAAAGACCTGTATCCAGAATTATTTTTGGCGGTGCGATGGCTTCATGAATATCCACGAATGATTTTGCGCCCTCGGCAAGTGGCCGTATTTCGACCCAGCCCTCACCCGTCACCACGCCATCGGCAAGCAATGACAGGCTCTCGGCAAAGTCCTGTTCACTATAGCAGTAGCTACCCTGAAAGATAATTTCCTGCAAAGTGATACGCCTTGCATCAAGACCATTGTCATTATCCTGCAAACCAATATGAACGATCACGCCGCCAGGCGCGACAAGTGCCGAGGCGGTTTTACGCGTTACCGCCGCACCAACGGCATCGATAATGACATCAACAGGCTTGTCATCCGGTGTTTCATTCAGCGGGTCATAGGCGCGTGCGCCAGTTGCCTTTTCAAGCATGTCACGGCGCAGCGGATTAATCTCGGCAATCCAGAGATCATCATAGCCAAAATGGCGGGCAACCTGCGCACATAATAGCCCAATGGCTCCTCCACCCAGAACAACTAGACGACTTTCGCCGGGTGCTTTCGCGGCTGATTTCATGCCAAGGCGGACAGTGTGCACCGCGCAAGCCAGCGGTTCGGCAAGTGCCGCCTGCGCAAACCCCAGATGATCGGGCAAAACTGTCAAATTAGCGGTTTTAATCGCCACCTGTTCGGCAAAAGCGCCAGGTACACGCATGCCTATCAATTCGCGTGTTGGGCAAAGATGCGTGGCACCAGCAACACAGGCCGGGCATGTGCCACATGTCATCAGCGGATTAATGGCAACGCGTTTGCCTTTATCAGGTCCAGAAATGACATGACCGACAGCCTCATGTCCAAGAACAAGCGGCGGCACGCGGCGTTCATCATGGCCGTGCCATGCATGCATGTCCGAGCCGCAAATGCCACAAAATGACAAATCGACAATCGAGTCACCTGCTTCAGCAACGGGTTCGGGCACATCGCGGATTTCGCTTTCCATTGTGCCGGTATAAACAAGAGCTTTCATTTTGCCGTATACCCCCCGTCAACAGGTAAAGTCTGTCCGGTTACATAGCCACATGCATCGGATGCAAAGAACAGTAATGGCCCGCGTAAATCATGCAGTTCGCCATTGCGCCCCATAGCCGTATTACGCGCATGATGACTGGCAAGATCGGCATTGCCAAATACAGGCGCGGTCAGTTCGGTTGGGAAAAAGCCCGGGGCGATTGCATTCGCCATAATGCCATGTCGTGACCATGCTTCGGCCATAGCACGCGTTAGCTGAACAACACCACCCTTGGCCGCCCCATAAGCAATGCCATTTTCAAATGCGCGGGTCGATTGCAATGATGCAATGTTGATGATACGCCCCCAACCAGCTGTTTTCATATGTGGAACGAAAGCCTGTGACACCAAAAACGGGACTGACAGGTTTAGATGAATTGTGTCCTGCCATATCTCAGGTGATATGTCATCCGCCGATTTGCGGTGGTTTACACCCGCCGCATTGACAATAATATCAGGCTGTAATCCGGCGTCATGGCAAGCGGCTTTGACGCCAGTGATGGCATCAGCTTGTGTCAGGTCAAGCGCGATCGATATGCCATCATGCCCATCAAGAACGTCATCAAGGCGGTCTTTACGACGCCCGACAAGTGCCAGACGCGCACCAGCTTTACCAAGCTCCGACGCCATAAAGGCACCGATACCACTGCTGGCGCCGGTAACAAGGGCGGTTTTACCTGCTAGCGAAACAGTGATATCGGCATTGCTGTTCATGCCTAGGCCAAATTCTCGCCCGGGAAGTATTTACGCAACCGCACATCGGCTGCACGTGCATGACCTTCCATACCCTCAAGCCGTGAGATACGTGCAGCCGCGGCACCAACTTCACGATTGGCTTCGCGGGTCATGCGCTGGGTGGTAACCACCTTCATGAACTTATGCACAGAGAGACCGCCTGTATAATGTGCCGCTCCTTTGGTTGGCAGAATGTGATTCGTGCCTGAGCATTTATCACCATAAGTCACGGTTGTTTCCTCACCAACAAACAGGGAGCCATAATTCTCCAGGCGATCCATATACCAGTCATCTTTGGATGTATGGACTTCCAGATGCTCGGCAGCATATTCGTCAGACACAGTTGCAACCTCTTCATCCGTGTCACACAGAACAACTTCACCGTAATCCCGCCATGCGGCAGTCGCAGCATTACGCGCAATTTCCGGCAATGCCTCAATATGCTTTTCCATCTGACCCATCACATCATCGGCAAGTTTCTGTGACGTGGTAAATAGCCATGCTGGTGAGTCAGGACCATGTTC
>JBMZPN010000070.1:0-7894 GCA_049620845.1 Puniceispirillum sp. (SeqCode)
AAGCCATACCGCCAGCGATAGTGGTGATGTTCTGGCCAAAAATGCTTTCTGGTGCGCAGACCGCGGCTTGGCAAAAAAATTGCACATCATTTTAGTCTAAATTAGCATTGGACATGAATGAAGGGGTAATGTCGCAAATGCCGTCAAATGATGATTTAAAGCACCAGAGTGAGGATGCGGCAAATGGCCGTGCGTCTGGTGATGCACCGGTTCCGTCTGTATTGCCGGATGATCATGTGGCTGGTGCCGATGAGACAAGTGCCAATGAGGCCAGTATCAATGAGACTAGTGCCGACGAGACAAATACCGCGCCTCTTTCTTCAGATCACGGCATGCCGCAAGAATTTACTTTTTTTCAAAAAAAGAAACGCGCAGTTCAAGCGGTTTTGGCCCCATCTGTGACTTATGCCAGCGCCGCGCAGGTAACCGCCTTTGCCGCGCGACTTGACAGCGCCGTGGCGGTCAATGCCAAAACACAGCGCCATATCGCCGAATTAATGACATTGATGTCAGACGTGGCGCGCACCATGACAACAGATATATCAAAGCCAACACGCAAAAGATTGCGTCGATCAAAATGGTTGTTTTACGGATGTTTGGTGGGTTTTGGCGTGGGCTGGTTTTTGCTTTTCCCATCTGGACATAGCCTCATCACGCAACCAGCGGCATTTTTGGCAAAATAATTATCCACAGATCTGATTATTTCTAAGATACAGAAATTATTGACCGAATCGTGATTTTGCATTAACTTATCCACAAGTGATCTTAACCAAGATGGTGGACCTACAAAGTGCGTCTGGTTTCGCAGCAGCATATCGTCCCACAACAATTATCGCTTGATTTAGGTGAAGCTGAATCTAATCAACAGCTTGGCCAGACAGCTATTGACCAGACTGGTATCGAACGGTCAGTTGTTTTTCCAAAAAATATCAAGATCTATGATGTGGCTGATTTTCAGCGGCGGGTATCGCAACTTTTTGCGCCGCTAAATATCCAGATTGATTTTCGCGTCACCCGTCATAACCGGGTTGAAATGCGGTGGTCATTTCCACAAGAGGCCGTGCATTACCAACGCCAAGATGGTGCCAAGGCTGAATTATTGTTATCGCCTGAAGAGAATGAAGCGTTTGAAACGCTGGTTCTGTCATTTGCCGGGGCAACGCATTAACGCAGACCGGAAATTACAAATTTGATAAAATGAAGATCGGTGATGCCGCTCGGCCTCTCTGGCTTGGTGCCGTCAATCACCGGTTTTATAGCGGCAAGTAATTTGCTTTCGAGGGCGTTTCGTTTTGCCACCGTATTCACATCAGCATGGACTTGTTCGGCAAGCACCAGATTAATAGCTGACCGCATTTTTGGCGTAAATGTCGTTAGTTTTTCGATCAGCCGTTCGCCGCGCAATGTTGTTTCATAAGTGGCAATGGCAATTTCCACGGTCATCATGCCATTCCCATCGGCAAAATTAACCACAAAGGGCAGGGGAAAGGAAAAATATCTATATTGGGCAAAGTCAAATGTGCCATCTTCATTCACCACCATTTCGGTGGCATTGTCGGTGGCGTTATCTGCCCCGGCCAAGGCCTTTTCCTGTTGTTTTTTGTTCATCAGACTGTGGATGT
The DNA here is from genome assembly GCA_049620845.1 of Puniceispirillum sp. (SeqCode). GTDB lineage: Bacteria > Pseudomonadota > Alphaproteobacteria > Puniceispirillales > Puniceispirillaceae > Puniceispirillum. Next base: position 1,623 of record JBMZPN010000070.1, read on the forward strand.
CTTCAACCGGTGGTGGCGGTTCTGTCAGGCTGATATATCCAACAACAAAAAACCCGATAATCACGCTGATTGTCGTGCCAATTAGTAGCGGCAGAAAGAGCCTAGAAAGTGACAGGCGTCTTTTTGGTTTTTGCTGTTCAGCCTCGTTTTCAGCCATCGTGTGTCTCGTTAAATTTTACCAGCCAGCGTATCAATAAACGCCACCATCAAACCGGTTGCCTGATAGATGGTGCCGGTGATCACTTCGGCGCCAAGCCAGTAATAAACCGCACCAAAACCCATCATGCATAGCGCGGCGCCCACCAGCCATTTTTTCGTGCCTTTGCTTTTCTTTGGTTCGGCCACAGCTTGGCTTTTGGCGGTAATGTCGCGCAATTTTTGCAATAATGTGTGCAGGTCGCGTTGCTGGTTTTTAATCTGGTCTTCCAGTCCCTGAAGCCGCGCTTCTAATGTTTCAAAATCACTTTGGGGTATCATGTCTTGGCCAATTATTGGCGTCTGGGCATTGGCTGGTGAATGCGGCATTTCTGCAAGGCTATCAACATGGGGCTGGGCATGATCGGTGCCGATGCTTGGGATCTGTGTCACGGTGCCAGATGTTGGCGGCGTATCGGCATATGAGCCAGCTTCGGCAGAATGAACAAGAGCGATTTTAGCCGCTTCGATTTGCTCTTTTAATTTTGCGTTCGACATCATATTCCCCGTCACTTTATTTTCATTTTGGGCGATGATTGGTGTTCACCAGCCTTTGTTTAAGCATTTTTAATGCCAAGCATGATTTTGAAACGCATGCTAATAGGTCTTTGGTTTGCTATCACGAAAATCATATCCAATGATGGCGCATTGTTTGACTTTGCGGAAATCAGTCAGTTGGTGATTAATGATTTCGGTCCATGTGGCCTGTCCCAGCCTTTGTAACAAGGCCCCGCCAATTTGCTGAACAATTGTTTCACAAGGCCCAGTTTCAGACGGGCCGACAGCCACATCTTTTGCCCCGCAGATTGCCGCGCTATTGCCAATGATGGCAGATTCGTTATCCAGCCAATAGACAGATACCCCGGCAATATCGCGGGCGGTCCGGTTGCGTATTTGAAGGGATAATTTATAGCCAACAGACGGCATGCCGCGCGCATCACTATCAAATACAAGGCGGATATCACAAGGCGTTGTTGGCAGGTCGCTATGCGTATCAGCTATCGCTGGGACAGCTGTAAATAGACATAATTCGGCAACCAGTAACGACGCGGATAAGCAACGAAACTGGGTTTTTTTCATCCAATTTGCCAAGCGGTATGACAGATTTAAGGTCGGCATGACTATGGTTCCTATATTGGCACAGTATCTGCAAGGGTTGAATGGCTATATCTCGGTGTCTAAATTAGCAGAACCAGATTGACTGTGCCATATGTGGGGACGTTGCGGCAGAATTGCCGTGCGGTAGACCAAATCCCCGGCACCGATGAGGCAGATGAGAGGGTTGAAATCATGGCTGAGGAAGACGTCAGCGAAGCTGATCTGAGCGGTCGGTTAGCGACAGTTCTTGAAGAAATTCGGGATGTGATGGAAAAACGCAAACAGCGTATTGAAGAGCTGCGTCAAGAGATTACCAATATCGAAAATGATAATGATGAACTCGAAAAGACGATCAGCGAATTGCTAGATAGCTTTGGCTAGGCGTTAATTGTCATCCCCATCTGTGACAGCATGACCTTGAATGGCTGTGGCGCCAAGATTTTTGGTCAATTCTGGATGGGCGTTTATAAAGCCGCGCAATTTTTCGTCAGCAAGCGCTTCGGCGGCTTCATTTGTGTCGGCGTCAATTTCCATAACGCCATCAATAATCCAGTGCACTTTAACTTTCATTTGCGCCTCCTGCCTCTTTCGGATTGAACGGCGCAAAGTTATATTTTTCAAACAGCTCTCTTGCCTCTGTTTGCAAACGCGCCAATTCTTTTGCCTCAATATCGCTTTCTGTGTCATCGCGCCGGTCGATCATATCTGGAATGTTTAGCGCGACGGCAATCGAATACCAAATATAGGCCGTGCTATAATCAGGTTCTTCCAGAATTGTCAGATGATAGCCAGCAAATTGGGAAATCGCATTGATATCCCCATTTTCAATTCGTGATTGCAGGTTTTCACCCACTCGCGCCCGCACCACTTTAACATCATTTTCGGTCAATTTGTCCAGTATGTCACTGGCAATATCCTCGGCCTCTTCGATGCCGCCAAGCTGGGCAAGCCAGCCCCAATACAATGCGTCCAGATAGTTGCGAGGCCGGCCTTTGCCAGCCTGTAACAATACCGCCATATTATACTGGGCATCATGTTTGGCATTGTTAGCTTGCTGTTCAAACAAAGTCAAAGCTCGGCTGTAATCACGCGCTTTCACGGCTTTGACAGCCGCGCTGAACGCCTCATTATCACTGCGCGAGTCGGCATTTGCCGCGACCATAGACAAGCAAAGTGTCAGGCTTATCAGCAGAACTAATTTAAAAATATATGTGTTTTTGGTGTGCATTATGCGCACCCTATCGGCCTGCCATCATCACAAGCTGAAGGTACAACACCCGGGCTTTGAATTTTGAGTCTGGGTTTTGTTCATAGACAACAATACGTGGCCGATCAGATGTTTTGCGTTGGAATTCAATCGACATCGTGCTGGGGATAAACACACCATGGGCTCCGAGCGTGCCAACAGGGTCTTGATCAAAGGCTTGGTGAAATTCGTTATCAATCCAGGTGCGCGCCAAAGCCTTTCCCAAAATATCAGGCAAATGTTGGCGTACATCTTCTCGGTCGGTGAAATGACGCTCTCCCTCGTACAGTGAAAAGGCAGAGGTAACAGCCCCGCCTTTACGAACAGCTGGCAGTTTTTTGCTTACGGGAACCAAAGATGTGTTCTTTGTGTTAGGCATCACCATTCCTCGATATTAGTTGGATAATATGAGGCATTAACATTTTCTAAACAAGTAACTTTTTTGGTAACTTTTTTGTGCTGATTGTCCGAAAAAAACACTTTCGCCCTTTAGCAGCGGCGCCTTGGCATATTTTTTGCTCCGAAACGTGTCACTGTTAAAAGGGTTTTATTCATGATTTCGGTTATCAGAAGCGGTCTTAACTCGGCCTTGAATGATTTGGGTGTTACATCCAATAATATCGCCAACGCAAAAACAACAGGCTTTAAAAAACGGCAGGCAACCTTTGCCGACATTTATGGCAACACCGATGCCATTAAAGTGTCTGGTGCCCGGATTGGTATGGGGTCTTTGGCCGTGGAAAACCGAGTTTTAAGTGAGCAGGGAGCTTTTCAACAAACTGGCGACGTTCTTGATCTGGCTATTGAAGGGCAGGGCATGTTTACGCTTATTGACGCTGATCGGCCAGATGAAAAATTTTACACGCGTGATGGGTCATTCACGGTTAACGCGGCGGGTCTGATTGCTAATTCGGATGGTAAGCAACTGTTGTCTGCACTTGGCACCCAAATAACTGTTCCAATGACAGCAAATACTGCCACTTCCGTAAACGGTACGGAAACGTTTGCCGAAACACGATTAACGGGCGTGGCAATAAGAACTGATGGTCGTATTGAGGCCACCTATGGCAACAACGCAACGTTTTTTGTAGGGCAGGTCGGCTTATCTATGTTTGCTGACCCCAACCGGCTGACGCCTCTCGGCCAGAACTATTTTATAGAAAATCCCAAATCAGGTGCTGGCGTCATCGGTGCGCCGATTGAACAGGGGCGTGGTAAAGTGCATTCTGGTGCACTTGAAATGTCGAACATTGATATGACATCTGAATTGACTAATCTTATGACAGTACAACAAGCGTTTTCAGGATCATCAAGGTTGCTACAAGCTGAAACCGAAATGACACGTAGACTGACGCAGTAATATGGCAGATTGATGGGTATTGGCCATTATTTAATGGGTAAACTCCAGTAAACATCGGTAACTGCTGTATCAAGTGACTCATCGATAAATAACAAACCATCTTGCGATACGGATAATTTGTCTGTAACGGTCATGACAAGCGTTACCGGCCGTGGCGCTGGATGCCGCAAATGAGCGGCTAATTCACTGAAACTTTCCGATGCAAGCGATATTTGTGCCTGCATAACCGGCCGGTCTGCTGGAATGTGAATTGACCCGAATGGTGATTTCCCCAAAGCGCCATCAGGCCGGATGACTGCAATGCATGATCCACGGGCAATATTTATCAATGAACAGGACAGATGAAGCTGCGTTATGCCATTATTATGATGCAAATGCTGCTCTGCAGATTGCAGCGACATTTGGATGGTGTTTAGCGAGTCAAATTCTGGCCGCGGCATTGTTACCCGACTTGTTGCGCATTGCTTATGAATGAGCGCAAATTGGCGATCGCCGATTTTTTAATTTGCGAAACGCGACCTGTTGAAATTTCCATAACCTCGGCAATCTCAAAAACGTTCAATTCTTCGATATAATAAAGTTGGATAACCAGTGTTTCGCGCTCTGACAAGGTGTGTAGCGCGCTTTTCAAAAGCTGTTTCAGTTCTTCATTGCCCAGTTTTTCTTCTGGGCTATCTTCTTCAGATGCATACCAGATGGAATATTGATCATAAACATCAGCTAGTGATTCGTGCGCATTTGCCTGAAAGGCTTGCTCCCATTCATGCAACTCCTGCTCGCTCATTCCCATGTCTGTAGCAATTTCTTGGTGGGTTGGCTGACGCATCAATTTTGTTTGCAGGCTCTGAACAACTGTATTGTATTTCTTTTTGATCTGGATTGTTGTGCGGCACAGATTTGAACTTTTGCGCAAATAGTCAATAATCGAGCCTTTGATTCTGATACTGGCATAGGTGGCAAATGTCGCGCCTTCTTTGCGCGTATATTGCTGGGCCGCATTGACAAGACCGGTAAAGCCAATCTGCATGATGTCTTCAATTTCAGTCGTGTGCCGAGTGCGGCCATGGACTTGCCAGGCGATTTTGCGGACAAGATCGCTATGTGTCTTGATCAACTCGTCAACATCAGTCTTCTGGTTGACGTAATGATCTTGCACTGCAACGCTCATTTTTGTGCCCCATTAAAAAACTTAACACCATCATGGCGGCTGTGAGATGTTTTCATCATCTTCAACGCAAGCGTTTCATAGGCCTTTGCCAGCGATGATTTTGGCTGGCTTATGCTGATCGGCTTACGTTGCACAATCGACCGTCTGATGACGGGGGATTGTGGCACCATACCAACGTAATGCAATTTTATGTCCAAAAAGCGCATTGTGATGTCACGAAATTTATTAAAGTTGGTTTCTGCCGTTTTTGCGTTGTCGGCCATATTGACCATCACCGCAAAATCAGTGACGCCATTTTCTAAATGTGCAGCTTTTACAAGTGCATAGGCATCAAGAAAGCTAGTTGGCTCGGCAACCAGAACAATTAACGCAAGGTCGACAGCATTGACAAAAAAAAGTGTGCTATCAGAGGCGCCGGCTGGACTATCGACGATCAGATAGTCAATATCATCCTCAAGCGATGAAATGCCAGACAGCATCTTGTAGCGTGCCTGATTATCTAGATTGAGAAGTTCGGTGAGCCCAGATCCGCCAGCGATAAATTTCAAACCTGTTGGGGTTTCTGTCAGGGTGTCGACGATGTTGGTGGCGCCTCTCAGGTAGTCCCCTGTTGTTGTTTTCGGGTTTGACCCAAGCATTACATGGGCATTGGCCATGCCAAAATCAGCGTCAAAGAGAACAACGCGTTTACCAAGCTTTTGAAGCGATATGGCGAGGTTAACAGCCGTGTTGGTTTTGCCAACACCGCCTTTGCCACTAGTGACTGCAATCGATACCGCCATATTATTTACTCTGATCCCGTACGCGCAGGGGCTGTGCTAGCATAACTGAAATTTTCCTGTAGATATTGCAGCAAGATGTTTTCAGACGCAAATACTGCGGGGTCAATTACTGATTTAGTGCCGGATAATAGGGCAATTTTTATGTTGTTTTCTGCGAGTGCGGAAAATTCTGCTGGTTTGGTCTCGCATTCGTCAAGTTTAGTGAGCACCACAAGCGGATTAATTCCATTAAACCGTCTGATTGTAGTGCTGATCATGCTGTGGCTGGTGCTGCCGGGGATGGCCAGCAACGTGCCAACCTCAGATGTGCCTAGATGTGACTGGATGCTGTGTACTTTTTCAACAGCATCTGCACGGTCACTCGCTACATCAACGACCATAAAGTCATAATCTGTCATTTTGTTAAAATCTTCGACAGGTGTT
>JBMZPN010000071.1:0-3281 GCA_049620845.1 Puniceispirillum sp. (SeqCode)
CTAATCTTGCTGAGTATTTAGTTGTATTAATCGTGTTTTCACCCTATAACCGCGCAATGTAGCGATGATGCAGGAAAGTAACGATGCAAACTCTGGTTTTGACCATACATATTCTGATTGCTCTTGGCCTCGTTGGCGCCGTCCTATTACAACGCAGTGAAGGTGGCGGTCTTGGTATCGGCGGCGGCGGTGCAGGTGGCGGTTTCATGACCGCGCGGGGTACAGCTAACCTGATGACACGGGTCACCGCTATTCTGGCTGCAGGATTTTTCACAACCTCGATTATTCTCGCCATTATGGCTGGTGCTGGCAAAGAAACAGTTTCAATCGTTGATGATGTGATCAACAGCACGCCTGCTCCTGTGAGTGGTCCGGCTGTTCCGACTGACAAATAAACAAACGGCTTTTTACGGTCATTTGACCGTAAAATTATCAATGATGCCGTATGTCAATCCTAACAATTAAATTTTATTGGCCTTAATGGCGATTTTGGCACTTACCAAGCGCCTTTCTATAGGGTATTAAATTTGTCCATGCCACGTTTTATTTTCATTACAGGCGGTGTGGTTTCGTCCCTTGGAAAAGGGCTTGGTGCTGCCGCTCTTGCTGCTCTGTTGCAGGCGCGCGGATACAAAGTTCGCCTTCGTAAACTTGACCCCTATTTGAACGTTGACCCCGGAACAATGTCGCCAACACAGCATGGCGAGGTTTTTGTAACCGATGATGGCGCCGAGACAGATCTTGATCTTGGACATTATGAGCGTTTTACAGGCGTTCATGCCAAGCAAAGCGACAATGTCACGGCTGGTCGGATCTATTCGGATGTTCTGGCAAAGGAACGACGCGGCGATTATCTAGGCGCGACAATTCAGGTTATTCCGCATGTGACGGACGCTATCAAAAATTTTGTCCTGTCGAATATCGATGATGAGGATTTTATCCTTTGTGAAATTGGTGGCACAGTTGGTGATATTGAATCACTGCCATTTCTTGAAGCGATCAGACAATTAGGCAATGAATTAGGGCGTGAGCAGACATGTTTTCTGCATGTGACGTTACTGCCTTATATTGCGGCGGCTGGCGAATTGAAAACCAAGCCAACGCAACATTCGGTCAAGGAATTGCAATCTGTCGGCATTCAGCCTGATATACTTTTATGCCGAACAGAGCATGATCTGCCTAGCGAACAACGTGGCAAGATTGGCCTGTTCTGCAACATACGTGAATCATCGGTTATTCTGGCGCGTGATGTCAGTAATATCTATCAGGTGCCACTTGCCTATCACGACGAAGGTCTTGACCGTGAAGTCATGCGGCATTTTGGTCTTAAGGATGTAGCTCCGTCACTTGAACGCTGGGAGACTATATGCAACACCGCTGCTAATCCCGAAGGTGAGGTGACAATCGCCATTGTTGGTAAATACACATCTTTGCAGGACTCATATAAATCACTGGGTGAGGCTTTGACCCATGGTGGGATTGCCAATGGCGTCAAGGTCAATGTTGAATGGATTGACTCGGAACTTTTTGAGCAAGAGGGCGCGGCGGTTGAGTCACTTCATCATGTTAGCGGTATCCTCGTGCCAGGTGGTTTTGGCGAGCGTGGGTCAACCGGAAAGATAAACGCCATTCAATTTGCGCGAGAAAACGATATTCCTTACTTTGGTATTTGTTTTGGTATGCAGATGGCAGTTCTTGAGACAGCCCGAAACCTTGCCGGTATGGCGGGTGCAGGATCAAGTGAATTTGGTGAAACTGAAATTCCACTTGTTGGTCTCATGACCGAATGGACTTCTGGTAACGCAAAGGAACTGCGTAGTGCCGAAGATGATCTTGGTGGTACAATGCGGCTTGGCGCTTATGAATGTCTGCTCACCGAAGGTTCGCTTGCCAGCCAACTCTATGGCAAACAGCATATCAACGAACGTCATCGGCATCGTTATGAAGTTAACATCGCCTATAAGGATGCATTAGCCGCGTCAGGCATGGTCATGTCGGGTCTCTCACCTGATGGTGGATTGCCGGAAATTGTTGAACGGCCTGATCATCCTTTCTTTGTTGCGGTACAATTTCATCCAGAACTGAAATCAAAACCATTTGATCCGCATCCGCTCTTTACCGGCTTTGTTGCGGCTTCAATGGAAAAATCCCGCCTCGTATAGGAGGTTTTATGAGCATATCTATTGGAAATCTGTCCTGTGGTGATAACCATCCGCTTTTGCTGATAGCTGGGCCTTGTCAGATTGAGAGTCTTGATCACGCCCTGTTTTGCGCTGAAAAGCTGTCAAAAGCGGCGGCAGATGCTGGTATGGGATTTATATATAAATCATCATATGACAAGGCTAATCGTACGTCTGGTGGTGCGGCACGTGGCATAGGCATGGATGAAGGGCTGGCTGTCATGGCCAAGGTCAAGGACGCTTTTGGCTGTCCTGTGCTTAGTGATGTGCATCTGCCAGATCAATGTGCGGTTGCAGCCGAGGTGCTGGACGTGTTGCAGATCCCAGCCTTTTTATGCAGGCAAACTGATTTACTGCTGGCTGCCGCCAAGACAGGCGCGGTTGTGAATATTAAAAAAGGCCAGTTTCTTGCGCCATGGGACATGAAACATGTAGCCGCAAAGGTAACAGGCGCTGGTAATGATCGTGTTATGCTGACCGAACGCGGCACTTCATTTGGTTACAATACGCTGGTATCTGACATGCGGGGATTACCTGAAATGGCGATGCTTGGCCATCCAGTCATTTTTGATGCGACTCATTCGGTACAGCAACCCGGTGGTCAAGGTGGTAGTTCAGGTGGCCAGCGTGAATTTGTTCCCGTTCTGGCGCGCGCGGCAGTGGCTGTTGGCGTCAATGGTCTTTTCATGGAGAGCCACGAGGATCCGGATAATGCGCCATCAGATGGTCCGAATATGTTGCCGATTGACGCAATGCCAGACGTACTTGCCACATTGATGCGTCTTGACGCGGCGCGTCGTGGTTGACGATAAACAAACCCATAATTTAACTCATAGATAAAATAAGAAAGTAAAACCATGTCCAGTATCGCCGATATTCAAGCTCGTGAAATTCTTGACTCACGTGGAAACCCTACCGTCGAGGTTGATGTCTTTCTTGAAGATGGAAGCGCTGGTCGCGCGGCTGTGCCATCAGGTGCCTCAACAGGTGCTTATGAAGCTGTAGAAATGCGCGATGGTGATGCTGACCGCTATAACGGTAAAGGGGTTGTGAAGGCGGTTGACGCGGTTAATTTTGAAATTTTTGATGCGCTTGCGGGCG
>JBMZPN010000071.1:3291-7887 GCA_049620845.1 Puniceispirillum sp. (SeqCode)
TCAGGCTGGTAACGATCAGGATATGATCGAACTGGACGGTACAGCCAATAAAGGCCGTCTTGGGGCGAATGCCATTCTGGGCGTGTCCTTGGCTATGGCGCGGGCGGCCGCAGACTCTGCTGAAATGCCGCTATGGCGCTATCTTGGTGGCGTAAATGCGCATCTGCTACCTGTGCCGATGATGAATATTATCAATGGTGGTGCGCATGCTGATAATGCGCTTGATGCACAGGAATTCATGGTTATGCCTGTTGGTGCGCCACATTTCAATGATGGCCTGCGGATGGGCGCTGAAATCTTTCATGCTCTCAAAAAGCTGCTTTCCGAAAATGGCCTATCGACAGCCGTTGGCGATGAGGGCGGTTTTGCCCCGGCAATCAACTCAACCGACGAGGCACTTGGCTATATTACCAAGTCAATCGAAGCGGCTGGTTATAAGCCGGGCGATGATGTGATGATCGCTGTCGATGCTGCCGCTAGCGAGTTTTACAAAGACGGCAAATATCATCTGCAAGGTGAGGGGCGTACGCTCAGCAGTGACGAGATGAACAACATGTGGGCTGAATTGACAGGCAAATATCCGATCACGTCAATCGAAGATCCACTCGATGAAGATGATTGGGACGGGTTTGCCGCCCTGACCGACAAGATTGGCGGCACAGTCCAAATTGTTGGCGATGATTTGTTTGTCACCAACCCCGAGCGTCTGGCACGCGGTATCAATGACGGATCAGCTAATGCTATTCTGATCAAGGTTAATCAGATTGGTACGCTTTCAGAAACCATGCAGGCCATTGATATGGCTCAGAAAGCTGGCTTTGGCGTTGTTATTTCGCATCGGTCGGGAGAGACCGAGGACAGCTTTATTGCTGATCTGGCGGTAGCGACGAATGCTGGTCAGATCAAGACCGGCTCATTGTCGCGTTCGGATCGCTTGGCAAAATATAACCAACTTCTGCGTATCGAAGAAGAGCTTGATCGCACAGCTCTTTATGCAGGAACATCGATCCTGCGTGGTTAGGCTGGCCTAAACCAGCTCATCTATACGGTTAGATAACGTGATTATGCTTAGCACTGGAAAGTTCATATTTTCCGGCGATTCGCATTTCGCTTGACGCGGTAAATCGGCTCTGATTCAATACCCTATAGTCAAGGTTGCTAAAGCTTGCTGGCAGTCGTCAAATGGAGCTGGTCATGTATCTTATGAAAAAGTCATTTGCCTTTGTGGGTAGCCTATGTCTGCTTGCTACAATGGCGTCCTTTTTCATGTTTCATACCATTGCAGGAGAACGCGGCATTCTTGCCCAGCCCGAGCTTGAGCGCAAAATCTTGGTTGCCGAAGAACAACTGGCTTTGCTCGAAAAGCATCAGTCACATCTGCATCAACGTATAGAGCTGATGCAAAATGATGCGATCGATGCTGATATGCTGGCAGAAACGGCGCGTGCGGAACTTGGGCTTTACACCCCCAATGATGTAATTATTTCAATTGATATGTCTGAATTGAAATTTTAAGTCTCATAAAAGCGTAACATAAATTAACCTAATTTCAGTTTATTCAAATAAAATACAATAAAATCAGAATAATAAAATAGTTGCAAAAAATTCATTTTAGCTAAATCTTAGTGTCTATATCGCCAATGCGTGACTTGAATGTGATGTGTTTGTCGATAACGGGGGAACTGCGACCAACAGGATGGAGCTAAAAATGGCCACTAAGACTGATAGCAGACGTAAGAAAGGCCCGGGAAGGCCACCTAAGTCAGTTGGTGCTGGTGTAAATGATATGCCGGCAACTGATGATCTAATCAAAATGTACCGTGATATGTTGCTGATCAGGCGCTTTGAAGAAAAAGCGGGTCAGATGTATGGCATGGGTCAGATTGGTGGTTTTTGCCATCTATATATTGGTCAGGAAGCCGTTGTTGTTGGTTTGCAATCTGCATCTGTGGAAGGCGATACGGTGGTAACATCATATCGGGATCATGGGCATATGCTTGCCTGCGGCATGGAAGCTGGCGGTGTCATGGCTGAATTGACCGGTCGCGAGGGTGGATATTCACGCGGTAAAGGCGGATCGATGCATATGTTCAGCCGTGAAAAGAACTTCTTTGGTGGTCACGGTATTGTCGGCGCACAGGTGCCCATCGGGGTTGGCCTTGCCTTCTCACACAAATATAAAGGCCAGAAAAATGTATGCATGACCTATCTGGGTGATGGTGCAGTCAATCAGGGTCAGGTTTATGAAAGCTTTAACATGGCGGCCTTATGGGACTTGCCATGTCTATTCATCATTGAAAATAACCAATATGGCATGGGCACCGCGGTTACCCGGGCGGCGGCTGGTCGCGCCTTGTCTGACCGGGGCATGGCCTATGGCATCCCGGGCAAGCAGGTCGATGGCATGGATGTCATTGCTGTACGCGCCGCCGCGCTTGAGGCGCTGGAACATTGCCGTTCGGGCAAAGGCCCCTACATCCTTGAAATGAAAACCTATCGTTATCGCGGTCATTCGATGTCCGATCCGGCGAAATATCGCACCCGCGAAGAGGTTGATACCATGCGCAAGCAACATGACCCGATTGATCAGCTTCGTGAGATTTTACAAAACCAGAATGTGAAGGATGAAGATTTGAAAGCGATCGATTCCGAGGTGAAGGCCATTGTGACTGACGCGACTGAATTCGCCCAGACAAGTCCGGAACCGGATGCATCCGAATTATTTACCGACATATTGTTACCTTTGCCATCCGAAAACACAGACAAGGTGGAGGCTTAATCATGGCTATTGAAATTAAAATGCCTGCTTTGTCGCCAACCATGGAGTCAGGAACCTTGGCCAAATGGCTTGTTGAGGAAGGTGCTGAAGTTCGCTCTGGCGACGTAATCGCCGAGATTGAAACCGATAAGGCGACGATGGAAGTCGAAGCGGTTGATGACGGCACGCTTGGCAAGATACTTGTATCTGCGGGCACAGAAAATGTAGCTGTGAACGCGCCCATCGCTGTTTTGCTGGAAGAGGGTGATGATGCCGATGCCACACCATCAAGCAGTACAGCACCAGCTGAACCAGCGTCTGCCACTGCAGAAACACCGCCAGCCGCGTCAGCTTCTGTAGCACCAACGGCACCTGCGACCCCCGCAATAAGTGCTGAAGCTGAATGGACAGGTGCCTCAACATCAATCACCGTTCGCGAGTCCCTGCGTGACGCCATGGCCGAAGAAATGCGCCGTGATGAGAGTGTTTTTGTGATGGGCGAGGAAGTTGCTGAATATCAGGGTGCCTATAAGGTTACACAAGGGCTTCTTGATGAATTTGGTACCCGCCGTGTCATTGATACCCCGATTACCGAACAGGGCTTTGCCGGCCTTGGTGTTGGTGCGGCCTTTGGTGAATTGCGTCCGGTTATTGAATTCATGACCTTTAACTTTGCCATGCAGGCGATTGACCAGATCATCAATTCAGCTGCCAAGACATTATATATGTCAGGTGGCCAGATGGGTTGTCCGATTGTATTTCGGGGGCCAAATGGCGCCGCTAGCCGCGTTGCCGCGCAGCATTCGCAATGTTATGCAAGCTGGTATGCCCATTGCCCCGGATTGAAAGTGGTTTCGCCATGGTCTGCGGCAGATGCAAAAGGTCTGCTCAAATCGGCTATTCGTGATCCTAATCCGGTTATTTTTCTGGAAAATGAAGTCATGTACGGCCAGTCATTTGACGTGCCGGATGATGATGACTGGACAGTGCCAATCGGCAAGGCCAAAGTCGTCCGTGAAGGCAGTGATGTCACATTGGTGGCCTTTTCGATCATGGTCGGGCGCGCTTTACAGGCGGCTGATGCCTTGGCCGAGATGGGTATCAGCGCCGAGGTAATCGACCTGCGGACAATCCGTCCACTTGACATTGATACGATTGTCACCTCGGTCAAGAAAACATCGCGTCTTGTGACGTGCGAAGAGGGCTTTCCTTTTGCGGGTATCGGTTCGGAACTGGCCATGCAGGTTATGGAACAGGCCTTTGACTGGCTTGATGCGCCGATTGCCCGCGTGACAGGCAAGGATGTGCCGATGCCATATGCCGCCAACCTTGAAAAACTGGCACTGCCGCAGGTGGATGATGTCGTGGCGACGGCGCTTGCCACATGCGAAGGCTTTAAGGGAGCGTAATCATGGCTATCGAAATCAAAATGCCAGCCTTATCCCCCACGATGGAGGTTGGCACATTATCAAAATGGATGGTGGCTGTTGGCGATGATGTGCGTTCAGGTGACGTGATCGCCGAAATTGAAACCGATAAAGCGACCATGGAAGTTGAAGCGGTCGATGATGGTAAAATGGCGCAAATAGCAGTGGCTGACGGGACTGAAAATGTACCTGTGGGCACGGTGATTGCCTTACTTGCTGAAGATGGTGAAGATGTCGCCACTATTTCATCGGCATCGCCAGAGCCAGCCGCATCGAAACCTGCTGCGCCTGAAAAAGATGCCGCGGGTAAAGACGGATCTGCCGCAGAAGATGTGGCCGCAGATGACGCTACCAAACAAGAGCCTGCTGCCGACACATCCAAGCCAGCGCCTGTTTCCCCAAGCACTAGCG
>JBMZPN010000072.1:0-7842 GCA_049620845.1 Puniceispirillum sp. (SeqCode)
ATTCTGGTGATTGATATGCCGCCAGGTACTGGCGACGCCCAGCTTTCATTGTCTCAACGCGCAACGCTTGCTGGTGCCGTTATTGTTTCAACCCCGCAAGACCTTGCCCTGATTGATGCGCGCAAAGGGCTGAACATGTTCAAGAAGGTCAATGTGCCCCTTCTGGGTATTGTGGAAAATATGAGCTTCTTTAGCTGTCCGGACTGTGGCAGCCGCCACAATATCTTTGGTCATGGCGGCGCGGCAGATGAAGCGAAAAAGCTTGGCGTGCCTTTCCTTGGCGAAGTACCATTAGAGATGGATATCCGTGAAACCTCGGATGCTGGCAAGCCTATCATTGCCAGCGCGCCTGATAGCCCGCATGCTGCCCATTACCGCAAGATCGCTGCCGGTGTTCTGGACGCACTCGATGTTGGCAAAGCAGATGCCCCGCAGATCATTTTCGAATGATATATGTCTGATATTACCCTAGCGCGCGAGGTGCCGCCAGACGTGTCAGTGTCTGATATTGAAAAGCCGGAGATTCATCATCAGCCGGCATTTCAGCTTCAATAGCCTGATCCCAGTCAGCCATGTTAATGTCCGGAAAATAGGCGGGCGCTTCGCCCCCGCCAGGCAATAGGTCAACGACCGTCAATTCGATTCGGTTACAGTAATCCAACCCTTGCCGGTAAATTTCGCCACCACCGAACAGAATGATATTTGGCCTCGCTTCGTCATTGGCATTAATCCAGTCGATTGAGGCCGAAATGGCCGCTGGCATATCGGCAACGGCATGCGCCCCTTCGGCAGACCAATTTTGATCACGCGTCATCACAATACTGGCACGCCCGGGTAATGGGCGGCCAATCGAGTCCCAGGTTTTACGACCCATAATCAACGGACACCCCATGGTCAGTGCCTTTACCCGCTTCAGATCATCGCGCAAATGCCACAATAAACCCGTGCCATCTCCAATGATCCGGTTTTTTGCCATGGCCACAACAGCGGTCATCTGGATGTCCAGATTGTTTGTTTGAGACATAGGAACTCCTAAACAGCAATCGGGGCGGCAATATGTGCCTGTGCGTGGTAATCGACAATTTCAAAGTCTTCGAATTTAAAACCGTCAATATTTTTAGGGCGATTATGGATAAGGAGCTTTGGCAATGCGCCCGGGGTTCGCGACATCTGCAAGCGCGCCTGATCAAAATGATTCGCATAGATATGTGCATCACCCAGCGTATGGACAAATGTACCTGCCTCAAGATCGCAAATCACCGCAATCATATGCGTCAGCAAGGCATAGGACGCGATATTGAATGGCACACCCAGAAAAATATCGGCGCTACGCTGATAAAGCTGGCAGGATAGACGCCCATCAGCTACCTGAAACTGAAACAGACAATGGCATGGCGGCAAAGCCATATTCGGAATATCCGCTGGATTCCAGGCCGACAGCATCAGTCGTCGTGACGTCGGGGTTTCGCGTATCATTCTGATGAGTTCGGCAAGCTGGTCAATTTCACCGCCATCAGGCGTTTTCCAGCGTCGCCATTGCTGGCCATAGACAGGACCAAGATCACCATTCTCATCCGCCCACTCATCCCAGATTGAAACACCATTTTCCTGTAAATAACGGATATTAGTATCACCACTTATGAACCAGAGTAATTCATGGATAATCGATTTAAGATGCAGTTTTTTGGTGGTCAGAAGCGGAAAACCATCGGCCAGATCAAAACGCATCTGATGGCCAAACACAGCCCTTGTGCCTGTTCCCGTTCGATCGTCGCGATCAACACCTTCATCCATTACACGGGCAAGCAGGTCAAGATATTGTTGCATTAAAAGGCATCCTTAAATGTAGCGCAGATTTCGTTGTGACTGGATTAAAATGCCATGCACACCCAATCAGGGGCAAGCGCTTTATAGACAACAATACAACATAGTAAAACTGGGCTTCCCTTACATACCCTTTGACCCTATATTAATAGGGCTGGTTTACCAGCTATGGCGATAAACGTGCTGTGGAATAAGCAGAGCGGACCCGGGGGCGGTACCCGGCGCCTCCACCATATCAGCTCTAATCTTGGGTTTGCTGAACAAGCCAAAAGAGCTGATAGCATGGGGGCGAAATAGGATCGACGCATGTAGTAAAGGCAGTATTTTCGCTCGGTATGGTACCCACCGTTATCGGGCCATGTAGTAGTTGCAAATGACAACACTGCTCCGGTAGCAATCGCAGCCTAAAGGCAGCGGGAGTAACCGATCTTAAGTCCAGATTGATTGAGCTCGATCTGGCGGGGTTTGGGGCGCACCTGGCAACAGAAGCGTTCCGCTTATTTTGGGGTAGATCGCAAAGCTGGCTCGGCTTAATGTAGCCAGAGATATTAAAAAAGGCGCCACCGATGGAAAATGATGACGGTCAGCAAGTTGGTCTAAATTATGAGCTTCTGGTTGAGGACGCATTGCGCTCAGTTGTGCGGGGGTCGTTACTGATTGCGCAAAAAGCTGGCCTGCCAGGTGATACGCATTTCTATATCAGTTTCAAAACCGACTATCCGGGCGTAGAACTGGCTGACGATCTGAAAATCAAACACCCTGATGTCATGACCATTGTTATTCAGCATCAATATGCAGATCTGGAAGTTGATGATGACAGCTTTTCCGTTACCCTGTTTTTTGGCGGTAAACCATCACCCATGATCGTACCATTTGCATCTGTGACAGGGTTTAATGATCCGTCCGTCGGCTTTGGACTGCAATTTGGCACACTCGATGAAGACCTTGATGATCTAGGGGATGATAATGAAGTCACCCCAGATACAAAGGGTGATGACAGCGAAGAAACCACCGCCGATGTGGTTTCGCTCGACACCTTTAGAAATCGACCCAGTTAAGATAACAAACTGGTTCTGTTTTATTGTGCCCATGCCAATGAGTTAACTGTTTATCATTCAGGATGAAGATGATGGCTGATTTTGCTTATAGCCCGATGTTTCCAGTCGGTGCTGATAATACCGAATATGAATGTATTTCAACCGAGCATGTCAAGCTGGTTGAACTTGATGGCGAAACCTTCTTGCGTGTTGATCCTGCCGCGCTAACGCTTCTGGCCGAGCGGGCGATGCGTGACATTTCGCATTTGTTACGCAGCAGCCATCTTGGCCAGCTTGCCGCCATTCTGGATGATCCCGAAGCCAGCCATAATGACCGCTTTGTTGCGCTGGAAATGCTGAAAAACGCCGTGGTAGCGGCAGATGGCCTTTTGCCTATGTGTCAGGACACCGGCACGGCCATTGTCAGCGGTTATCGCGGCGATCATGTTCTGGTCGATGGTGATGATGGCGAAGCGCTTTCTCGCGGCATCTATAATACCTATCAAAGCAGTAATCTGCGTTACTCGCAACTGACCGCCCATAGCATGTTTGAAGAAAGCAACACGGCAACAAATCTGCCTGCCCAGATTGATATCACCGCTGGCAAGGGGCTGGAATATAAATTTGCCTTTATCCAGAAAGGTGGCGGTTCTGCGAACAAAACCTTCCTGCATCAGAAAACCAAAGCCGTTCTGAATCCTGACAGTCTGCGTGAATTTATTCGTACCGCAATCCTTGAACTCGGCACATCTGCCTGCCCGCCCTATCATCTGGCGATTGTGATCGGTGGCACATCAGCCGAACTGACAATGAAAACGGTCAAAATGGCGTCAATCCGTTCCTTGGACGCATTACCCACAACAGGCAATGATCTGGGGCATGCGTGGCGTGACAAGGAATGGGAAGCTGAAATTCTGAACATCACCCGCGAACTTGGTATTGGCGCCCAGTTTGGTGGCAAATATTACTGTCATGATGTACGGGTTATCCGCCTGCCCCGACATGGTGCATCCTGCCCGATTGGTATTGGTGTATCCTGTTCGGCTGACCGTCAGGCCTTGGCCAAAATCAATGCCGATGGTCTATTCATCGAAAAGCTTGAGCATGATCCGGCAAAATTCCTGCCTGATGTCGAAATGGATGCCACCACCGATGTCGTCAAGATTGACCTGAACCAGCCCATGGCAGACATTCTGGCAAGCCTGACCCAGCATCCGGTTGAAACACGCCTATCACTGACTGGTCCGTTGATCGTCGCGCGTGATATAGCCCATGCAAAATTACTCGAGCGACTAAACGACGAAGGCAGCTTGCCGGATTATATCAAAGACCATCCGGTATATTATGCTGGCCCTGCCAAAACGCCCGAAGGCATGCCATCCGGATCATTCGGCCCCACAACCGCTGGACGCATGGATTCCTATGTCGAAACCTTCCAGAAAGCTGGCGGTTCTATGGTCATGCTTGCCAAAGGCAACCGGTCGCGTCAGGTGCGCGAATCCTGTAAAAAATACGGTGGCTTTTACCTTGGTTCAATAGGTGGTGCGGCGGCCAAACTCGCCCTTGAATCTATTAAAAAAGTCGAGGTTCTGGAATATCCGGAACTTGGTATGGAAGCTGTGTGGCGGATTGAGGTCGAGAACTTCCCTGCCTTCATTATCACCGATGATAAAGGCAATGACTTTTTTGATATTGGCTAGCCTGACACTTCAGGGTTTTGGCCCACCGCTTGCCCAGTCTATAAACTGGACAGTGTGACGCACAGGCAATGTCGAATCATCAAGCTGGGCAATACAGCCAATATTGCCAGCGGCCACATAATCTGCGCCCGTATTGACAAGACTGTCTTTTTTGCGCGCTTTCAGATTATCCGCCATATCGGGTTGTAAAATATTATATACACCCGCAGATCCACAACATAGGTGGCCATTAACCGGCTGTCGTACATCAAAGCCAGCACGCCGCAAAAGCTCTTGTGGCAGATCATGAATTTTCTGCCCATGTTGCAATGAACAGGCGGAATGATACGCAATCACAGGCCGTGCGCCATCATCAATGGGCTGGATTATATCATCAATGCCAATGTCACCTATGATTTCCGAAACATCCTTGCACAGCGCGGATATATGTTTTGCCTTGGCGGCATAGGCAGGATCATCAGCCATGATATGTCCGTAATCCTTGACCATCGTGCCACAGCCAGACGCATTGGCAATTATGGCATCAACACCTTTACCATTAATTTCTGCATCCCATGCATCAATCGCCAGACGGATTGTTTTCACCGCCGACTCGGTTTCACCGATATGCTGGGTCAATGCGCCACAGCAATGCGCCTCGGCGCGCACAACCACCTCAACACCAAGCCGGTTCAGAACGCGAATTGTGCTTTGGTTAATAGCCGGATCCAGCGCTCGTTGGGCGCATCCTGCTAGCAGAACAACACGTTTAACTGGCTGGGGCTTTTCGGCTGGAAAAACCTTGTTTTGCGATCCGATCGCGTCAAGTTTTGGAAGGCTTTGTGGTAATTTGCTCAATGCCGCCTGTAACTGGCGTGGCAGAAGCGGTGCAAAAATACGCCCCAGAACGGCAAAACGCATCATCATGTGAAAGCGGCCAGCATAAGGAATAATCATGCCCAACATCCTGCGCATTAATTTATCAGCCAGACCACGCGGGGCGATCACGTCCATTTTCTCGCGTCCAATTTCAAGCAGATGGATATAGTCAACACCCGACGGACAGGTTGTCATACAGGACTGACATCCAAGACAGCGATCAAGGTGATGCCGTGTATCTTTTGATGCCGTTTGAGGTGACTCCAGCAATTCCCGCATCAACCAGATGCGTCCACGCGGACTATCGCGCTCATCGCCTGTCTCTACAAAGGTCGGACAGGTCGCTGTACAAAAGCCGCAATGCACACATTTGCGCAAAATATCATTGGCTTCCTGAATTTTCGGATCGCTTAGCTGTTCAGGTGAAAAATGCGTTTGCAAGAGATCAACCTTTCTTAAATGCCATCATGCATGCGGCCAAAATTCAACACAGATTTAGGGTCAAAAGCCGCTTTGACACGCTTATGTAATTCAAACATTGGTTTTGCCAATGGCTGGAACGGCGGCACATGAGTCTTGGTATCGCCACTATCGCGCATAAGCATCGCAAAGCCGTCCGACCCCAAGGCCGAGCGAACAGCATCACCAAACTCTTTATCTGATGCGCCCGCTAGCCATAAAAGACCACCAGCCCAGTCTGCATAAAAATCGAAAGCAACCTGCTGGCCTAACTTATCGAGAAACCCTGCCGCTATCGATGGGGCACATGATATTTTCCATATATCTGCCGGCTTATTTGTCAGAAACTCAACATCACGAATTTTCTGCCATAAAACTTTGGATTTTTTATGCGGCACTTCTTCGCCAGTTGAATTGGCCTTCAGAAGATGCGAAGCACGGTCATTGACCGATACCGCTATACCTTCAAGACGTATGGCTATTGTCAGTGGCGCGCTCATATCTATACCCGCAGCTTTGGCAATGTCGCGCGGCAGAATGGCGGCTGCCCCGGGTTCATGCGGTGTTGCAAAGATATTGGCAATCATGCTTGTTGCTTCTGCCATATCATCGGCAGGGAACAAAAGCGAAAGGCTGGTCTCTGGGCGTGGCAGGGTTTTCAGCGTTATTTCGTCAATAACGGCCAAGGTGCCGAAAGATCCGCAAATCAGCTTTGACAGATCATAACCAGTCACATTCTTGACGACCTTGCCGCCTGATTTGAATAATTCGCCGCGCCCTGAAACAGCTTCAAAACCAAGCATGAAATCACGCGCCGCCCCAACGGTCAGCCGCCGCGACCCTGACAGGTTAGCAACCATGACACCACCAATCGTGCCTGCATCCCCGCTTCCAAGAAGCTTGCCATAGTCCGGAGGGTCAAAAGCCAGCATCTGGTTAGCATTCGCAAGCAAAGTCTCAACCTCGGCCAATGGCGTTCCGGCGCGCAATGTCAGGATCAGTTCTTCAGGCTGATAATCAATGACACCTGCCATCTTGCTGACATCCAGCACGGCATCGGCATCACTGATCCGCCCCAAAGCCCTTTTTGTACCGCCCGCGCGCACTTCAAGGCGCGTGTTATCGGCCACCGCCGCACTGACGATATCGCGAACATCGGCAAGACTATGTGCCGAAGTGGATGCTAATGAACTAGCCATAAACCTTGTCTCGCTTACTTTTGATCTATCAAAAACCTATTTGTTTCTGTGATCGCATTTAGAATCTTGGCAAATCTGCATGCGGCATCTTGCCTTTATGAACATGGAGCCTGCCAAGCTCGGCACAGCGGTGAAGATGCGGAAACACCTTGCCGGGGTTTAGCAAGTGATCGGCATCAAAAGCACATTTCAAACGCTGTTGTTGCTTCATATCATCTTCGGTGAACTGGATACCCATCAAATCCCGCTTTTCAACGCCAACGCCATGCTCACCCGTCAAAACACCGCCCATTTCAACACAGGCGCGCAAAATGTCACCGCCAAAATCCTCTGCGCGTTCAAGCTCGCCTGGCTCATTCGCATCAAACAGAATCAACGGGTGCAGATTGCCATCACCGGCATGAAACACATTGGCAACGCGAAGTCCGTATTTCTGGCTAAGCGACGCCATCCGGATCATCATATCGGGCAAGCGCCGCCGCGGGATAGTGCCATCCATGCACAGGTAATCTGGTGAAATGCGCCCGACCGCGGGAAATGCTGATTTGCGTCCAGCCCAGAACAGCAAGCGTTCTTCTTCGGATTGGCTGACCTTGATTGATGAGGCGCCAGCGTCTTTCATTATCACTTCAACGCGATCGATCAGGGCATCAACCTCAACCTCCGGTCCGTCAAGCTCAACAATGATCAGCGCGGCGGCAGAACGTGGATATCCTGCATTGGCGAAATCTTCAGCCGCATTAATGGCTAGGCCATCCATCATTT
>JBMZPN010000073.1:0-7684 GCA_049620845.1 Puniceispirillum sp. (SeqCode)
TGCCGATATTCGCGCCGTTATGACCGAAATGGGCAAAGCCATGATGGGAACCGGCGAAGCATCGGGTGAAACAAGAGCAACGCAGGCCGCCGAAGCCGCCATCAATAATCCGTTGCTTGATGACACCACCATGCAGGGCGCACGGTCGGTATTGATCAATGTCACTGGTGGTCTGGATATGACCTTGTTTGAAGTTGACGAAGCCGCCAACCGTATTCGCAAGGAAATCGATCCTGACGCTGTGATCATCTTTGGTTCGGCATTTGATGAAAAACTGGATGGTGTTATGCGGGTATCCGTTGTCGCCACCGGCATTGACGCCGCCAGTGCAAAAGCAAGACCACCTGTGATCCAGCCGAAAACCGAAACCGCAACACCGCCGATGACAACAAGTCCGGTGCAGGCGAATGCGATGGCCAGTGCTATGACTAGCCCATTGGCAAACGCACAGATAAGCCCAGAACAGAAGGCAGATACAGCATCTGTCAGCACATCAACTGTTCAGGAGTCAATCAGCTCACTTGCCAAGCAAGCTGATGAGGCAACCAGTGACGCTGAAAGCAAAGCTGACAGCAAGCCACTGGACGCATCTGCAACCAAGACAGTGTCAGTATCCGAAACGAATGACATTGAAGAAGCGGCAGATACCCAAAACAGCACAGAAGCAGAAGAAACCCAGCTAGAGCTTACCGACGCTGTCGAAGCGGCAAAAGCTGTGGATTCAGAAGCAAAAGCTGAGGCGGCAAAGGATGTGGCCATGCAAGACACGGCTGACGTGCCGACAGGCGAAGCAGCGTCAGGTGAAACGGCCAAGACCGATACAGCGTCGCTGACATCGCGTCTGATGCCGCGTTTCGAGTTGCAGAGTGATGCGAAAGAGAAAGCCGCAGAAACGCCGCGCAAGACCTTTATTCCGGCGGCACCAACCGCGATGCCGGATGAAGCCAGCGTGCCAAAGGCTGCTGAAACGCCAGCACCTCGGCCAACAAGCATCATCAAGCAGATATCCGAGCTTTGGTCGTCAAAGCCCGGATCAACAGATAGCCAGAAGCGAAGTGAACCAAATGTGGCCAGTAAGGGCACGGCAGATGAAAAGACATCATCGGTTCTCGATTTGCCACAATCGGCAGTTGTTAAACCAGCTTCTGATCCGGCACCAGCTGCACAGCTGGATCAACCGGATGATGAGCTTGATATCCCTGCGTTCCTGCGCCGTCAGGTGAATTAGGAAAAAACTTACATCTGGTTGCATTGCTACAAACTGTAACCAAACGTGATTTGAAGAGACCCAGATACCTATGTAGGTTGTATCTGGGTCTTTTTATTGATCTTAAAAACAAGAATGAGAACACTGAAAAGGCTAAACAAATTGGACTTGCAGGACAACAAAAAGCCTATGTATATCAATCAGCCATTCCAGACAACGCTGGCAGACATTGTCCAGTTTGAGGATATTGCCCTGCATTCTGGCCGCTTTGTGCGCGCCGCGATCTGTCCTGCGGCGGCGGGAACAGGTATCAAATTCCGCCGGATGGATGTCGAAGAAAGCCTGCAAACAGTTCCTGCGCATGCTGATTACGCCGAGCAAGCGCGGCTGTGCACGCGGATCGCCAATGCCGATGGCATTGGTCTGGAAACGATCGAACATTTCATGGCAGCCTTTGCGGGTATCGGGCTTGATAATGCCATTGTCGAAGTCGATGCCGGTGAAGCCCCAATCCTTGACGGCAGTAGCCAGCCTATCATTGATGCCATCAGACGCGTTGGTCTGGAAACGCTCAATGTACGGCGTAAATACATCGTCATTACACAGCCTGTTGAAGTGCAGATGGAAAATGGAGCCTGGGCGCGTATCGAACCCGCTGACCAGCTGGAAATTGATGTCGAAATCGATTTCGAAGATAAGGCTATTGGCAAACAGAGCCTGCATTATATCCATTGTGATGGCAGTTTCGAAGCCGAACTGTCTACCGCCCGCACCTTTTGCCAGCTATCTGATGTTGACCTGATGCAGAATGCAGGTCTGGCACTAGGCGGCTCACTGAATAATGCCGTGGTCGTCGATAATGGAACCGTTGTCAATGAAGGCGGCCTGCGGATGGAACGCGAATTTGTCCGGCATAAGGCGCTTGACTGTCTGGGTGATCTCTATCTTCTTGGCATGCAAATGCGTGGCAAGCTGACAGCCTCGCGCCCGGGACATGCGCTTAGCATGATGCTGATCAAAGCTATCTGGCAAAATAAGGCCGCTTTCCAGATCGTCAGTGATGGCGGCGTAACCAGCCAGTCCGAAGCCTATGTCATGCCGGAACTTGCCGCCGCGGCTGCCGTTTAATTAGGCATCTTCAAAGCTTACAATAATCTGATTTTCGGTGCTTGTGATATATCGATAATCACAATAAATTTCTAAACATGTTCTTTCCACCTGCGAAGCAAGTCGCTATTGTAACGCGATGATGGTGGGTCATGCCCTTTGATGCCTATGAGTGGAGCCTGTTTTGGTAAAGCATATACCCTTAATTATATTGGCAAGTACTGCGCTTTTGGTGGCTGGCTGTTCTTCATCGGAAGTAGAAGAGCAGGTCGAACGCCCAGTGGAAGAGCTATATAACGATGCGCTGAACACGGCGCTTGCAGGAAATGCCAAGAAAGCTGCACCAAAATTTGAAGAGGTCGAACGCCAGCATCCCTATTCGTCACTTGCTGTGCGGGCACAACTGATGGCGGCATGGGCATTTTATCAGGATAACAACTATCCGCGTGCGATTGCATCCTTGGATCGTTTCGTCGAATTAAACCCGGCTGATGAACGTGTTGAATATGCCTATTATCTCAAGGCATTGAGCTATTACGAACAGATTGTGGATGTGCAACGAGACGCGGAAATGACCAAGCTGGCGATGCAAGCTTTTGAAGAACTGATCAGGCGTTTCCCCGAAGGTGAATATCATCGCGATGCCTTATTGAAAATTGACCTGACGCGCTCGCATCTAGCTGGCAAGGAAATGGCGGTAGGCCGGTTTTACCTGAATAAACAGCATTATGGTGCTGCCCTGCGCCGGTTTGAAAATGTTGTCAAGGATTACGATACCACCAATCAGGTACCCGAAGCGCTATACCGCATGACCGAAGCCTATCTATCACTGGGGCTTAGCGCCGAAGCAGAGCGTGTTGAACAGGTCGCTCTCTATAACTATCCGCAATCAGTCTGGACTGAGCGGCTTTTGGAATTACGCGAAAATCCGCAACGCGAACTCGAAAGTGGCTGGTTTGAACGTACCGCCGAATCCGTCGTCAATTTATTTGATTAATGCGTCATGCTTCAAAGCTTGTCCGTCACCAATATCGTCCTCATTGAACAACTTACGTTGAAATTTGACGATGGCCTGACTGTGCTGACAGGCGAAACCGGTGCTGGCAAATCGATTTTACTTGATGCGCTGGGACTGGCACTTGGAAGCCGTGCCAATTTCGGCCTGATACGTCAAGGTAGTGATCAGGCGCAGGTCAGTGCCAGCTTTCATGTCAGTTCGTCGCATCCAGTCTGGGCTCTGCTGGATGAAGCCGGGATTGAGATTGACGACACGTTAATTCTGCGGCGGCGGCTGAAAGCTGATGGTAAATCAACTGCATCGATAAATGATATTCCTGTTTCAATAGGCATGCTGCATAAGGCTGGTGACTTGCTGGTTGAAATTCAGGGACAATTTGAAGGGCGTGGCCTGCTTGATGTTAGCCGCCATATCACCCTGCTTGATCGCGCAGCAGGGCATCAGGAGATGCTGGAAAAGCTGTCTGATGCCCATGCACACTGGACACAGTCAAAACGCAATCTGGCGACTGCCAAACTTGAACTTGATCAGGCACGCGCGGATGAAGAATGGCTTCGCGATGCGGTTAATCAGCTTGATAAGCTTAACCCTGTGCCTGGTGAAGAGGAAAAATTAGTAAGCGAGCGTGACATGCTGGCCAATGTCGGCAAGATCGGCGAAACACTGGCACATGCTGACCATGCGCTGACCGATGAAAACGGGGCACAGGCCAGCCTTGGTGTCGCCATGGCCGCGCTGGACAAATCGGCATCACTAGCCGGAAGCGCACTGGACAATGCCATCGCCGCATTGGGTCGTGCCGATGCCGAATTATCCGAAGCTGTCAGCCAGATTAGCGCGGTTGGATCCAGTCTTGAGGCCGATCCGAACCAGCTTGAGATGGTTGATGACCGGCTTCATGAATTGCGTCAGCAAGCCCGCAAGCATAATTGCGATGTCGATGAACTGGCAGACATGCATCAGCAGCTTGCCAGCCGTCTTGCAGCCATTGAAGACTCATCCGGCGCGCTGGCCGAACTGGCAGATAATGAACGGCAATGGCGCGACTATTATAGCAAAATGGCCAAGATTGTGTCCGAAGCGCGCAAATCAGCCGCCGCATTGCTGGATCGTGCCGTGATGACCGAATTACCGCCATTAAAGCTAGAAAATGCGACCTTTCACTCACATATTTCCGAATTGCCAGCAGATCAATGGGGCGCTCTTGGCATGGATCAGGTTCGCTTTGAGGCCAGCACCAATAAGGGCATGGCAGAAGAGCCCATTGACCGGATCGCATCGGGCGGCGAACTTGCCCGTTTTCTACTGGCCTTGAAGGTCGCGCTTGAAGATAGCAATACATCGCGGACACTGATTTTTGACGAAGTTGATAGCGGTGTTGGCGGCGCGGTTGCCGCGGCAGTTGGTGAACGTCTGGCGCGCCTTGGCGAACATATGCAAACGCTGGTCATCACCCATTCGCCACAGGTTGCGGCGCGTGGGGTGCATCATATGCGCATTGCCAAGCATGTGACGGATGAGAGTGTTATCAGCGGTACCGAAACCCTGAACCATGATGCGCGTACCGAAGAAATCGCCAGAATGCTGGCAGGTGAGCATATCACCGCCGAAGCCCGCGCGGCGGCGACCGCCTTGCTTGAGGGCTAGCTATGGCAGGTGAACGCCCAGACCCGAGACAGATGTCAGCTGAGGAAGCCGCGCAGGAACTGGCGTATCTGGCAGAACGCATTGCGCATCATGATCGCAAATATCACGGCGAAGATGCACCGGAAATTTCCGATGCCGATTACGATATGCTTGTGGCACGAAACAATGCGCTTGAAGCGGCCTTCCCCGCACTGATCCGCCCCGATAGCCCTAGCCAGCGTGTTGGCACCATCGTTTCTGGCAATTTCGGCAAAGTGCGCCACGCCCAACCGATGCTGTCACTGTCGAATGGCTTTAGTGCCGAGGATATTGGTGATTTTGTGACCCGCGTTCGCAAATTCCTGTCGCTGGCAGATACTGAGCAGATTGCCTTTACCGCCGAACCGAAGATCGATGGCCTGTCGCTCAGCCTGCGCTATGAAAATGGCCAGCTGGTGCAGGCCGCAACGCGAGGTGATGGCAGTGAAGGTGAAGATGTTACCGCCAATATCCGCACCGTTGATGCAATCCCCAAAACATTGCCTGATACAGTGCCGGATATTTTCGAGGTGCGCGGTGAAGTCTATATGGACAGGCAGGATTTTCTGGCTCTGAACGCTGATCAGGAACGAAAAGGCGGCAAGATATTTGCCAATCCACGTAACGCCGCCGCCGGATCATTACGGCAAAAGGATGCCAGCATTACCGGATCGCGCAATCTGGCATTTTTCGCCTATTCGATGGGGGACGCCAGCGCACCTGTCGCCGCAACGCATACTGACTTTCTGGCGGCTTTGCGAGATTTCGGGTTTTCGGTAAATGATTTATCGCGGCATTGCCTCTCGTTAGATGAAATGCTGGCAACCTACGATGCTATTGGAAGTCAACGCGCATCGCTGCATTATGATATTGACGGTGTTGTCTATAAAGTTGACCGGCATGACTATCAGGAACGCCTTGGACAGGTGGCGCGGGCACCGCGTTGGGCGCTGGCGCATAAATTCCCAGCCGAACAGGCCGAAACAACGATTACCAAGATTGATATTCAGGTTGGCCGTACCGGCGCATTGACGCCAGTTGCAAGATTGTCTCCGGTCACCGTTGGCGGCGTCGTTGTATCAAACGCAACATTGCATAATGAAGATGAAATAACGCGCAAAGATATCCGTATCGGCGATCATGTCATAATCCAGCGTGCTGGCGATGTGATTCCGCAAGTGGTACGCGTGATCACGGAAAAACGTCCCAGCGATGCAGAGATTTTCATATTTCCGGATCGCTGTCCGATTTGCAACTCTGACGCTGTCCGCCCCGAAGGTGAAGCTGTGCGCCGCTGTACTGGTGGCCTTGCATGTGCCGCACAGCTTGTCGAACAGCTCAAACATTTCGTGTCACGCGATGCATTTGATATTGAGGGGCTGGGCGCACGCCAGATCGAACAGTTCCTTGAGCTTGGCTGGGTCAAAACGCCTGCCGACATTTTCCGTCTTGAAGCGCGTCGCGATGAGCTGGCCAAGCTGGATGGCTATGGCGCAAAATCGCTTGATAATCTTTTCGCCTCGATTAATGCACGGCGTGTAATTGGGTTTGAACGTTTCATCTATGCGCTAGGTATCCGGCAGGTTGGACAGGCAACCTCGCGGCTTCTGGCTTTGCATTATGGCGATCTGGACATGATGATGTCAGCGCTTGATCCGGAAAACAGCGCAAGTGCGCATGAAAGCGCCATCGCCGGACTTATCGATATTGACCAGATTGGCGAAGCTATGGCGGCGGATATAAGCCGCTTTTTTGGCGATCCTGCCCATCGGCAGATTGTTAGTGATCTTGCCTCTGAATTATCCATATCACCGCCTGAGCGGCCATCGGACGATAGTGCGGTGAGTGGCAAAACCGTGGTATTCACCGGCACATTGGCGGGAATGTCGCGCGCCGAAGCCAAAGCCAAGGCAGAAGCCCTTGGTGCCAAAGTTTCCGGTTCGGTATCGGCAAAGACAGATTATCTGGTCGCCGGTGCCGACGCCGGATCAAAAGCCCGCAAGGCCGCCGAACTTGGCGTCACTGTTCTTAGCGAAGATGAATGGCGGGCACTTATCAACGCGCCATCATCATAAAGGGGCACAAGCCGCGACCAGCCATTCCTGACACTGCGGGGATACGTCAGCACCGATTTGTGATAGCACCCATTGATGATATATATCGACCCAGACAATTTCGGCCTCGGACAGCATTGACTTGTCAATCAGGCGGCGGTCAATCGGCGACATGGTCAGCGTTTCAAACTCGATAAAGCCGTCTTGTGACGAAGGCTTGACCGCAATCAGGTTTTCTATGCGAATGCCCCAGGATCCCGTTTTGTAATAGCCAGGTTCATTCGACAGCACCATACCAGCCGATACAGGTAGGCTACCGCGCTTGGAGATGCTGGCAGGCCCTTCATGCACTGACATGACATGACCAACGCCGTGCCCCGTACCATGCGCATAATCGAGTCCGGCTGACCAGATTGGAGTGCGTGCAATCGTATCAAGCTGAAGGCCGGTTGTACCAACAGGCACATGCGCGCGCGCCAGTGCTATATGCCCCTGCAGAACGGCGGTAAAAGCACGACGCATTTCATCATCAGCATGCCCGATCAGGATGGTGCGCGTAATATCGGTTGTGCCAAAACGGTAATGCGCGCCCGAGTCGAGCAGAAACAGGCTGTCATTCTGGATCAGGCTATC
>JBMZPN010000074.1:0-7657 GCA_049620845.1 Puniceispirillum sp. (SeqCode)
TTGGAAGCAAATTTTCGCGTTACAGTTTGGGGTGACGGGCGATTTAATACGCCTGAATGGCGAATATGACACGAATATTGGTATTTATGATCAAGGCAAGATTATTGCAGTTGCCAAAATAGCAGCGCCAGATTGTCTGCCTGCACATATCGAGATGCAAATTGCGGCGCTTGCTCATATCGCCAAAACCGCACCGGATGTTCCTGTACCGCGTGTCATGCCGACAAATGATGGTCAATCCTATCATCGGACAACCGACATTAATGGACGTGATCGGCTGGTCTGGATGATTACGAGTCTGCAAGGTAAGCCACTTGCCGACATCCGCCCACATAACGATCTGTTGCTTGATGATATCGGCTATATGTGTGGTCGTGTAACCGCCGCGCTGGCAGATTTTACACATCCGGAATTATCACGCGAGATGAAATGGGATCTAACGCGCGCCGACTGGGTTTATCCCCATATATCGGTACTTGGCGATACTGATGATCGGCAAATTGTTGGAATGATTATTGACGATTACCGCTCGCATATCAGTGATGCGCTGAAAAACCGCCCTAAAACCGCCATCCACAATGACCCTAATGATTATAATCTGCTGGTAACGCCCGCGATGGATTCTCGCACAATGATGCCTAAACCGTCTTTGACGGGCATTGTTGATTTTGGCGATATGATCACAGCGCCGGCAGTGTGTGATCTAGCCATTCTTGCTGCCTATATCATTCTTGATGATCCGCGCCCACTTGAAAAGCTCTGCGCTGTTGTTGCTGGTTATCATCGCGCTTATGCGCTGACGCCTGAGGATATTGAATTGGTCTATCCTCTGGTGCTGGCAAGATTTGCCGTGAGTATGGTGAATGCAGGCATTATGGCCAAAGAGCGGCCAGATGATCCTTATGTGATGGTATCTCAAGCCCCAATCCGCGCTTTCCTGCATAGATTCCGGCATATCGGGAATGACGAAGTGACAGCACGTTTGCGCTTGGCGTGCGGTTTGGATGTGACACCATCGGCCATGAATACCGTCGACTGGATCAACAGGAATAAAGCTGATTTTGCACCTGTTTTCGGTTTTGATCTTGTCGATATGCCGCTTTGTTCATGCGCTGTTGGTGATACGGTTGTGCCGCAAGACCCCACGAATCTGACGACAGCCGAAGCCGCAAGGCTGATTGATGAACAGGATGGCAATTTATCCAAGGCACAGGTAGGGCATTATCTTGAACCGCGTTTGGTTTACACCGAGGACGCTTTCCTGACCGCAGCGCATCCGGTAGATGGGCGGCGCACCATGCATCTTGGCATAGATGTGTTTGCCCCTGCAGGTCAGGATGTGTTTGCCCCGCATGATGGCATTGTTGTCAGTGCTGTTGACCGCGCCCAGCGTCTGGATTATGGCGGGGTTGTTGTGTTATCTCACAAGACTGATGACGGTGAAGATTTTTACACGCTATATGGTCATCTTGCCCCCGATTCCATAGATGGACTTGAAGCTGGGCAAAGCATTGCCAAAGGCGCAAAATTTGCCGAACTTGGGTCAGTTGAGGTCAATGGTGGCTGGCAACCGCATCTGCATTTTCAGCTTGGCATAAGTCTTATATTGCACGGTGATGACTGGCCTGGTGTTGCTGATCCGGATGATGTTGCCTTTTATGCCGCTTTATATCCAAATCCTGCGGCTTTGCTTGGGCTGGATGAAGCGCGTATGCTTTATGATATTGCCAGCACTGATAATGCGCAGATAGCACGCGGCGAGCGCTTTGGCGCCAATCTGAAATTATCATATAAAGCACCAGTGATGTTGTTACGCGGCTGGCGTAATTATCTCTATGATCAATATGGCCGAACCTATCTGGATGCCTATAATAACGTACCGCATGTGGGGCATGCGCATCCCCGCTTGCAGGCAATTGCCGCGCGTCAGCTACAAATGATCAATACGAACACGCGTTACCTGCATCCGGCACAGATTAAATTTGCTGATGCCTTGCGCGCACGATTGCCAGCACATCTGGATCATTTTTATTTCCTGACATCGGGATCGGAAGCCAATGAATTGGCACTTCGCCTCGCAAGGGCACATACAGGCCAGAAACATATGATTGTGCAGGATCATGCCTATCATGGTCATACAACCGGTACGATTGATATAAGCCCCTATAAATTCAATGGGCCAGGTGGCGAGGGGGCGCCTGACTGGGTTGAAGTGATTGAGGTGGCTGATCCCTATCGTGGCAAGTTCGGATATGATGACCGCCAAGCTGGTGCCAAATACGCCGCCGCGATTGATGTTGCGGTGGCGTCGATCAATGCAAAAGGAGCTGGCCTTGCCGGTTTCATCGCCGAGAGCTTCCCCAGCGTTGGTGGACAGATCATCCCGCCAAAAGGCTATTTAAAAGAGGTATATGCGCGAGTTCGCAAGGCTGGTGGTGTATGTATCGCTGATGAAGTGCAAACTGGACTTGGGCGACTTGGCAGTGTCTATTGGGGTTTTGAACAGCAGGATGCGCGTCCTGACATGGTTATTCTTGGCAAGCCAATTGGCAATGGTCACCCTATAGGTGTTGTTGCCACAACCAAGGCCATCGCCGACTCATTCGTTACGGGAATGGAGTTCTTCTCGACATTTGGCGGCACCACACTGGCCTGTCTTTTAGGTGCTGAGGTGCTGGAGATTATTGATGACGAGAATCTCCAGAAAAATGCCGAGACCATCGGCAAGCATTTGCTGGATGGTTACCGGACATTGCAATGTAAATATCAGATTGTTGGCGATGTTCGGGGTATGGGACTGTTTACCGGCATTGAATTAGTCACTGATCGCACCAGCAAGACGCCAGCAACGCATCTGGCCGGATATGTCTCAAACCGGTTACGATCACACCGTATCCTTATTGGTACTGATGGCCCTTGGGATAATGTTCTGAAAATCCGCCCGCCTTTGACGATTAATCAAGCCGATGCTGATCTTTTATTGTCGCGCCTTGATAGCGTATTGAATGAAGCGCAGATCATAAATGACGGATAAGCCGGTATATGTATTGTTCTGCTTGTGACCAGTCGTTGAAGGCATTAACAAAGATATATTGTCTGTCCATTTTGATCAGGATGATAGACCGTAACAAAGGCGCCAAATGACTCATATGATTACACCCCGCCAGACTTTGCCTTTGCATAGCGACGAGCCGCTGATTGTAAAGGTGAACCGTAATCATGCGATGGAAAGCTATCATGCTGTTGACATTGCGGTGTGTGATGCTGATGGCAAGGTGATTATCGGGCTGGGTGATATTGAGCGTCCCATTTTCCCTCGTTCGGCGATGAAACCGCTTCAGGCGATTGCTCTGGCCGAGAAATATGCGCAAAGCGATATGATACCAGCCATTAAGGACTCTGAATGGTCAATCATCTGCGCCAGCCATAATGGTCAACCATTACATAGTGCGGCTGTGTCGCAGTTGCTTCAGAGATTTGATCTGGAACCCGAATATCTTTCCTGTGGTGCGCATTGGTCAATTGAACGCAATGCCATGGTCGAACAGATACAAAATCTGAAAATGCCCGAACGCATTCACAATAATTGTAGCGGCAAACATACTGGAATGCTGGTTTTGGCACATCTGATGGGCGTGTCCAATGTTGGCTATGCGGCAGTTACGCATCCTGTTCAGCAGTCAATTATTGGTGTGTTGGATGCGATGACCGGCCTGGATATCCTGAGTTATCCGCATGGCTTTGATGGCTGTGGGGCACCGGCAGTCAGCGCGCCTCTGGGAAACTGGGCGCGTGCTTTTGCGCTATTTGCCGATCATGGCCAGTTACCGCCGCATAGGGCTGAAGCCTGTGTGCGCATTATTCATGGCATTGCATCCGCCCCACTTTTATTAGCCGGAGATAGGCGGCTATGTAGTGCACTTGCCAGTGCCTATGGCACTCGTATCACGGGCAAGACCGGTGCCGAAGGGGTTTATGCCGCCGCGCTGCATGAGTTGGGTCTGGGCGTGATGCTGAAATGCCGTGATGGACAGTCACGTGCTTCCGAAGTTGCGCTAGGCGCGGTTTTAAATGCTATTGGTTATGATATACCAGCATCACTGGATCATTTTTTCAAACCAGTTCTTAGAAACTGGGAAGGTGATGAAATTGGTGACATCACCTTTGAAGGCGGGATCAAGGCTTCAAATGCGTGAACATGGTGGAAACATTGATGTTGCATCAGCAAAATATGGGTTTGCAACGGACGAAATGCTCGATCTTTCGACTGGCATAAGTCCGTTTACTTATCCGCTACCGCCTGTCACATCTGATGCATTGCAGCCCTTACCAACCGCGGCGATGCTAGATGCGTGTGTAAAGGCGGCGCGGCATGCCTATGGCGTGCCCGATACACTGAATGTTACGGTCGGCGCAGGTACGCAGGCATTTTTGCAAATCATTCCGCGCTTGGCAAAAGCTGGAACTGTCTGGATTCGTCAACCCACCTATAATGAGCACGCCCATTGCTGGGCAGATGCTGGACATCACATTGTCGATGGTGATCTCATGCCGGATGAAGCTGATCACGCCGTCATTGTGTTCCCGAATAATCCGACAGGTGACCGATATGCAGATTTGCCCGATTTGGCGTCTAATATAGAGCGCAAAGGCGGGTTGCTCATCATTGATGGTGCGTTTCTGGATAATGCAGAAGGGGCTGAAATTCTTGCCGAGCTTTCAGCTTTTTCCTGCGTTATTCACTTACGATCATTTGGAAAGTTTTTTGGTTTGGCAGGGGTGCGGCTGGGTTTTGCGATAGCGTCACAAATACACTGCGAGTCTCTGCTCAGCAAGCTGGGGCCATGGGCGGTTAATAATGTGGCCTTGATCGCGGGAGTCACGGCATTACAAGATCAGGCATGGATCGAAAGCCACAAGGGCATTCTGGAACGGCAGTCCGATAGATTGGCAAAACTGCTTGTCGGTGCGAATCTGGACATCATAGGTGCTACATTTCTGTTTCAGACGATCCGTGATGCCGACGCGCTATCGTTGCACGAACATCTCGCAAAGGCAGGAATCTGGACGCGCATTTACGCTGAATGGCCGGACTTGATGCGTTTTGGCTTGCCTCGTGATAAAGGCGAAATGGATCGGTTAGATAATTCGATCAAAATCTGGCGAAGATAGGCTAATCGACGACGCAATTGGTTGACTTCTATCATCGTATTATGAGAACACTTAACTTGTATTTGAGGTGGCTTTGATGCCAAGCATCATGCCTTAAAGAGGGAATATGGTTAAGGATGAAACAAGCCATCCGAATCCATAGCCGTCCCCGCGACTGTGAACTGGTCGTTCTTCGAAATGCCACTGGTGTCGGGTGAGCCATAGCGCGCGCAATCACTGGGAAGGCCGGAGAACAATATGACCAAAAGCCAGGAGACCTGCCTTGAGATACGGATTGAAACGGTCGGGGACTGCCGTGAAGATGTCGTCCATTAAGGCACGTCGTCATCTATGTACCCCCGCAACAGCCTGAGGGCTTTATTTTGGGAGTACCTAAATGCACAAAATCCTTACCTTAGCAGTCGCATTATCAACCATAACCCTGTCCAGTGCGTTTGCGCATCATCCGCTTGGTGGTGAAGTGCCACAAACCTTGCTTCACGGATTTTTGTCAGGTGTTGGTCATCCGGTTATCGGTTTTGATCATTTCGCCTTTGTCGTGGCTATTGGTCTTATCGCCGCATTTCATAAACAGCGCACAATGATGCCAGCCGGTTTCGTGTTTGGTACGATGGCGGGAACTTTGCTGACCATTTCTTCAATAGTCTTACCTCTTGCCGAGCTTGTGATTACATCGTCTGTCATTATTGCCGGTGTGATTGCCATGCGCGGCAAGCTGACATCTGTTATGCCGATGACAGTGGGCGCGGCGATTATGGGTCTGTTTCATGGCTGGGCGTATGGAGCCGCCGTTGTCGGTGCCGAAGCAACGCCGATCATTGCCTATCTTGCAGGCTTCGGCCTCGTACAGATGGCGATTGCATTATCAGTAGGTTATGTGGCTGTGAATATCTGGAAAGCTACATCATCCGAATCACTTCAACCGCGTCTGGCAGGCGCCCTGATGGCTGGCGTTGGTGTCACCTACATGGTCGAGATTGTCGAAGGTCTGGTGTTTCCGGCAATGTAATCTGTGCATCAATACATCAAAAGGCAGAACATGTTTCTGCCTTTTCTGATTTTTCATTTTTCTAAATTCATTTGAAGAAGGTTTCAATGTCACAAGCCCGAATCCCAGCAACAGTTATCACCGGCTTTCTTGGTTCGGGAAAAACAACGCTTATCCGCAATATCATTATGCAGGCCAATAGCAAAAGGCTGGCGCTGATCGTCAATGAATTCGGCGATATCGGGATGGATGGTGACATGCTGCAGGAATGCGGTGCTGACGCATGTCGGGCTGAAGACATTATCGAACTTGCGAATGGGTGCATCTGCTGCACGGTGGCTGATGATTTTCTGCCCAGCATTCAGACATTGCTGGCACAGGATCCGCCGCCAGATCATATTGTAATCGAAACCTCGGGTCTGGCTTTGCCGCAACCACTTGTTCAGGCTTTTGGCTGGCCGGATATCAAATCCCGTGTGATGCTTGACGGTGTGGTTACATTGGTTGATGGGCCTGCGCTGGCCATGGGGGGCATAGCCCATGATCTTGAAGCGCTGGAAGCCCAGCGTGCTGCTGATGAAGAGCTCGATCATGAAAGCCCGATTGATGAATTATTTGAAGACCAGATATCTGCGGCTAACTTAATTGTCATATCAAAGGCCGATATGCTCGATGATGCGGGCACGGCACGGGCACAGACCATGGTCGAACGTCATCTTGATGAACCAACACCGATTATTTCTGTAGCTGGGGGTGTTGCGCCCATGGATGCGATTCTGGGGCTGGATATGGAAGATCAGGCGCATGCGCGCGCCGAACACGCCCATCACCACCACCATCATCATGACGATACCGATGATGCAGATCATCATCACGAGCATGAGCATGGCCATGATGAATTTGCGTCTTTTATCATTTCGATGGATACGATTGACAGCGCGGCATCGCTCACCGCCCAGCTGGCCGATATGGCTGGCCAATATGGTGTTTTGCGTGCCAAGGGGCGTTTGCGCGAAGCTGGCAAAGCGCTACCACTTGTCGTACAGGCTGTCGGTAAACGTGTGGATAGCTATTATGCCCGTGATACCGAGGCTAAAGTTGGCCAGTTGGTTGTGATTGGTCTGGCTGGTCTTGATGGGGCAGCAATCGCAAGCCAGCTTGGCGGTAGTTTAGCTGATGCATCTGCTTAAAATTGATGAAAGTGGTGCCCTATATGACTCGGAAGAAGCGGTCGATCTAGCCCAGCCGGCGGGTGATATTGTCATTTTGACATCGGCAGATACTGAGGTCAGTTTGCTGACCGCCGCGGCCACGTCATTGAAAGCTAAAAATACGGATATTGGTGACATTCGTATTGCCAATTACCTGAGCCTTACGCATCCCTATTCGGTTGATCTCTATATCGAAAATACGGCGCGTTATGCCAAGATTGTGATCATTCGCTTGTTGGGCGGCGTGTCTTATTGGTCCTATGGCGTTCAGCAATTGCGGGCGCTT
>JBMZPN010000075.1:0-7624 GCA_049620845.1 Puniceispirillum sp. (SeqCode)
GCGCCGAAGGGCGGTTGCTATCATAAATTGATGTCATGGCATCACCTGTATGTTTTTAACGCGACCACAACCGCAGACTTGTGATCCGGTTACCATCGCGCTTGACCACGCGAAAGCGGATATTGTGAAAACGAAACTCCTGTCCGGGCATCGGAATTGTGCGGCTTTCAAACAGTACCAGACCAGCCAATGTTGATGCATCTTCGTCAGGTAGTTGCCAGCCAAGCGCACGGTTCAGGTCGCGTATCGTGACACTGCCATCAACCAGCCATGATCCGTCCGCCTGCGGGGTCAGGCCAGGCAGGTCGATATCATGCTCGTCATCAATATCACCAACGATTTCTTCCAGAATATCCTCCAGCGTGACAATGCCGCGAAAGTCGCCATATTCGTCAACCACAACGGCGAAATGTTCGCGGCGGCTCCGGAAAGACTGTAGCTGGTCAAACAGCAAGGTTGTTTCTGGAATGAAATA
Source organism: Puniceispirillum sp. (SeqCode) (assembly GCA_049620845.1). Lineage (GTDB taxonomy): Bacteria > Pseudomonadota > Alphaproteobacteria > Puniceispirillales > Puniceispirillaceae > Puniceispirillum. Next base: position 476 of record JBMZPN010000075.1, read on the forward strand.
GGCCGGACTGGCAATGTCCTGAACAAATCTGTTGCCATCACCATTTTCATTCACATTCTCACCAAGATGGCCGATGGAACGAAGCAGGTCTTTTACATGAAGTACGCCGATAATATTGTCTGACTTGCCTGAAAAGACCGGATGGCGTGTATGCGGTGATTCCAGAACGCGGCGCAAAATATCATCAAGGTCATCATCGGCATTGATCATGCTGACACTGCCCCGATGCGTCATGATTTGCTCGACGGTTAGTTCGTTCAGATCAAGAATTGACGACAGCATAGCCTGGGTTTCGCGGTCATCGTCGTCACCATCGGCACCATGCAGTTCGATCAGCCCTCTTAATTCCTCTTCACGGTCACTATCCTCATCCGATCTGGCGCGAATTGTAATTGATGCAAGCCAGCGGATGGCAAGTGCCAGCGGGCTGAGCGCCAGCACTATGATGCGGATCACCGGCGCGATTGTCAGCGCATAGCGATCAGCAAAGGTGAGGGCATAGGTCTTGGGCATGACTTCGGCAAAAACAACCAGCAGCACAGTCATGGTCATCGTTGCCCATAACAAACCCGTTTCACCAAAAAGAGTGATGAAAAGCGATGTGGCAATCGCCGAGGCCAGTACATTGACCGCGTTATTGCCAATCAGGATCGCCCCGATCAGCCCTTCCCGATCAGCGCGTAGGGCTTCGACAGTTTTGGCATTTTTATTGCCCTTGTTGGCGAGTTGCCGCATGCGCGCATCAGAGGCAGCGGTCAAGGCAGTCTCGGCGCTGGAAAAAAAGGCTGACGCCAGAATCAAAAAAATAATTAGGGCTGAGATAGTCCACAAACTATCATTCATCACGGTGTGCCTACTCCAACAAGGCTAAAACGGTTTCGGGCGGTACATCTCCACTGACAAAAGCATCACCAATCGATCGTACCAGAACAAAATGCATAGTGCCGTCTTTGACTTTTTTATCGTGCTTCATATGACCGAGCAGGGTTTCTGCTGATGCGCGTCCTGCTGGCAGATTTGACAATCCGCTTGGCAATCCGCTTGCTTCCAACTGGGCTTTACACCGGCTTGCATCCTGTCCATTACAAATATTAAGCGCAACTGACAGGTCAAAAGCAAGCCCCATACCAGCCGCAACAGCCTCGCCATGCAGTAATCGGCCATCATATTGGGCTTCGGCTTCAAAGGCGTGGGCAAAGGTATGACCCAGATTCAACAAGGCGCGTTGACCGATTTCGCGCTCATCAGCTTCGACAATACGTGCTTTGGCGGCGCATGATGTATAGACAGCATGCGCGATTGCCGCATCGTCAAGCGCCAGCACATTTTGTCCATTGGCCTCTAGCCATTCAAAAAAGTCGCGGTCACCCAGTAATCCATATTTAATGACTTCGGCAAAACCGGCGCGCAGTTCACGTGGTGGCAGGCTAGCCAGAAGCGCCGTATCGGCAAGTACGGCTTTAGGCTGGTAAAATGCGCCGATCAGATTTTTACCTTTGGCCGCATTTACACCGGTTTTGCCGCCAACCGAGCTATCGACCTGTGCCAGAAGCGATGTTGGGATCTGCACAAAATCGACGCCACGCAACAGGCTGGCGGCTGCAAAGCCGGCCAGATCACCAATGACACCGCCACCAAAAGCAATGAGCAGAACAGACCGATCAACGCCAAGCGCCAGAATATCATCAAGCAACCGCGCCAGCACCGACATCGACTTGCTGGCTTCGCCAGCTGGTACAGTCAAAGCGTCAATTTTCCGCGCTACTTTGGTCAGGCTGGCCTGTAATGTGGCAAGGTGCAAAGCGGCAACCTGTTCGTCGCTGATAATAACAATATGTCGGTCAGCGGCAATCGAACCAAGAATATCACCTGCCTGCGCCAGCAGATCCGATCCGATGACAATGTCATAGGCGCGATCACCAAGGCCAACTGTGAGCTTTGCGTTGTTTTGCATATGTGACCTATGCGCCTTTCGCCATATTGGTGGTGGGCAGATTTTCGACAATGGCATTCATGACTTTGGATGCGGCTTGTCGTTTGCTGAGGCCGTTTGTGTTCACATGCAGATGCGCCTGCTCGTAAAAAGGTGATCTGACCTTATTTAGACGCGTCAGAATTTCAATCGGCGTTTCATTACCCTGTTTCTGACTATGCTTGCTGTGTAAAAGCGGGCGGCTATCAACATTGCCAATCCGCGACAACAATGTTTCAGGTTTGGCTTTCAACCACACAACAAACGCTTTGTCGCGCAACAATGCCGCTGTATCCGGCTGGCAAAAGGCACCGCCACCAGTGGCAATGACGGCGGGGGTGCCACCAAGCAAAATCTCGATCTCGCGATATTCCATTTCGCGGAATTTGGCCTCGCCTGCCAGATCAAAAATATCGGCAACTGTCACACCAGCGGCGCGTTCGATGGCGGTATCGCTATCGGCAAAAGGAATCTGAAACATGGCAGCCAGATTACGCCCGACCATTGATTTGCCACAGCCCATTAAACCGACCAGAGCGATAGGGCGCGTGATGGGAGCGCCAGCATAATCATGTGCCAGCGATTCTGGCATGACGCGCGGATTTTGTATTTTTTGTTCCATAGTCTTTCTTATACGCCCAGATATGATCGAGGGGAATAGGCCAAGCCCTGCAAAAGTGCCAGCCATGTTATCGGCCTTTAATGACATAGTTTTTGCGCTTATACAGGTCAAAAGTATAATAGGGTAGAATATTTGCCCTATTAACGACATAATCTGGCCATACATACCTTATTAATTAATATCGGATTATCGAATTTTGGGTTGTAGGATAGTGACAAGACAGTCTTACCTTTGCGGTTGGAGATAATATGACACGTATTGCTATTTTTTTGATTTTCTTCATCGGACTGGCATCAGCCGGATTGATTGCCCTGTCAGGCTGGCAGATTCCTGCACCTACTGTTGTTGTTAATAAGGTTATTCCGAATGAAAATCTTCCGAAATAGTCAGCCCGTCTTTTTAGCAGGAATGCTTGTTGCGCTGACGTCTCTGGCGTCAATGCATGCTTTGGCGCAGGATACTACCAGTAGCGGTTCCACCAAACCGCTAGATCTGATCACGCTTGGTACCACATCAACAACGGCTGGTGATAATCAAACCGAGGCCATTGTTTATGATGCGTCAAAACTGGCTGATGATGATGCAGCAAGCTCGCTTGCGCCTTCACTGGGTGTTGACGCCGAAAACCAGAACGCCACCACAGGTCCGGATAGTGAACAAGCTGATATAACCACATCACAAGACACCACAGCCGCCACCGTACGTGATGCCCAGGCGGATACTGAAATTCAGACATTGGAAAGTACCAGCGCCGCCTATGGCAGTGCCAAGCTTGGCCGCCGCAAGATTTCCGATGTTGGTCTTGCTGCAATTGGTGTCAGTGACGCTGCCCCGCAGGACAGCACCCTTGATAGTCTGATCTGGCGGGGAACACCTGCCAAGAATGCCGCTTTTCTGCTTGAAAATGGTGCGGTAGCTAACCAGTCTCCTAGCTTGTCGGCTTTGGCCTATGATGTTGTGGCACGACAGTCGGTGCCGCCAATGGGTGCCAATATGATCGCGGCTGATCTGGTGCGGGCGCGTCTAGCATGGCTAGCGCGTGCCGGGCGTTCAAATGATCTGGCCATGCTGGTCGAACAGCTTCCCGATAATGAGAAATGGTCTAGCTGGAAACGCTGGCTTGTCGAACATCACCTGATGAGCAGGCGTGATGATATTGCCTGTGCGACTGTCGCCGCCCAGATCGAGATGACACTTGATCCGTTCTGGCATCAGGCCAAAGTCATATGTGATGCCGTGCAAGGTGATATGAGTTCGGCACGCTTTGCCGCGGATGTGCTGGCGGCGACAGGTATGGGTGATCCAACCTTTATGGGACTGGTTGATGAATTATTTACCGGTAACGTTTTTGACGATATCGACCCGACAACACTCGATACAATTCATATTGTTCTGATGGAAGCTCTGCACCGCCCAATCCCGATTGAAGGCATTGCCATCATGCCGCCGCAAATGGCACAGACGATAACATCGCTTCGCTATCTGAGCGATGATGCGCGTATGGTTTCGACCTATGACGGCTTGCAGCGCGGTCTGGTGTCACCGCGCGAAGCAGGTAAATTGTGGCGCAGTGCCGGTGATAATGAAGATAACCCACAAGCGGCACTTGCCCGTCTTGATAGTGAGGTCAGTGCGCTGACTTCGGCAATGGCGTGGCGTGCACTTGATGTTGATGAGAGCAATGCGGTTTTTGGCCTGATCGTTGCGGCGATGAAACGTGAAATTACGGCTGGCAACGGAAGCCTGATGTTGCCGCTATATGCCGAGCTGGCCACCAATGCGCTTGAGGTTATGCAATCACAAACAGTAACGCCGGTACTGGCCGAAGCCGTTTTGACCGATAATGCAACGCTGACATCATCCGGATTTAATGATGAGGAAGGTGAAGGTGAAAACGCCGTCATTACCGTGCCAACTGTGACAATGCCTGACGAAGCCATTCTGGCCGATATAGATGTTTTGCTGGCATTGGCTGATCCGGCGACGGTACCAGCGATACTGGAAAGTACAAACCCGATAGCCAGCCATATCCGCACCTTGCTGACGTTAGAGGCAGGTGATGTCTGGGATGCCGATACCATGCAGACGCTTGATACATGGCATCTGCAACCACTTTTACAGGCAGCAGGTATCGCCGCCCCAGACATATCCTGGTTTGACCTGCTTCAAAGCGGCACCCATACTGCCTATAGCCGGGAAAAACTGTCGCCTATTCTGCTAAAAGCCTGCGGCGAGGCGGCTGAAAAGAAACGCGTTGCCGAAACCATTCTGCTGGCAAGCTGGTTACTGCAATCAACCGATTTTACCAATATTGATCCGGTTGATGCTGGCCTTGTGATCACATATTTGCGCGATGTCGGACAGGATCAGGCCGCGATGCGCCTGATGCGTGAAATTGCCAGTGCGCATCTGATGGCACAATTTGTGTCTGATATGCAGGATGAGAATGCAGGCTGACAACTAAGTCAGGCCACAGGAATTGAAGCAAAATAACCGGATCATACGGGGGTGACATGCCGGGTAGAACCGCATCCATCAATCCTGAAGATAATATTCATATCGAGGGGTTTTTGCAGGCTTTATCAGCTGATCGTGCGTCGGCGGCCAACACGCTGGCGGCCTATCGGCGCGATTTGCATGATGCCGCGGTGATCATGCTCGACAATAAAAAGCCCCTATATATGGCAACTGTCGATGATGTCCGGCATGTCATTCATATATGGCATGCGCGTCGTTTGTCGGCGCGTTCGGTGGCACGGCGGCTTAGTGCCCTGCGGCAATTCATGGGCTGGCTTGTCGAAGATAATATGCGCCCCGATAACCCGATGCGCTGGATCGACAGCCCCTCTGTACCAGCACCAGCACCCAAAAGTCTGACCGAGGATGAGGTGGTTGCGCTATTGAAGGCGGCCAATGCTCTGGAGCCTGAATGGGTGGCGGCGCGGGCGCGGGCAATTCTGGAAATTTTCTACGCAACCGGCCTGCGCGTTAGCGAAGTCGTTAAGTTACAGGTTGCCCAGTTCCGGCGAAATCCCGAAAGCCTTCTGGTCACAGGTAAAGGCGGGCGTGAACGCGTGGTGCCGCTGGGGGATGCGGCAAAGGTGGCCGTGCAACACTGGATCGGGATACGCGACCGCGATGCGGCGGCGCTTATGTCCGATTATCTGTTTCCGATGGGGGACGGGCCAATGACGCGGCACCAATTTGCGGGATTGCTGAAATCTCTGGCAGTGGCGGCGGGTATCAACCCTGATCGTGTCAGCCCGCATGTGTTACGCCATTCCTTTGCAACGCATATGCTTAATCGTGGTGCCGATTTACGAAGTCTGCAAACGTTGCTTGGCCATGCCGATATTACAACCACGCAAATTTATACAGCGACACGTCCTGACCGGCTTGCCGGTTTGGTCGCCAGCGCGCATCCCCTTGCCACAAAGACGCAAGATAGTTAAGATGAAAACGCACTTATTAGGATTTATGCATGCGACATTTTCTTGATTTTGAAAAACCTATTGCCAGCCTTGAAGGCAAGGTTGAAGAACTCCGTCATATGACGACAGACGGTACTATCAATATTGCCGATGAAATCGGTAAATTACAGACCCGTATCGAGCGCGAACTCAAGCAGACCTATGAAAAGCTGGGTGCCTGGGAAAAGGTTCAGGTTGCACGGCATCCAGAACGTCCGAAAGTGCGTGGTATTGTCGATCAGCTATTTGATGATTTCACCCCGCTTGCCGGTGATCGCAATTATGCCGAAGATCATGCGGTGATCGCGGGTATGGCGCGGTTCCGTGGCCAGTCGGTCATGGTTATGGGTACCGAAAAAGGCAGCACAACCGAAGAACGCATTAAATGTAATTTCGGCATGGTGCGCCCCGAAGGTTATCGCAAGGCAACCCGCCTGATGGAACTTGCTGGCCGCTTTGGTCTGCCGGTTCTAAGCTTTATTGACACTGCCGGTGCCTATCCCGGGCGTGGTGCCGAAGAGCGTGGTCAGGCCGAAGCGATTGCAACATCGATCCGTGCCTGTATGCGTCTGCCAACCCCGATGGTAGCCGCGATCATTGGTGAGGGTGGTTCTGGTGGCGCTATCGCACTGGCGGCCGGTAATCGTGTTGTCATGTTTGAACATGCGATCTATTGCCTGATTTCACCTGAAGGATGCGCATCGATCCTGTGGCGTAGCGGCGAACATGCCAAGGATGCGGCTGAAGCCTTGCGGATCACGTCAGACTATATGCAGCAGCTTGGCGTTGTTGATGATGTTGTGACTGAGCCACTTGGCGGCGCACATCGCGATCAAGTCGCGGCGATTACGGCATTGGGTGACTCATTCGAAAACCAGCTTAAATCAATGGCAGGTATGAGTAGCGAAGCGTTAATCGCCGATCGTGCACAGAAATATATGCTGATGGGTGATAAGGGTCTCGCCTAGGCGGTTTCACAATTGCTATGCGTGCATGACTAGCAATGTTTAGTCGGTTTTAACATTGGCTGTGTTGTGATTGCCGGTATCGCGTTGCGCGCCGATTCAATCCGGTCTTTATCAATA
>JBMZPN010000076.1:0-7480 GCA_049620845.1 Puniceispirillum sp. (SeqCode)
AAAGCTTGCTGAACTCCTTCTCCAGACACATCTCTTGTAATGGATGGATTCTCAGATTTTCTACTAATCTTATCAACCTCGTCGATATAAACTATTCCACGTTGTGCTTTTTCAACATTATAGTCAGAGGCTTGCAACAGTTTCAGAATAATATTCTCGACATCTTCGCCAACATAGCCAGCTTCAGTCAGCGTGGTTGCATCAGCCATGGTAAACGGGACATCAAGCATCCGTGCCAGAGACTGTGCAAGCAATGTCTTACCGCAGCCAGTAGGCCCTACCAGCAGGATATTCGACTTGGCGATCTCGATCTCGCCTGTCTGGCCTTCATTTGCAAGCCGTTTATAATGATTATGTACCGCCACAGACAATACACGTTTGGCTTTTGCCTGACCGATGACGTAATCATCAAGCACCTTGTTAATTTCAGCAGGTGTTGGTACGCCATCATGACTTTTCTCGATGCTGCCCTTATGTTCTTCCCTGATAATATCCATACATAGCTCGACACATTCATCACAGATGAACACAGTCGGGCCTGCTATCAGTTTTCTCACCTCATGCTGGCTCTTTCCGCAAAATGAGCAATAAAGGGTGGATGAATTTTCGTCTTCTGATTTTGCCATGTTATTTTTCCAGCGAGATGATGCCTGCGTTATGCGGTGATTGCCCTGCCATCTAGGTTTTGGTCATCTTTATCTTGTCTTCTTTATATTAGACAGGGCTTTTATGGTTTCTCAACAAAAAACATGCCAGATGTCAACTTTGTGACCTGCCTGTAAACATCATGACAGTTTCCAGCCTGTTATTAATCAGGATTATGAAGCGTCTGGCCGTTCTGTTACAACCTCGTCAATCAACCCCATATCCAGCGCTTCTTCTGGCGACATGAAGGTATCTCTTTCCATGATTTTTTCAATTTGCTTGATTGTCTTGCCTGAATGTTTTTCATAAATGGCGTTCAATCTGCCACGCAAATTGATAATTTCCTTGGCGTGAATCTCGATATCTGTTGCCTGACCCTGAAAACCGCCTGAGGGCTGATGTGTCATAATACGCGCATGTGGCAATGAATAGCGCTTATCCTTGGCACCTGCGGTCAACAATAACGATCCCATTGAGGCCGCCTGTCCCATACATACAGTTGCCACATCCGGGCGGATATACTGCATGGTGTCATAAATCGCCAGACCGGATGTCACCACCCCGCCCGGAGAATTGATATACATGTAGATATCCTTATTCGGGTTTTCTGATTCAAGAAATAGAAGCTGGGCGCATACAAGCGAAGCCATATTGTCTTCAACAGGGCCGTTTAGAAAGATGATCCTCTCTTTTAGCAGGCGCGAGAAGATGTCAAATGACCGCTCTCCCCTGCCTGTCTGTTCGATTACCATCGGCACCAGATTCAAATTTGTAGGCTCAATCATTCTTCTTCGTTCCTTTACCTGATTTCAGCACAATGCCAGTTGTCCTGAAATTCACTTTTATCCTGCAACTTGCAGGCCTGCTTATCTGACCACATCTGAACATAATTCATATTTCATGTCATCTTATTGATGTGTCTGACACCTTATTTTATCTCTGTCAAATCCTCCGGTGTGTGACCGGATGAATTAGCGCATCAAACCGCCATCATGCTATCTAGATAGGTATTAAATGAAAAATCGCCAGCCCTAAACAGGACTGACGATATGGTTTGGCTGTATTTTTTTGCAGATTGCAAAAAATTATTTTTTGGCCGCAGCTTTCTTGGCGGCTTTTTTCGCTGCTTTTTTCGCTGCCGGCTTTTTTGCAGCTGCTTTCTTCGCAGTAGATTTTGCTGCCTTTTTAGCCGTCTTCTTTGCCGCCTTCTTGGCAGCAGGTCTTGCCGCTGATGCTTCAGCTTCGGCATATAACGCTTCGGCTGTTGTTTCTACATCGGTGACATTTGCGATCTCGAGAATATAATCCATCACTTTTTCTTCAAAAAGCGGGCCTGCCAGCTGTTTCATCGCATCAGGATTATTCTGGTAATATTCCAGTACCTGCTGCTCCTGCCCCGGGAAGCGGCGTGCCTGTTCAAATACGGCAATCCGCGCATCTTCTTCTGTGACTTCGACATTTGCCTGCTGGCCAATTTCCGTGACTAGCAAGCCAAGACGCACACGGCGCATGGCGATGTCATTCGCTTCTGACTTTTCATCATCTGTCAGGCTGGCATCAAGTGACTCGTGCGTGTGATCATGGTCATGGTCATGGTCATGGTCATGGTCATGATCGTGGTCATGGTCGTGATTATGCTGGGCAAGTTCTGGCTTCATGGCACGGATAACTGCCTCATACTCCGAACTATATAAAGATGGCGGCACGTCAAAATCGACCGTCTCTGCCAGACCGTCCAGAATATTTGTTTTCACGGCTGCTCTTAATGCCTGCGCATGTTGCTGGCCTAGCTGGCCATCTACAGCCGTAGTAAGTGCAGCCAGATCGTCAAAGCCTAGCTTTTTGGCCAACTCATCGTCAATTTTGGCATCACCACGTTCATGGATTTCTTTGACCGGACATTCAAATATGGCCAGCTTGCCTGCCAGATGCGCTGCCTGATAATCTTCGGGGAACGTTACCTTCACATCAATTGTCTGGCCAGCTTCTGCACCGATAAGCCCGTCTTCAAAACCGGGAATAAAGCTGTTTGAGCCTAGCTCAAGCATGTGGTCTGTTGCAGACCCGCCTTCAAAAGCCTCGCCATCAATCCGGCCGGTGAAATCAATCAGCACAACATCGCCTGATTTTGCCTTGCGCTTTGTTTCAACCTTTGTTGTCGGGCGATTTTCATCTGCCAGACGCTGAAGGGTGGCGTCAATTTCTTCTTTTGCAACCGACATGGTCGGGCGCTCAACATCAAGTGTTGCCAGATCAGGAATAGTAATCTCAGGCATTACCTCGGCCATCAATTTTGCGACCAAATCCTTGCCATCTTCAAAGCTGACAATATCCAGACGTGGCTGGCTAGCCAGCTTCAATTCATTTGTTTCAATCGCATCTTTTGCGGCATCATCAAGGGCAGTGCGGATAACCTCGCCTTTAACCTGATCACCGAAACGCGCCTTTACAACGGCGGCAGGCACCTTGCCCGGTCTGAAGCCCGGGATATTTGCTGTCTGGCCAACCTCATCTAGCCGTGCGGTGATTTTTGCAGATAATTCTGCATCGCTAAGCACGATTTCATATTCACGCTCAAGACCTTTATTTAGAGTTTCAGTGATGTTCATTATTATGCCCTTATCATGCCCAGTGTGTTAGATGGTGACGCGCCATCATGTTGATGCGCTTATGGCGTTATGCATGTATCGCACCAATTATCATTGCCATATTGACGTAATGTCGCCTAGCCGTGATGTTGAATGCAGCCTCTGCTCCTGACGTTCGCCGAAAAATAGTCTAACGTCTGCATGCCTGTTTGGTGAGAAGCTGTGGTGCGGGCGGAGGGACTTGAACCCCCACATCGCTAGATACCAGAACCTAAATCTGGCGCGTCTACCAATTTCGCCACGCCCGCAAAATATTTGTCATATAGCTCGGCATCGGTACTCGAAAATATGCCCTAGCGTCAACCATAAACACACCCGGCGTTGATTTTTAGCGGTAATTGAGGTGATTTTCAGCACGAAAAGGCGGCAAAAAACCTGAATTGTTTGAAAAAGTATGGCCGGAAAAAAAGTGGGGCGAGTGACCGGATTTGAACCGGCGACATCCAGTACCACAAACTGGCGCTCTAACCAACTGAGCTACACCCGCCACAAAAAAGCTCGTCAAATCGAACTTCAAGGATTTAATATGCAAAACTGAAAATTGGGTCAATGCCTTGTGAAAGGTTTTTTTAAATCAGTTGGGGTATTCCCCTGATGGTTTTTGCGCTCTACTATGGCTCGCAATGCCGGCTTTTGGCGAAATAAGGGCGGTGTGTCGGGAATAGGTACGGGATTTAAAGATAAGGAAAACGTCTAGAAATGTTGAATGCATCCGCCGAGAATTTGGGAACAGAATCAGCTTTTGGTGTATTGGCCAGAGCTGGCGCCCTGAGCGCATCTGGAAAAGATATCATTAATCTTGGTATTGGCCAGCCTGACTTCAGAACACCAGAGCATATTGTTGAAGCCGGAATGAAAGCCCTGCAAGATGGCGCACATGGCTACACCCCCTCAATGGGATTGATGAGCCTGCGCGAGACAGTCGCCGAAGATGCACAGCAACGCTATGGCGTGCGCCCGGATGTAAGCCGCATCCAGATTGTGCCGGGAGGCAAACCTGTGATGTTCACCGCGATGATGCTGCTTGGCGGGCCGGGCCATGAAATTCTGACCCCGGATCCCGGTTTTCCGATTTATCAGTCAGCTATTAATTATAGCGGTGCGAAATCTGTTTCCTACGGCCTTGTCGAAGAAAAGGGCTTTGCCTTTGATGCAGAAGATGTGCTGTCCAAAATTACCGATAAGACCAGCCTGGTCATCGTAAATTCCCCTGCGAATCCAACTGGCGGTATCACGCCGCGCGCAGAAATGGACAAATTTGTAAAAGGGCTGGCAGATTTCCCGCATGTAACGATTCTGTCAGATGAAATTTATGACCGTTTGGTTTTCGATACCGCCCCTCTTTCGCTGTTAACCTATCCAGAAATTCAGGATCGGCTAATTGTGCTAAATGGCTGGTCAAAAACCTATGCAATGACTGGCTGGCGTATTGGCTATGGCATTTGGCCAGAACGGCTGATTGATTATGCAGACAGGCTAGCGGTGAATTTTCATTCCTGTGTGAACGCACCTACCCAGCATGCTGCCGAAGCCGCCCTGAAAGGCGACCAGTCCTGTGTCGAGGATATGCTGACCGCTTTTCGCCGTCGTGGCAGCCTGATTACCAAATTGCTGAATAATCTTGATGGCGTCAGATGTCAGGCACCTGGCGGGGCATTTTATGTATTTGCAAATATCAGCGATAGCTGTTTCACCTCGCATCAATTTCAGGATATCGCGCTGGAGGAATATGGGGTTGCCTGTATCTCTGGCACTTCTTTTGGCGGCTTTGGCGAGGGCTATGTCCGCCTGTCCTGTGCAAACTCCGATGCAGCTATCACCGAGGCGGTTGAACGGCTGGCGAAAATGATCGCCGATAATCCCAAAAATACCAGCTAGAACATAGTGCCTAAATTATAGGCAATTATGGTCTGAAATACCTGCACCATAAGCAGGACTTGCACTGGATTAGTTAAATTGTCTAGGACAAGATATCATATTGGGTTTTTGCTGCCGCCTGCTGGCGCTTAAACCCAAACGCTTGTCATAAACTTAAATGAAAGAAAGCGACCATATTTATGAAAAAAATTGAAGCTATCATCAAACCCTTCAAGCTTGATGAGGTCAAAGAAGCGCTGCATGACGTTGGCATTCAGGGTATCACAGTTTTGGAAGCCAAGGGGTTTGGCCGGCAAAAAGGCCATACCGAGCTTTATCGCGGCGCAGAATATGTTGTCGATTTCCTGCCAAAAGTGAAGATCGAAGTGGTTGTTGAAGACAGCATGGCCGATCAGGTTGTAGAAGCCATTCAAAATGCCGCAAAAACAGGGCGAATTGGCGACGGCAAAATCTTTATCTCTACCATTGATGAAGCTATCCGGATCCGTACAGGCGAAACTGGCGGCGAAGCGATATAATTTATTGACAGACAAAGCTGGCTGTATAGACAGGCAGTGAAACGGCTCTCTTTCGGTCAGGAAAACCGGAAAAGAAGTTAAAGACATACAGAAAGGAATAAATGATGTCTGGTGCAAAGAAAATCATGGATATGATCAAGGAAAATGATATTTCCTTTGTTGACCTGCGGTTTACAGACCCACGCGGTAAAATGCAGCACGTAACACAGCACATCGAAACAATCGATGAAGAAGCGCTGAATGAAGGCTTTATGTTTGATGGTTCCTCCATCGCAGGTTGGAAAGCGATTAACGAGTCAGACATGACATTGATGCCAGATCTGGAGCGGGCCTATATCGACCCGTTTTTTGCCCAGCCTACACTGGCCCTGTTCTGTGACGTTCTTGACCCGATCACAAATGAAGCCTATGAGCGTGACCCGCGCGGTACCGCCAAGGCGGCATTGAACTATATGCAGTCTGCAGGCATTGCCGAAACTGCCTTTTTTGGCCCGGAAGCTGAATTTTTCATCTTTGAAGATGTGAAATTTGACGTATCCATGAACGGCGCCATGTTCAAAGTTGATTCTGTTGAAGGTCCATACAACTCTGCGCGTGATTATGAAGAAGGCAATATGGGTCATCGCCCTGGTGTTAAAGGCGGCTATTTCCCAGTGCCACCTATTGATTCAGGACAGGATATTCGTTCAGAAATGCTGGCGGTTATGGCTGATATGGGCGTGCCTGTTGAAAAGCATCACCATGAAGTTGCCCCATCACAGCATGAGCTGGGCATGAAGTTCGGCACATTGCTGGAAACCGCGGATAACATGCAGCTATATAAATATGCGGTGCATCAGGTTGCCCATGCCTATGGCGTGTCTGCGACCTTCCTGCCAAAGCCTATCGCTGGCGATAACGGTTCTGGAATGCATGTACACCAGTCACTATGGGCAGATGGCAAGCCATTATTTGCAGGAAACGGCTATGCTGACCTGTCTGAAAATGCGCTATATTATATTGGCGGTATCATCAAGCACGCAAAAGCATTGAATGCGTTCACCAACCCGTCAACAAACAGCTACAAGCGTCTGGTACCAGGTTTTGAAGCGCCGGTTCTGCTGGCATATTCCGCGCGTAACCGTTCTGCTTCTTGCCGTATCCCGTTTGTATCAAACCCCAAGGGCAAGCGCGTTGAAGTTCGCTTCCCGGATGCAACAGCAAACCCGTATCTGGCGTTCTCTGCAATGCTGATGGCTGGTCTGGACGGTATCCGCAATAAAATCCATCCTGGCGATGCGATGGACAAGGATCTGTATGATTTGCCAGCAGAAGAATTGGCAAAGATCCCGACTGTTTGTGCATCTCTGCGTGAAGCACTTGAAAGTCTGGATGCGGATCGCGCCTTCCTGACCGAAGGGAATGTGTTTACAGATGACCAGATCGATGCCTTTATCGAGCTGAAGATGGAAGAGGTTATCGCGCTTGAACATGCGCCACATCCAATTGAATTCCAGATGTATTACTCTTACTAATCCCTTCAGATTAGATTAAATCTATACCCTCTCAGGGCTGACCCTGAGGGGGTTATTTTATGCCTGCAGCCGGAATAAAAACTTCTTCTCTAAAATGCTGCAACATCATTAAAACCTGGCTTAGATAATTCATATCCTGCTCGGCTATCGGCATGGCTGGCGGATTTTCAAATACAGATCCTACAAACGGGAATTTCAGGTGAAATTGCCATTCTGTTGCTACCTCATCCGAGACTTCATATGCGATGTTATCGCTGTCGGAATAGGCCGAAATCTC
>JBMZPN010000077.1:0-7433 GCA_049620845.1 Puniceispirillum sp. (SeqCode)
GTCTCGATCCATCTGTTGCGCCAGCTGTGGCAAATATAGAGCCCGGCGTTAATGGCTTTTCTATGGATGAAGCCAAGGAACTTTTGCATGCGGTTCGCGGTATGAACATAATTGGAGGCGATGTTGTGTGCTTGATGCCAACAAAAGATAATCCAAATCAGATAACATCAATGGTTGCTGCAGCAATAATGTTTGAAATGATCTGTATGATTTCTGAAGTTGAAGCTAACTAGCAACTGAAACCCCCTTATTACTTTTTGCCTTCCAAACCATCTGCGGTTGCCTCTGATGCACCTGGGATACGCATTTCAAACACGTCTGTAACGGAAGTATAGTCATAATAGCCAAGCCGCGCTAATGGACGAATTTTTGGAATATCCATTTTGCCATCTTTGGTAAGTACCGCATCATCAACATGAATCCTGACGACTTCACCATAAACGACCTCTACCCAGCCATGAGGAGAATTACCGGGAAGTCGGTGCGTTGAGAGATATCTGCATTCAAAATGTGCAGGGCTTTCTTTGACCCTTGGGCAAGGTGCGTCAATGGAAGGAATAGCGGTAACACCCGCTTGTTCAAATTCATTTACATTGGCAGGAACTTCCATAGCTGAAATATTCACAGCTTCGCGGAGGTCATATGTTGCCATGTTCCAAACAAACCATCCGGTTTCCTCGGCATTGACCACTGTATGTTTGCGTTCGCCGCTACTCAACTGATTAGCAGCAAACATCACTAACGGAGGATCAAATGTCAGGTTCTGCCATTGGCTGTAAGGCGCGAGATTGACAACACCGTGGCGTGAAATTGTCGAAAGCCAACCTATTGGCCGAGGTACCGTGCAAGATTTGAAAGGTGAGTAGGGAAGTGGGCATGTATCGTGTCTGGGATCATAATGCATCGTGATGCCTCGGCAAATGCGGATTGGTTCTTACTGGATTTTAGCGCTAGCTATTAATTTTGACTTTGGTTTTGCCAGAGGCATTAAGCCTCAGCACCCTTCAAACAAACGAAAATAACCATCCAGCATCTTTATCTGATAACTTGAAACGTCTTATCAAAACATTATCACCTAACATCATACTTTAAAACAGGTCTCTATAATTTGGCATGCGCCTGATAACCCGGCCTGAAAAGCAGTCGCACATTGGTCAGGGCTATATCGCTAGAACTTGAATCATCAATGCCAGTATTCCGATCACGGGTTGTCCGTTCGATCATGAACAGCGCCGCCCCAGCTTTGATATGCAGTGTGTCGGCTTCTTCAGTGTTGGCATTGGCAGCACCAAAGCTTATATCGCCATGCGTAAATGGGGTATTTTGTAACAGCCATTCATTTGCACTAAGCGCGGCAAAGCTGACATCTGCAAGATGCGGCAGCGCAACAAGATTGATCCATCTATCCTCGATTACATAGGGTTTGTTATCGGCGCTATGTAAAGATTTCACATGTAACAGCTGGGTATATGCGGGCACATCAAAAACATCTGTAATATCGTCAGGTGCTGTTTCGATCTGTTGATGTAGAAGATGGTATCCATAGCTATAATCTAGGGCTTCAATCTCGCTACGGATTACGGGAATTTGCAGTGTTGCTTTACTGGTTGGATTCACTGTAACACGCGTGCCAGCTTTGCGTCGTCGATCTAGCAAACCTGTTTCGGCAAGCGTGCGAAGCGCCCGATTCATAGTCACGCGCGCGCACCCAAATTCAACTGCAAGATCAGCTTCGGTCGGAATTAAATCACCAGGCTGCCATTGCCGAGAATAGATGCGCTGTTCAAGCTCCGACATGACATCCTGCCAGTTTCTGCGGACAGATTTGCTCATACGATATCCTTTAGCGACAAAATAGTGGTGTGGTAGGCCTTTGTTATGGCGTCATGATTATGATGTATTCCTTGACTTACCAAATGCCTGCCTGCAGACCAGACATCAGACACCAACTGATCATCGCCAGCGAACACAAAGCTATCTAATATAGCATCACCAGTGCGGCCAGCAAGATTAATGGCGGTTCCATCCAGCGCCATCAGATCAGCCAAGTAACCACTAGCAATCTGCCCGGTTTTGCGACCAGCCGCTTTTGCGCCACCAGCTGTTACAGCTTCAAAAATATGTCGGCCTGTTGATAAGTTGTCTGTAGCAAGGGCGGCACGTGAATGATCGCGAAGCCGTTGTGAATATTCAAGGCTTCGCATTTCTTCAGACAAGGAAATACGGATATTAGAGTCAGAGCCGATGGCAATTTTACCCTGTGCGGCAAACCAGTTTACCCCATCGAAGATTCCGTCTCCTAGGCTGGCTTCAGTAATCGGGCACAGTCCGGCAATCGCGCCGCTTTGGGCAAGGCTTGCCGTTTCATGTGGTTTCATCTGCGTGCAATGTATGAAGCAACAGCCATCGTCAATATCCATGTTATCCAGAACCCATTCCACTGGTCGTGCGCCAAGATAATGTACAACTTCATCGACTTCGGGGATTTGTTCGGCAAGATGCATATGATAAGGGCCTCCATTGGCAAGTTGGCGGCTATCGGCAAAACTATCTGGTGCAACGGCGCGAAGGCTATGAGGCGCAACGCCGAACATTGTGTCATCTGGTAGTTTTTTTAGGCTATGATTTATTGAGTCACATAAAGTGGCAAACTCATCAAGGTCATTTTGAAATCTGCATTGTCCACGATTCAGCGGGCGAAAATCACAGCCACCATATTGATAATGGACGGGAAGCATGGTTAATCCAATGCCTGTACGCGCTGTCGCTGCAATGACTCTATCGGCCATTTCTGAAAGTGTTGCATAAGGTGTGCCGTCGGGGCTATGATGTAAATAATGGAATTCCACATTGGTGGCGTAGCCAGATTCCAGCATTTTCATCTGAACAAAGCTGGTAATCGACTCAATATGTTCAGGGGTTAGTTGATCGAGAAACCGGAACATCAAATCTCGCCACGTCCAGAAGCTGTCCTTGGAATTTTTACCGCGACGTTCGGTGAGACCGGCCATTGCATATTGAAACGCATGGCTATGTGCGTTTACCGGTGCTGGTAGCAAGTAGGCGACATGTATGTCTGCTGATGTATCAGGATGTTGAGGTGTAACGTTCGCTATATGCCCATGATTATCAATTTCAACGCTCACATCATTATGCCAGCCATCTGGCAGCAGCGCAGAACAGGTTTGAATTGTGGTCATATCTGAATCCTATTGACACATTATTATGTATGTACATATAAAAGAAAGGTAAGATATAATCAAGGCTCCATCATGAATACACTAATAACAAATGCGGTGTTGGCAACGCTGGATGAGCCAAAATTGATCAATGCGGATGGATCTGACTACAGCCTCATTGAAGATGGTTATCTGTCTGTTGAAGATGGTATTATTACCGGGTTGGGCTCTATTTCTGCTATGCCAAAAGCTAGTCCTGATACTAATGTTATCAACGCTGAAGGTAGGTTATTGACGCCTGCATTTATTGATTGCCATACCCATATAGTGCATGGCGGACATCGTGCGAATGAATTTGAATTACGTCTGAACGGGGCTAGTTACGCTGATGTTGCAAAAGCTGGTGGCGGTATCGTGTCAACTGTTACGGCCACACGCAACATGTCAGAAAATGAGCTTGTCGCAAATGCTTTGCCACGTGTTGATGCCTTACTTTCCGAGGGCGTTAGTCTGATTGAAATAAAATCAGGTTACGGACTGGATGTTGATACCGAACTAAAAATGTTGCGGGCGGCGCGTGCAATTACCGATCTGCGTCCAGTCCGCATTGTAACCAGTTTTCTGGGGGCGCATGCCCTGCCTCATGAATATAAAGATGATGCAAATAGATATATTGATGATATTTGCATTCCCGCGATGCAAAAGGGATATGCAGACGGGCTGATTGATGCAGTTGATGGTTTTTGTGAGACTATAGCTTTCAATGTCGAACAAATTGACCGCGTCTTTGCCGCTGCTAATGCGCTTGGCCTGCCAGTAAAACTGCATGCCGAACAACTCTCCAGAAGTGGAGGGGCTTTGCTTGCTGCACGTTATAAGGCTTTGTCCGTTGATCACGTTGAATATACCAATGAAGAGGATGCACAAGCTCTAGGTGCTTCTGGTACGGTTGCGGTATTGTTACCGGGTGCATTTTATACTTTGCGCGAAACGCAGCAACCACCGATAGATTTATTCCGTCAAAATGATGTACCGATGGCACTTGCCACTGACGCTAATCCCGGATCATCACCACTGACCTCACTTCTGTTAGCGATGAATATGGGCTGTACCCTGTTTCGTATGACGCCTGCAGAGGCTTTGGCGGGCGTAACCAGAAATGCGGCAAAGGCTCTTGGTCTCCATGATACAGGCATTTTACGCACCGGATTACGTGCTGATCTGGCGCTATGGAATGTAACGCATCCAGCTGAACTCTCCTATCGTGTTGGGTTTAATCCGCTTTCCATGCGTATTTTTGGAGGGCAGATCATATGAAAATATTATTGATCCCTGGTGAAGTCAGCCTTGCTCAGTTCGAAGATGTCTGGCGTGGTAATGACCATATTGAATTACATGCCGATGTGCGAAGTGCGATTGATGCCGCAGCATCACTTGTACAAGATAAAGCAAATGGTGATGAAGCTGTTTATGGTGTGAATACTGGTTTTGGCAAGCTAGCCAATGTCGCTATCGATCCCGAAAAAATGACAAAGCTACAGCGCAATCTGATCTTGTCGCATTGTTGCGGGGTTGGTAAAGCGCTGGATGCTAGAACTACGCGATTGATGATGGTGTTGAAATTGCTGTCATTAGGACGCGGCGCATCAGGTGTTGTCTGGGAAACGGTAGATCTGATTGTCGGAATGGTGAATAAGGGTGTGTTGCCGGTTATTCCTGTTCAAGGTTCAGTTGGTGCTTCGGGTGATCTTGCCCCTCTAGCACATATGGCAGCTGTGATGATTGGTGAAGGCGAAGCCTATTATGAAGGCACCATCATGCATGGCGGTAAGGCACTTGCCAAAGCTGGATTAGCACCGGTTATATTAGAGCCAAAAGAAGGTCTGGCATTAATTAACGGCACGCAGTTTTCTACGGCCTGTTCTTTGGCTGCATTGTTTGACGCATGGCGTAATGCTAGTGCAAGCGTTGTAACAGCTGCATTATCGACAGATGCTATGATGGGATCAACAGCTCCACTTGTTGACGAAATTCATACGCTTCGTGGGCATCCCGGACAGATTGCTGTTGCACGCGGCCAGCGCGCTATCATGCAGGGATCGGAAATTCGCGAAAGTCATCGTGATGATGATACCCGTGTTCAAGACCCATATTGTATTCGCTGTCAACCTCAAGTGACTGGCGCGGCTATGGATTTGTTACATTTTGCCGGTCGTACCCTGACCATTGAAGCCAATGCTGTTACCGATAACCCGCTTGTGCTTGTAGGTGAGGGACGGATTGTATCAGGCGGTAATTTTCATGCTGAACCTGTTGCCTTTGCTGCTGATCAGATCGCGCTTTCCCTTGCCGAAATTGGCGCGATTGCCCAGCGGCGCGTGGCATTGATGGTTGATCCCAGCCTCAGTTTTGATCTGCCGCCATTTCTGACGATGGATCCCGGGCTGAATTCAGGTTTTATGATTGCCGAGGTGACGACTGCGGCGCTAATGAGCGAGAATAAGCATCTCGCAAACCCCTGTTCAACAGACAGCACTCCGACATCGGCCAATCAAGAGGATCATGTCAGCATGGCAGCACATGCGGCAAGACGGCTAATGCGGATGAACAGCAATCTTAATGTCATCCTAGGAATCGAACTGGTTTGCGCCGTGCAGGGTGTAGAATTTCGGAAGCCGTTAAAGACTAGCCTGCCGTTGCAAAAGGTGATTGCAATGACACGTGAAACAATCGCACCTCTAGCAGAAGATCGCTATATGGCAAATGACCTTGAAGCAGCAGCCTCGATGATTGCGGATGGTAAACTTTTAACCGGATTTGACTTGCCTGAATATATTCTTGGGCAAAGCAGATAATTAACTGAGGGGAGCTTGTGATGCAGGACTCAAGACATAATATACGGGACGTTTTTCCAGCTACAGGCACTGAAATTACTGCTAAAAGTTGGCTGACCGAAGCACCATTACGCATGCTGATGAACAATTTACATCCCGATGTTGCGGAAAATCCACATGCCCTTGTGGTCTATGGTGGCATTGGCAGAGCCGCACGCACATGGGAAGATTTTGATAAAATTGTAGACTCTTTACGTAGTCTGGAGTCTGATCAAACCTTGCTCATCCAATCGGGAAAACCGGTAGGGGTGTTTCGTACACATAGTGACGCACCACGCGTTCTGATTGCCAATTCCAACCTTGTACCACATTGGGCGAACTGGGATCATTTCAATGAACTTGATAAGCGTGGACTCGCAATGTATGGCCAGATGACTGCAGGTTCATGGATTTATATTGGTACACAGGGCATTGTTCAGGGAACTTATGAGACCTTTGTCGAAGCGGGTCGCCAGCATTATGAAGGTAATCTCAAAGGACGCTGGATTCTGACTGCCGGACTTGGTGGCATGGGCGGTGCACAGCCATTAGCCGCAGTGATGGCAGGTGCCTGTTGCCTTGCTGTCGAATGTGATGAAACACGCGCGGATTTTCGGTTACGGACTGGTTATGTGGACGAAAAAACGCATTCGCTGGATGAAGCCCTTGCAATGATCAACGACTGGACAGCCGCTGGGATGGCTAAGTCTGTTGCTTTGATTGGCAATGCGGCTGATATTTTCCCAGAGCTTGTTAAGCGCGGTGTCAGGCCAGATATCGTAACTGACCAAACGTCAGCACATGATCCGTTACATGGTTATTTGCCACAGGGCTGGAATATTGCCGAATGGCGCGCAAAGCAGGAGACACACCCCAAGGAAGTTGAGGCAGCAGCAAGGCTTTCGATGAGAAGCCATGTAGCAGCCATGGTCGATTTCTGGAATGATAAGGTGCCGACACTCGATTATGGCAACAATATCCGTCAGGTGGCATTAGAAGAAGGGCTAGAAACAGCGTTCAGTTTTCCGGGGTTTGTTCCGGCCTATATTCGTCCCTTATTCTGTCGCGGTATTGGGCCGTTCCGCTGGTGTGCGCTTTCCGGTGATCCGGAGGATATTTTCAAGACTGATGCTAAAGTCAAAGAACTGGTTGATGATGCTCATTTGCATAACTGGCTGGATATGGCGCGGGAACGAATTTCATTTCAGGGTTTGCCCGCGCGCATTTGCTGGGTAGGTCTTGGTGTGCGTCACCGTCTTGGACTAGCTTTCAATGAAATGGTTCGCACTGGTGAACTCTCAGCTCCTGTAGTCATTGGACGTGACCATCTGGACAGTGGATCGGTTGCCTCGCCAAACCGGGAAACTGAAGCCATGAAAGA
>JBMZPN010000078.1:0-7344 GCA_049620845.1 Puniceispirillum sp. (SeqCode)
TGTCACCATCAACATCTACAACATCCTGCGGTGCCGAACTAATTGGCGCCCGCGCATCAATGGCGGTGGCATCTGCGTCGGCACCATTGCTTGTTGGCGTGGCCGCTTCAACGACTGTGTCGGTCTTTGTTGCGGATTTGGATGCGCTTTTCTTGGCCGCGGCTTTGCGTGGCTTTTTCTTTGGCGCAACCTTGGTTTCGCTTTCCGCGTCAGCGTCAGTCGTGCTGGCCTTGCCAGCCGCTTTACCCGCTTTCTTTGTCGCCGCTTTCTTTGGTGCAGCCTTTGCCGGAGCCTCATCGGTGGCGCTGGCATTATCATCAGCCTTTGCCTTGGCCGCGGTTTTCTTGCGCGGTTGCCGCTTTGGTTTCGCCACAGCTTCGGTATCGCCGCTATCATCACCGCCATCATCACTCTGGGGGACTTCGGCGGTTTCATCCGGCGTGTCCTGACTGGCTACCGATGCGGCTTTACGGCCACGTCCACGGCTTTTCTTGGCAGGTGCGCTATCATCTTTGCTGTCTGCGTCAGTAGCAGGTTCGGCGGCAGGTTCGGCGGATGTTGCATCGACAGCATCGGCATCGGTGGCACCAGCCTGACTTTCATTGTCGGCATTGCTGGCATCTTCATTTGCGGCAATCGCATTTTCATTGCCATTGCGCCGCCGCCGGCGTCTGCCGCCACGGCGTCCACGTCGCCGCCTTTTTGGCTGATCTTCATCAGATGCCGCCCCGTCTTCACCAGCATGGGCGGGGGACTGGGCGTCATCATCCGTCTCATCCGTTGACGATGGGTCTTTGCTGTCAGAACGATCATTGTTATTCGCGCCTGACTTGGATGAACGGCGATTTTGCTGTTGTGGTGCTTTACCCTGCCAGCCAATGCGTTCGATCCTATATTCTGGCGAGATCAGCGTATCGTCTGACATAAGCATGATGGTAATATTGTAGCGGCTTTCCAATTCAGCCAGCGCATCACGTTTATGGTTCAGGATAAACAGGGCAATATCGCGATGCACGGTGATGTGCATTTCATCCATTTTGCCTTTTTGGGCTTCATCTTCGATTGAGCGTAATGTCTGCAACGCGGCAGTATCGACCGAGCGAACCCGACCTGTGCCTTCGCAATGCGGGCATAGATCACTGGTTGATTCATTAATGCTGAGACGCAGACGCTGGCGCGACATTTCCAGAAGTCCGAAATGGCTGATAGTTCCTATCTGGATACGCGCACGATCATTCCGCATCGCATCTTTCATACGGCGTTCAACCGCATGTTGATTGCGGTTTTCTTCCATATCGATGAAATCGACTACGATCAGACCGGATAGATCGCGCAAGCGTAACTGGCGTGCCAGTTCGTCAGCCGCTTCAAGGTTGGTTTTGAGCGCGGTTTCCTCGATATTGCGTTCACGCGTTGACCGTCCCGAATTGACATCGACAGCGACCAGCGCCTCGGTCTGGTTGATGACCAGATAGCCGCCAGATTTTAGCGTAACCTGCGGGCTGTGGATCGTGTCCATCTGGCTTTCGACGCGATAATGCTGAAACAGGGGGATCGTGTCTTCGTGTTTCTTGACCTTTTTCACATGGCTCGGGATCAGCATCTTGATGTGATTACGCGCGGCTTTATAGGCTTCTTCACCCTCAACCAGAATTTCCTCGACCTCGCTTGTATAAATGTCGCGGATTGATCTTTTGATCAGATTGCCTTCTTCGTGAATGATGCATGGCGCTTGTGATTCAAGCGTGCGTTCACGGATATCGTTCCACAGCTTGGACAGATAGGCATAATCGCGGGCAATTTCGGTTTTGGTGCGCTTGGATCCGGCGGTACGGACAATAACCGCCATACCATCAGGAATATCCAGCCCGCCAACGACTGTTTTCAGGCGTTTGCGATCGGCAACATTAGTGATTTTGCGGCTAACGCCACCACCACGGCTGTTATTTGGCATAAGCACGCAATAGCGTCCGGCAAGTGATAGATAGGTTGTCAAAGCCGCGCCTTTATTGCCGCGCTCTTCCTTTACAACCTGCACAAGCATAATCTGCTTGCGCGAAATGACTTCCTGAATTTTATATTTGCGGACTTTGCGCGCCGGACGGATATCATCTTCATCGCCGCCTTCGCCGCCGACAGTCTCCGGACCCTCATCGGTTTCTTTTTCACTGTCCTCATCCTGCGCTTCGGCACGATCAGCTTCCAGCAAAGCTTCGCGGTCTTCGATGGGGATGCGGTAATAGTCCGGATGGATTTCGCTAAAGGCAAGAAAACCCTGACGATTGCCGCCATATTCGACAAATGCCGCCTGCAAGGATGGTTCAACACGAGTTACACGTGCCAGATAAACATTGCCTTTTAGTTGCTTTCGGTTTTCAGTCTCGTAGTCAAAATCTTCAATGCGTGTTCCACTTAGAAGCACAACCCGCGTTTCTTCGGCTTGTCGTGCATCTATCAGTAAGCGTTTGGTCATTCGTTTGTCTTTCCCCGGCGTGCAACACACTTATCCCGCTTGGGGATGAAAATTTCAGTGTTGAAGGCAGGTCATGTTGATTCAGACTGATATCATCAGCTTCAAACAGCACAACGTCCGAGCAAAAGGCTCTTTGACTATTTTCAGACGTTGTTGGTGTTAGCATGATGCAGTCCAAAGTTTATGTTACAAGGCGTGACGCCATTGATAGTGATCGTTCTGTTTCAGTCGCGGGACGCTCTAATTAGGTCTGGCATAACTGCGACGATCATCCACCGGTGGCGGAAATTCAGTGTTTCGGCATTTTTCACATGCCGCTAATTGCGACATTGATACTTACCTATTTAAACTATACACCCTTGATAAGGTTTTTGCCAATAGGGCAAATATTGCTGGCTGTTTTTAGGCCACTAGATAGGCTAATTGGTATATGTTGCTTTGGCCTGAGACGCTTTATACAGGCATAGTGGCGTGACTGGATAATGATTTAACACGAAAGACCTCTGGGATTTTGACACGAAAGACCTCTGGAAACATGTGTATGAATGATCATATAGCCCACAGATGTAATGCGATTTTATTTTTCTGGCGGCTGTTTATACGCGCTGGCCAGCATCGTCTAAATTCTGCTTTTACAATTCTTGCTTTGCTTATAGGCGCGATTTCAGGGATTGCTGGTACTATGCCAGTGCTGGCACAGGCGGCAGATAATCATATTGCGGCTATCCGGCTTGGTGATGTGACAATCGATGGCGTCAAGGGCCTGCGGCTAGTCATTGAAACCAAAAATCCAGCTAAAGCGGCGATGATGCTATTGGAGAATCCTTATCGGCTTGCGGTTGATCTTGAGCAGACTGAATGGCAGGCATCAAATTTGCCACGTAAAGGTAGCCTGTCCAAACCGCCCGCCCGTGCATATCGTTTTGGCAACCCGGCGCCTGACACCGGACGGCTGGTGATCGAACTTGCCACACCTGCCGCGCCCCAACGTATTTTCCGCTTGCCGCCTACAGCCGGTGGGCATCGTCTTGTTATCGATATGATCGATAATGGCCCGACAGCCTTTGCGCTGGCAGCGCGGGCGCTGGCTACACGGCCTGATATCGCTGTCGCCGCTGTTGATAAAGCGGCATCACCGGTGAATGGTGCTGGTACGGTGCCTGTCAAACGCATTGTGACACTGCCTAAATCCAAGCCAGAGCGCGGAACGCAAACAACGGCTGGTGAGCAGATTGTGGCAATGGCTGTGCCCAAACGCCCACCCAAAAAATGGGTTGTGTTTATCGATGCTGGTCATGGTGGCAAGGATCCGGGGGCTATCGGATTGGCAGGAACCAAGGAAAAGGATATTACACTGGCCGCATCGCGTGAATTGGCAAAGCAATTGCGGGCTACTGGCCGTGTTACAGCCATTCTGGCACGTAACGATGACCGTTTTTTGCGATTGCGCGAGCGTATAAGAATGGCGCGGGCGAAAAAATCCGATCTGTTCATATCGTTGCATGCGGACTCGGCCGTGAACAAGTCTGCGCATGGCATGTCGGTTTTTACCTTGTCAGAAACAGCATCGGACAAAGAGGCGGCGGCATTGGCGCGCAAAGAGAATATGGCAGATCTAATCGGCGGGCCTGATCTGGGCGTTGAAGATTCCGATGTGGCAAATGAGTTATTACGCATGTTTCAGCGCGAGTCGATGAATCAGTCGACACATTTCGCCAGCGATATATTGAGCCAGATCCGTGACCTGCGCGGTGGTGACCGTCGCGGGCACCGATTTGCCGGATTTGCCGTGTTAAAGGCGCCTGATATGCCATCGGTTCTGGTCGAGATGGGGTTTCTGTCGAACCGCAAGGATGAACAGAATTTGCGCTCGGCGAAATATCGTCGTTTACTGTGCCAACGTCTGACCAAGGCCATCATCAGCTATTTGGAAAAACATGGCCCCGCATAAGTTAGACATTCGCTACCATGGCGGGATATTTGACATCACCGTAGGCATATTTCATGATCGGGAAAATCGTATCAATTGCCGTTTTTTAATTTCAAGAAATTGTGACCTGTTCCGTGTCTGATAATTCGCAAAATAATTATGATGATGGTGCCGGAGATGATTATGCACCGCCGGTAAAGCATGCCATATCATCGCCTAATTCATGGTCTATCTTGCGCGGCATGGTAAAAGCATTCTCAATCATTATTTCACTGATAATTATCGCCGGTGTTATTGGCGTTGGGGCTGTGCTGTGGGTTTTCTGGACATATGGCAAAGGGCTTCCGGATTATCGCCAGCTGGCGAAATATGAGCCGCCAGTGGTTACCCGTATTCATGCGGGCAATGGTGCATTGCTGGCAGAATATGCCAATGAAAAGCGGCTATTTGTGCCCATTGATGCCATTCCACCACAGCTAATTCATGCGTTCATATCGGCCGAGGATAAAGCCTTTTACAGTCATTTCGGTCTTGATTTGAAAGCGCTGACACGCGCCATGGCAACGAATGTTGTCAATTACGGGCAGGGAAAACGCCTGATTGGCGCGTCGACGATCACCCAGCAGGTCACCAAGAATTTTCTGCTGACGAATGAAGTGTCGATCGATCGCAAAATCAAGGAAGCGATACTGTCATTGCGCATGGAGCGCGCCTTTACCAAAGATCAGATACTCGCGCTTTATCTGAATGAAATTTATCTTGGTATGGGTAGCTATGGTGTGGCGGCGGCGGCGCTCAACTATTTTGACAAGGCGCTGGATCAGCTTGACCTGGATGAAATGGCCTATCTTGCGGCATTGCCAAAAGCGCCCAGCAATTATCATCCGATCCGCAAAACCAAGGCGGCGGTTATCCGGCGTAACTGGGTGCTGAACCAGATGCAGGAAAATGGCTATATTTCGGTTGAACAGGCCGAAGCCGCGAAAAGCAAGCCGCTGGTGATTGTGCCGGACACCGGTGCTGATGGTGCCGATGCGCCCTATTTCACCGAGTCAGTGCGCCGCCAGATCATGAAAAACTATGGTGAAGATGCGCTTTATGGTGGTGGCCTGTCGATCCGTACAACACTTGATCCCAATCTACAGTCGATTGCCGATACGGCACTGGAACGTGGCCTTGAAGCGCTAGATCGTCGTCAGGGCTGGCGCGGGCCGCTTGGCCGACTTGAAGCTGGCGACGATGTTGCGAAAACGCTGGCGCGCTATCAGAAACAGCTTCGCCCCAAACATTATGCCGCGCTTGTCACCGATGTTGCGCGGCGTGAAGCCCAGATTTATGTGAATGGCAAAGCCGCGACAATCCCTTTCAGGCTGGCATTCTGGGCCTATCCGCCACGCGATGCTGACGGGGTGCGCCCGCAACCGCTCAAGGATTTGCGTAAAGCGATTTCGGCAGGCGATATTGTCATTGTCCAGCCACCGTCAGAAACGCCTGATCTGATCCGCGATGGTTTCAAGCCTGAGCCGCATCATTATGCGCTTGGCCAGCGTCCGGCCGTCGAAGGCGCGATTGTTGTGATGGATCCGCATACGGGACGCCTGCTGGCGATGAGTGGCGGTTATCATTATGCCGATTCCGAATTTAACCGCGCGGTGCAGGCGATGCGTCAGCCAGGATCGGCGTTCAAGCCTTTTGTCTATCTGGCGGCGCTGGATAATGGCTATGCGCCGACAACGCGGATTCTGGATGCGCCGCTGGTTGTCGATCAGGGGGCAGGCAAGCCGAAATGGAAGCCAGCTAACTATACAAAGCGGTTTTATGGCCCGTCGATCATGCGCGTTGGCATTGAAAAGTCGCGCAACCTGATGACCGCGCGTCTGGCGATGAAGCTGGGCATGCCCGAGATTCAGGACTATGCGCGCCGCTTTGGCATTAATGAAAATTTGCCGCCTTTACTGTCGATGTCGCTGGGTGCAGGCGAAACCAATCTTATGCGGCTGACCTCGGCCTATGGCATGCTGGTTAATGGCGGCAAGCAGGTCACGCCAAGTCTGATCGACCGGATTCAGGATCGGCATGGCAAAACCATCTACCGGCATGATGAACGTCAATGTGATGGCTGTGAAAGCGAATTATGGGATAATCAGGCAATCCCCGCACTGTCTGACACGCGCGAACAGCTGACCTCGCCAGCATCGGCATTCCAGATGGTCTCGATGCTTGAAGGTGTCATCAAGCGTGGAACAGGACGCCTGCTATCAGGGCTTGATCTTGTGCTGGCGGGCAAGACAGGAACCACCAATGACAATACGAATGGCTGGTTTATCGGTTTTGCACCGGATATGGTTGTGGGTGTGTTTGTTGGCTATGACAAACCACGTCCGCTTGGCAAACGCGAAACGGGTTCGACGGTTGCGGTGCCTATCTTTGGCAATTTCATGGTCAAGGCGCTTGCCGACAAGCCGGTGATACCGTTCCGCCGCCCGAATGGCATTTCGATTATCCCCGTGCATGCCGAAACAGGCGAGCGTGTATTGCCAACGCATGAAAAAGCCATCATGGAAGTTTTCAAGCCCGGTCAGCGGCCAGGTGGTCAGTTAATCGATACGCCAAGCGGTGGAAATGCCAATGGGGCAGATGCCGGACTGACAACACAGGAACTTTTCTAGGTCATATAAACTTGTCAGCGTGGCGTTGCCGCGTTAGGTACGTCCTAGATTTTATAAAAGAGAGAGACGATGCAGGCCGAGACCCAAGCCAAAATCGATGTCATTTCATCAACGCTGGAATTACTGCGCAAGCATATCAATTTTGACGAAGCGGTTGTGCGCCTTGATGATCTCGAGGCACAGACAACGCTGCCCGATTTTTGGAATGACCAGACCGTAGCGCAGAATGTCATGCGCGAAAAAAACCGACTTGAGCGCCAGATCAATCTGAT
>JBMZPN010000079.1:0-7333 GCA_049620845.1 Puniceispirillum sp. (SeqCode)
AGAATGCGTGATACGGCGGTAGCTTAGCAGACTTTTGCAGTCTGAAAGTCCTGCTTGATTTGCAACTTTGTCACCCCCCGCAATACCCCCAAAAGCTGCGTCAATTTTGGCTCTATTGAATGCTTGACAAAAGCCGATGCAGTCCCCTATTTTGAGCGCGTTTTAAGCGTGGCCGAACCATGCGTTTAATTGCATGAATTTGGCTACACCCAAGCGATAAAGGTGCATTTGACATTAGACTGGAAACCTTCCCTATCCATGTTGGATAGCGGTACAAACCCACCCTCAATGATATTGATGTGTCGGGGATCTGGAACTGCTGAATGAGCGTTGATGATAATGAAAGCGATAAACGCCTTAAAGATATCGAACGCCGCATCAATGCGATGCATCAGGAGAAACAGAAAGGCGACCAACCAAGCCGGTCTGCTCTACCAAAAGGAATGGGAGCAATCATGGGCCGGGTGGCAACCGAACTGGTAGCGGGAGTCATTGTCGGTGCTTTTATTGGATGGGTGCTGGATAATTGGCTGGGGACATCGCCGCTGTTTTTGCTGGTACTGTTTTTCCTCGGTGCTATTGCCGGTATGCTTAATGTGTGGCGTATTTTTACCGGCCGCGGTTTGGCGGTTGGATATTTCGACGAACATAAGCAAACGTCGGATATAGATAAGGAGCAAGAGAGGAATGAGTAACTCTCAAGGAATGCATTCACCGGTCGCGCAATTCGAGATCAAACCTATTTTTGATCTTTCAATTGGTGGTTATGACGTCTCCTTTACCAATTCCAGTCTTTTCATGTTGCTCGCGATTGTGGTGAGTTCGATTTTTCTGATTTCGGCAATGCGCAAGCGCGAACTGATCCCCGGTCGTATGCAGGGTCTGGCCGAGATGATGTACGAGTTCGTTGCCGATATGGTGCGTAGCAACGTCGGCAATGAAGGTCGCCCCTATTTTCCGTTTATTTTTACAATTTTTGTATTTCTGCTATTCGGTAATCTGCTGGGGCTTATCCCTTATTCATACACATTCACATCACAGATTGTTGTGACATTTGTCATGGCCGCTTTTGTTTTCCTGGCGTTGACTGTTCTCGCGCTGTTCAAGCATGGTCTGCATTTCTTCAGCTTCTTTGTACCTGCCGGTGCACCAAAGCCGCTTATACCATTCCTGATTATTATTGAGGTGATCTCGTATTTTGTGCGTCCGGTCAGCCTTTCGGTTCGATTGTTCGCAAATATGCTGGCTGGACACACAATGTTGAAAGTGTTTGCCGGTCTGGCCGTGATGATTACCGGCGTCGGTGGTGCCGCTGTGGCTGGTTCTGTTTTCCCGTTTATCGCGCTTATTGGTCTGACCGGACTGGAAGTGTTGGTGGCGGTTCTTCAGGCTTATGTATTCACCATTCTGACATGCATGTATTTGAATGACGCTTTGCATCTTCACTAGGAGATGAGGCGCAACGCATTCCGCTAGCGTAATCAATAGCGGTGTTGATTAAACGAACTGTTTTAAACATGGAAGGACTATTAAAATGGACGCAGAAGCTGCAAAAATGATCGGTGCCGGTTTGGCCGTTATCGCTCTTCACGGTGTTGCTCTTGGTATTGGTAACATCTTTTCGGCACTTGTAACCTCTATTGCACGCAATCCTGCGGCACGTAGCGAAGTATTCGGCATCGGTATTCTTGGTTTTGCCCTGACCGAAGCTATTGCGCTGTTCGCTCTTGTTGTTGCGCTATTGCTATTGTTTGCCCTTTAAAGGCAGGCCATTTCATTCCATGACTTGTCTGTCGGGATACCGGCAGACAAGCAAGGGGATACCAATGAAGAACCAAAATAAAATCTACAGGTGCCTTACGGCTGTATCGGCCATAGCACTTATGACCAATTCAGCGGTTGCTGCCGATGCCGGAAAACCCGGTCTGCCTCAACTTGACGTCACAACATGGCCATCACAGATTTTCTGGCTGGTTGTGCTGTTTGCTATTGGCTATGTAATTATGTCCCGCATCGTAACACCGCGGATTGGCAGTGTTCTTGAAGAGCGTCGCAAAAGGCTTGATGATGATCTGGCCAAAGCGCGTGAAGCAAGTGAAGATGCGGCCAAAATCCGTGCTGGCTATGAAGAAACACTTGAAACTGCCAGAGCCGAAGCCGCCGCATATGCTAAAGAGGCGGCAGCCAAAGCAACGCAAAGTGTCGAGGCAGCTAATGCCAAATTGAGCAAGAAGTTGGCAACGAAAGCCCAGGCGGCAGAAGCCAAGCTTTCAAAAGCGCGTGCTGAAGCTATGGAAAGTCTAAATGCTGTTGCTGTTGAAGCCGCGATTGCCGCTACGCAGCAACTAACAGGCATCAAGGCCACCAAGGCGCAAGCCGAAAAAACGGTCAAGTCTCTGGCCAAAACGATGACCCCGCAGGAGAGTAACTGATGGAAGAAGGTATCGTAATGGAGTCAGTCTGGGTTGCTGTTGCCTTTGTGTTTTTTGTTGTTCTGGTCTGGAAAAAAGCCGGAGCTGTTCTAGCTACCATGCTGGATGAGCGTTCCGAGAAAATCAGAACCGATCTTGAAGAAGCCAAAACATTACGCGACGAAGCCATCAGCGAATTGCAAAATTATCAGCGTCTGCACCGCGAAGCTGCCGATGAGGCAAAAGCCATCATCAAGAATGCCGAAATAACAGCTGAACGTATTCGTGAAACCGCCGAGAAAAACGCCAGCGATGCTGTAAAGCGCCGCGAGGCACAAGCCACCGCCAAAATCAAGGCGGCCGAGGCTAATATGGTGGCCGAACTTCGTGAACGTGCGGCCAGCCTAGCTGTTGCTACAGCTACCGAAATCATCACCAGCAAGCTGGATAAGGATGCCAGCCTGG
The DNA here is from genome assembly GCA_049620845.1 of Puniceispirillum sp. (SeqCode). Classification (GTDB taxonomy): domain Bacteria; phylum Pseudomonadota; class Alphaproteobacteria; order Puniceispirillales; family Puniceispirillaceae; genus Puniceispirillum. The sequence goes on from JBMZPN010000079.1 coordinate 2,877, forward strand.
CGATGATTGACGAAGCTGCGGCTGAAATCGAAAAGATGAACTAGGCCAAATTGATATGCGCATATAAAAGGCTCCATTCGGAGCCTTTTTCTTTGCCTGAATTAAAATAACGGCTTGGGATTAGTGATTTGGCCGCAGGCTGAGAACGATACGGCCACCGACAGGTACGTCAAAATCCATTTCGGCAACCGGATAAAGCTTGGCGACACCTTTGTCAAAACCGTTTCTATATCCGAACACATCATTTGAAATTACCGCGTCATTAGCATCAAGAATAGCGACCATCATAGGCACGGCTACGATATCGGCTGACTCATTCTGTTTGAGATTACGGGATAATTTCAAACCTGCCTTTATTTCCATTTTGATGGTGCCGTCATTCTGCGACGTGCAACTTGTGCGAACACCATTAAAGCGGGCATCAACGATCTGCTTATTGTCATCAGTCTGCACAAATACCCGGGCACCTTCAGCAGGTGCTGTTATTGATGGGCAAACAGCTATATCATCTGAACTGGAACATGCCGCCATCGCCAGCAACGCACAACCCAGCAGTGAGCTTTGAAGACATGAAGAGGAAAAGAAAGAGGATTTTATGTGTTTCATGATCATATTCTAACGTCTTTTTCACCTAACAGCAATTGACCTAATCGCGCTAATCGCGCATGAACAACCTATGGACATTAATTCAAAAACGATAAAGAAAAAAATCACCCTAGCCGCGCCGCGTGGATTTTGTGCTGGCGTAGATCGCGCCGTGCGTATTGTCGAAGTTGCGCTGGAAAAATATGGAGCGCCGGTCTATGTGCGACACGAGATTGTGCATAACAAAACCGTGGTTGATGATCTGGCCAGCAAAGGCGCGGTCTTTGTTCAGGAGCTTGACGAGGTGCCCAAAGGGGCACCGGTGGTATTTTCAGCGCATGGCGTTGCCAAGGCCGTTGTTGCCGAAGCCAAAGCGCAAAATATGATCGCTGTTGATGCTACCTGCCCGCTGGTGACAAAGGTTCATATCGAAGCCCAGCGTCATGCCGCACAGAAAAGGCATATTCTGCTGATCGGCCATGCCGGTCATCCCGAAGTTGAAGGCACAATGGGACAGGTTGCCGCCGATGAAATCACCCTTATCGAAACGGTGGAAGATGCCCAAAAGGTCATGCCGCCCGATGATGCCGAACTGGCCTTTGCGACGCAGACGACATTGTCTGTTGATGATACGGCGGCGATCATTTCCGTTCTGCAATTCCGCTTTCCCGACATCACCGGCCCGCGTGGCGAAGATATCTGTTACGCCACTACAAACCGCCAGAATGCCGTGAAAGACATGGCCAAAGACCTTGATCTGATGCTGGTCATCGGGGCAGAAAATTCATCAAATTCGCAACGCCTTGTCGAAGTTGCCTTGCGAAGCGGTGCCAGAGAAGCGCATTTGATTGCAGATAAAGATGCCGTTGATTGGAATATGGTTGAAAAAGCCACCCATATCGGCATTTCGGCTGGCGCATCGGCACCAGAAATTCTGGTTAGTGATTTGCTAGATGCTCTAAAATCACGCTACGATGTTGATGTTGTCGAGCATGGGCATGTAAAAGAGAATCTGACTTTCAAGCTACCGTCAATTTTACAAAGATAATCATCCAGGCAATAGAAGTACCACATGGCCGTTTACACTGAAGTCGATGACACCATATTGACAGAATTTCTATCACGTTACGATATTGGCACTGTTGTCAGCTTTGCCGGTATTGCCGAGGGTGTTGAAAATTCCAACTATCTGCTACGCACGACAAAGGCGCATTATATCCTGACGCTGTATGAAAAGCGTGTGAATGCAGATGATCTGCCGTTTTTTGTCGAATTGATGGAACATCTGGCCAGCAAAGGCATGAATTGTCCGCTTCCGGTTGCGGCGAAAGACGGTTCCGTTCTGTCAGAGATAATGGGGCGACCCTGTGCGATTTTCACATTTCTTGACGGCACATCTTCGCGCTATCCCAATCGGGCTAAATGCCGCAATCTTGGTGCCGCATTAGCCCAGTTGCATATCAATGCCGAAGGCGTATCACGATCCCGCCCTAATGCGCTGGGACCAGACTCGTGGAAACCGCTTCTTGACTCGGTCGGTAAGCGGACGAACGAACTTGGTCAGGATATGCTGGCGCGGGTTGAAAAGCGGCTAGAGCAGATTACCGGCAACTGGCCAAAAGATTTGCCCCGCGGGATTATCCATGCGGATCTGTTCCCCAACAATGTCTTGTTTATGGGTGACGATCTGACCGGATTGATCGATTTCTATTTTGCCTGTGAGGATATACTTGCCTATGACATAGGTATCTGTCTCAACTCATGGTGTTTTGAAGCGGATGGCAGTTTCAATTTGACCAAATCGCGCGCGCTGATTAACGGCTATCAGTCGGTAAGACAGTTGAACGATGACGAGATCAATAATATCCCCGTTCTGGCCGCCGGATCAGCCATGCGTTTCTTTCTGACGCGGCTTTATGACTGGATGAACACACCAGAAAACGCACTGGTTAGCCCAAAAGACCCGATGGAATATTGGTCGATTCTGCGTTTTCATCAATCAGTTTCCGGATCAGCTGCCTATGGATTTTATCAATGAGCAACAATGTCACGATCCATACTGACGGGTCATGCCTGAGCAATCCTGGTCCTGGTGGCTGGGCGGCGATCCTGAACTGGCGTGGGACGGAAAAGGAAATGTCTGGAAGCGTGGCTGACACCACCAATAACCGCATGGAATTACAAGCGGCCATTGAGGGTTTGAATGCACTCAGCCGCCCGATGCAGGTCGATCTTCACACTGACAGCAAATATGTGATGAATGGTGTTACTGACTGGATGGCGCGCTGGAAAGCAAATGGATGGCGTACGGCGGCCAAGAAACCGGTAGCTAATCAGGATTTATGGGAAATGCTGGATGAAGCGACCCAACGCCATCAAATAACATGGCATTGGGTTAAAGGGCATGCTGGCAACGAACTTAATGAACGTTGCGATGAACTGGCGCGAAGCGCAGCCGAAAGCCTGAAATAAAGCAGAAGCTATGCACCCAATGTTGCCAGCACATTCTCGGCACTGGACACTGAAAATTCACCTGGTTCTTCCATCAAAACATGCGTTACATGCCCATTATCGGCGATTATGGCGCAGCGTGTTGCCCGCTTGCCAAGGATTGGCCCCATATTGACCTCAATACCAAGTGCACGGGAAAATGACCCATCCATATCGGCCATCATATCTATGATACCTTCAGTTTTACTAGCCTCGCCCCAAGCATGCATCACATGGGCATCATTGATTGAGAGACACGCGATCTTGTCAATACCCGCCTGCCTTAGCGCGTCAGCATGTTCAAGATAGCCAGGCACATGTTTTGCCGAACAGGTAGGCGTGAAAGCTCCGGGCACGACAAACATCACAACACGGCTATCTTTAAAATAATCGTCGGTTGAAAACGCATCAATGCCTGCATCGGATTTGATCTGAAATTGCGCTGTTGGAATCTTTTGCCCTGCTTCAATTGTCATTAACTTAGTCTTTCTGAGGTTAGAGGTAATACCTAGCCACACTAGTACAACCAGCATGACAATAAATCAAATTGCTTTAACTGCTATTCAACCCAGCTAGATCAAGATTGCTGTTGAGCATGTCGGTTGTCAGCAATTCAGGCAGGATAATGCCGGATGGGTGTGACGCGCTGAAAATAGCATTAAAGGGGATGCCAAAGCGGTCATGTTGTGCCAGAAACCGCGATATGGCGCGATCAGGGCGCGTCCAGTCCGCCTGTAGCATGACCAGCTTTCCTGAGCGTTGTGCCGCACCCAGACGTGCCGCCATCGCCGGATCGTTTATCACGAAGCGCTTATTGACCTTGCAGGTGATACACCAGTCTGCCGTTACATCGACAAAAACTATCTGGTCTTTGGCCAGATACTTGGCAACATCACCCTCATGCCACGGTTGCCACGCCACATCGACCCCAAGCCCAGCTTCAGGAAAAGGCGTCTCAATAGATTGTGGTGACATCAATATCGGCACTGCCAGCGCCGCCACCACCGTAAACGAAATAATCAGGCGTGCCGTACGAACAGTAAAATCATGGAACACAACCAACCCAAAACCCAGCGCCAAAATAACCGCAATTGCGCGGGTTGCGTCCGATCCGCCAAATGCATAGAAAATCGATAATAGCCAGATAACGGTGCCACAGAGTAACAAGGCCAGCACATATTTCATGGCGGTCATCCAGCGCCCCGGCTTTGGCAAAAGCCTGACAGCTTGCGGCCATTGCGCCAATATCAGCCATGGCATCGCAAGTCCAAGTCCCATCGTGGCAAAAATACCAACAAGCATGATATTTGACCCTGTCAAGGCCGCGGTAACAGCGGTGCCAACAAAGGGTGCCGAACAAGGTGTGGCTAGCAAGGTTGCCA
>JBMZPN010000080.1:0-7327 GCA_049620845.1 Puniceispirillum sp. (SeqCode)
CGCGCAAGCGAAAGGGGGCAGATGAAATTTAGGTAGGTGTCATCTATGTTACCGAAAACCCTTATCGCAATCGCTTTCCTGTAATCGTCATACAGGCAGGGCGTTTCAGAAATTGCTTGCCCGCAATCCCTGCGATGCATAACCTGATATCATAGTTATCATTCAGCCAATGCCGCCTGCCTAAAGGAGCGCCTCATGCCGCTTATTTCTGATCGCCTCGCGCGTCTAGCCCCATCGCCAACGGTGGAAATTACCGGCATCGCGCTGGATATGAAGCGTGCCGGACGTGATGTTATCGGCCTCAGCGCGGGCGAGCCTGATTTCGACACGCCTTTGCATATCAAGGACGCCGCGCAAAAGGCGATGGCGGATGGCAAGACCAAATATACGCAGGTTGACGGTATCCCCGAACTGAAAGAGGCGATTGTCCGGAAATTTGCGCGTGAAAATGGCATTGAAACGTCGGTAGATGCGGTCAGCGTCGGTTCGGGCGGCAAGCAGATTCTGTTCAACGCCTTGCTGGCGACGCTCAATCCGGGGGATGAGGTGCTGATCCCGACGCCCTATTGGGTGTCGTTCAAGGGCATTGTCGATCTGGCCGGGGGCGTGCCGGTATATCTGCCATGCCCGTTTGCCGCAGGTATGAAATTAACCCCAGCCCAGCTTGATGCGGCAATAACCCCGCGCACCAAATGGCTGATCCTGAACAGCCCGTCAAACCCGACAGGTGTCGGCTATAATGCCGATGAGCTGGCCGCCTTTGCCGCGATTTTGCGCCAGCATCCGGCGGTGCATGTGATCAGCGATGATATCTATGAGCATCTTTGCTATGACGGTTTCACATTCGCCACGCTGGCCTCTGTCGCCCCCGATTTGCAGGATCGTATTCTGACCGCGAATGGCGTGTCAAAATCATTCTGCATGACGGGATGGCGGATCGGCTATTGCACGGGGCCGGTGCCGCTGATCAAGGCGATGGCCAAAATCCAGTCGCAATCAACCTCGAATCCCAATTCGATTGCCCAATATGCGGCGGTGGCAGCACTGGACGGGCCGATGGATTTCATGTGGTCAAATCTGGCCGCCTTTGACCGGCGGCGCAAAATGGTTGTCGCGGCACTCGATGCGATTGACGGCATTGACTGTCCGATGCCCGACGGCGCCTTTTATGTCTATCCCTCGATCGAAGCCTTGATCGGCAAGCGCACGCCCGATGGCACGATCATCGAAACGGACAAGGATTTTGCCCAATATATCCTGCAAGCCGGAGAAGTCGCGATTGTACCGGGTGTCGCCTTTGGTCTGGAGCCGCATTTCCGCGTGTCCTATGCGGCGTCAGATGAAATGCTGGATGCGGCGATGACCCGTATCCGCACGGCGGTCGAGGCACTGGAACAGCAGGTAATTAACCCAAGAAAGTCTGCCTCATAACTGCCACATTAGGCGGGTTATATATGTCGGTAATCATCAGGGAGACCACCGATATGCTGATTAAAAAGAAAGCTTCATGGGCATTGCCCGAATCCGCGGCGACACCCGAACATGTCTATATGAACCGTCGTAGCTGGTTGAAAGCGGCCGGATTTAGCGGCCTTGGTCTGGCCAGTACGATGATGGGCGGCGGCATGGACTCAACGGCGCTGGCGGCGATTACCGGTTATCCGGCGGTGCGAAATGATGCCTATAGTCTGGATCGGGCGATCACCGACGAGGAAGATGCAACGACCTATACCAATTTTTACGAATTCGGTTCATCCAAAAATATCTGGAAAAAAACCCGCAATATGACAACCGACCCATGGGCGGTGACGATTGACGGGCTTGTTGAATCGGAGATGACGCTTGATGCCGAAGATCTGGTGCGCCAGATGGGCGGGCTGGAAGAACGGCTATACCGGCATCGCTGTGTCGAGGCATGGGCGATGGCGGTGCCCTGGACAGGGGTGCCGCTGGCGAAACTGATTGCGCTGGCCAAGTCATTGCCGGAAGCCAAATATCTGCGTATGGAAACCTTTCATGATCCCGATGTTGCGCCCGGGCAAAAACAAAGCTGGTATCCGTGGCCTTATGTCGAAGGGCTGACCATCGCCGAGGCGCAGAACGAGCTGGCTTTTCTGGCGACCGGCATCTATGGCAAAAGCATGCCGAACCAGAATGGCGCGCCAATCCGGCTGGTGGTGCCGTGGAAATATGGCTTCAAATCGATCAAATCGATTGTCCGCTTTAGCTTTACTGATACGCAACCAGTGTCGTTCTGGCAGGAGCTGGCAGGCACCGAATACGGGTTCTGGGCGAATGTGAATCCGACCGTGCCGCATCCGCGCTGGCCGCAACGCACCGAGCGCTTGCTGGGCACCGGACAACGGGTGAAAACCGAGATTTTCAACGGCTATGGCGATCAGGTGGCGGGACTCTATGCCGATATGACGTTCGACGATCCACGCATGCTGTATTTTTAGCCCTAACCCCGTGCCAGCATGTTTGCGAGCTGGGTGCAGATGGCTGGCATGTCGTCAAGCGGGATAAAGTCATTATCGGGGATCACATCGCCAAGCGGCACTGTATGCCCGCCTTGCATCATCGCATCATGAAAGGCGGCAAGGCGGCCGGTTTCGATCTGCGGATGTGCTGTACTGGTTGAAGGGTTGGTGGTTGTGACGTTAGGGGTGTCGCTATGCCATTCGGCGACCATGACAGGGGTGCCGGTGATGGCGGCCTCGCTGGCCATATTGACCGAATCCGAGGTGACAATAATCGCATCGGCAATGCCCAGAATACCCGGATAGGGATTGGCATCCTGCGGCGTAGCAAGGCGGTGGCGCGCATGCGTATCATTCAGCGCGAGGGTTTCGGTCAGCTGCCGGATCAGATCAGGCGGGGTGCGGCGTGATGGCACGATAGCCAGGCTGGCTCTGGTCTGGCGGGCAAAAGTGTCAAGCTTTGCCACCATGCGGCTAGCCATGTCAGGTGAGATTTTATAGCGCCGGTTATCGCCCCCAAGCATCACCACAACGCGCGGAAAGGCGGCATTTTTCCATTTAGGCGCAAGCGTGCGGGCGGCGTCGGCGATTGTTTGCGGTGTCAGGCGGTTGAGCGATCCGGTCGAGACAATGACATTGTCACCGCGGACAGGATCATGCGCTGGCACCAGCAGAATGTCGAAACAAGCGGGATCAAGCCGCGGATCCTGAATATGGATTGTTTTCATCGGCTGGCCAGCGATGCGCGCGCGGTGCCGCATGGCAATCGAAAGGCCAGCCATACGCCGCCCGCAAGTGACCAGCAGATCGGGAAAGCCGCCATCGGCATAAGGCAGGGCGGGTGTTGAGATAGGCAGATGCGGTGCCAGCATCGATATGCGGCCAAGGCGCGGCAGGCTGCGCAAGGGCTGGCGCGGCGTTACGATGATATCACGAAAGCCGGAAGCGGCTGTCCAGCCCATCGCCTCGGCCAGTGCCAGTGACTGAAAGCGCATGCCGGCCGTGCCATCGCTGACGATCCATATATCTGGCCATGTGGCTGCCCGCTTAGGTGGCACGGCGTCTGGCTTTGCGTCTGGTGCTGAAGACGATTTTGTCACGGCAAAACTTTCTGGTTCATATGGCTGGGGTTCATATGGTTGATCGGCATGATCTGTCGATATGACCACCCGGCAGATGGCGGTACTATGTAACTATGTGTAATATCAAGCGCAGATACGCGCAATATTCTTACGCAATTATCTTGGTAAATAGCATGTGCAGGTGTAATATCGGCGGCAATCACAACCATTTCCTCTTGGGCTGTCGGTTTTGGCCGTGCGTGGGTATGGCGCATAGGGGGTGGCCACATGACAGGTGAATTATGACAGGTGCATTATGACGGGCAAAATAAAAATCGATAATGTTGATCGGCAAATCCTGCATGATCTTCAGGAAGATGGCCGTATCACCAATGTCGACCTTGCCAAACGTGCGGGCATTTCGGCACCGCCATGTCTGCGCCGTGTGCGCGGGCTGGAAGATGCCGGCATCATCAAGGGCTATCATGCCGATATCGATGCCGATGCGATGGGCTATAGCGTCAATGTGTTTGCCTTTGTCGGGCTGACCAGCCAGGCCGAGAGCGATCTGCAGGATTTCGAAGAGCTGGTGAGCGCATGGCCGCAGGTGCGGGAGTGCCATATGCTTATGGGCGAAACCGATTTCGTGCTCAAGATCGTGGCGCGGGACTGGGATGATTTCCAGAAATTCCTGACCAGCAAGCTGACCCCAGCGACAAATGTCAGCCATGTGAAAACCGCCCTGTCGATCCGTTCGGCCAAAATGCTGCCTGGCGTGCCGATCGATCTGGATGATAGCGCGTCTTAAACGATAACGCGCGGCACAGGCGGCGCGGGAGCTGGTGAGGCTGGCGGCTGGGCATTTGGTAACTGCTGGTAGCTGTCTGGGGTTGGCGTGGACGTCAACGCGGCAAAGGCCGAAATAACAAGCCACATGTAGTAAATATCAAAAGTGATATTTTTGACGGTAGTTGTGCATTCCGTTTATTTTGTTTGTTGCGTTTATTTCGTTTATGATGCATTCTGTATCCCAATCAAGGAGGAAGTGATGTCGAAAATCGCATTTAATGCGTCTAAAAACCGCATCATAACGGGATCTGATCAACATTCTTTGGTTTTCAATCAAGATCTGGATATTGATCTTGATCGTATCAGGCGTGTTCAACGCCGCATGCTGGCCGCAAAAGGCTGGTTCCGGCTGGATGCTGAGGCTATCGACGCGGCGAAGGCGGTTTTGGCACTGACCGATGCATTAGCGCAAAGCGCGACAAACCCAGAAAGCGATGCAAACGCAGATGATGCGGCGCACTCTGATAACGATTTAAAGCCAGACAGCGATATGGGGCATGGGCAGGCGGTTCTTACCACCAGCCAGGCGGCCGATATCCTTATGGTATCCAGACCCTATGTGGTAAAATTACTCGAACAGGGCGAGATTGCGTTTCACAAGGTCGGCACGCACCGGCGCATAAAATCACCTGATCTATATGCCTATAAAAATCGCAACGATACAAAGCGAAGCAAGACTATGGATGAGCTTGTGGCAAGCGCACAGGCATTGAATATGGGGTATGATTAAATTTGGCACATAAAGCATCGTTACTCGACGCCAATGTGTTATATTCCGCACCCTTAAGAGATATTTTTGTGCAACTGGCCTTTGATCAATTTGTTACCGTTCGGTGGACATCCGCTATTCATGAAGAATGGATTAGTAGTCTTGCCAGCGATCGTCCCGATATTCAGATAACGAAATTGGAAAAGGTACGCGAAGATATCAACAAAGCCGTACCAGATTGTCTTATATCAAATTATGAGAGTTTAATAAGCACCCTGACACTGCCCGACGACGATGACCGCCATGTTCTTGCTGCTGCAATTGCGGGAGAGTGCGCATATAACGTAACATGGAACTTAAAAGACTTTCCGCAAACCGAACTCAAGAAATATGGGATAGAGGCCGTTAGTCCAGATGATGCCCTGATGCAATTATACAACGTTGACGAAGTATCGTTCCGTATGTCTGTGCAAACAGTTCGTAATCGGTTGCGACATCCGCCCAAAACGGCACCCGATTATCTTAACATATTGAAAAAGAGTGGATTGTATAGGTTATCGGCGGCGCTTGCACCGTGGATTAGCGATATATGACTAGAGCCGTTTTTACACCTTGGTCATGTCAAACAATTCGATCGAGATGATTTCATAGCTTTTGATGCCGCCCGGGGTGTGGATTTCGGCTGAATCGCCAATGCCCTTGCCAATCAGGCCACGGGCAATCGGTGATGAGGTGGACACCAGCCCTCTGGAAATATCGGCTTCATAAGGCCCGACAATGTGAAAAACGGATTCTTCATCGGTTTCTTCATCGGCAACGCCAACCGAGGTGCCAAAGGTGACTTTTTCACCGCTTAATTGCGAGGCATCGATGACTTCGGAGCGGCTGGTAACATCTTCAAGCTCGGAAATGCGGCCTTCGATAAAGGACTGGCGTTCACGCGCGGCATGATATTCGGCATTTTCCGATAAATCGCCATGTTCACGCGCCACCGCGATCGCATTAATTACGGCTTGCCGTTCGGTGCCTTTGAGATGCGCCAGTTCGGCTTTAATGGCCTCAAGACCTTGTGCTGTAAATGGTATCTTTTCCATCGGTTTTTCCGTTATCTTCGCATTTTCTTCAGTTTTTCGTCGTCATGCCTGCGTCAGGTGACGTTATTTCACAATTATATATGGGTTTACCCATATTATTAGGACAAGAATATAAGAGCAATAATGTAAGGAATGTCTTTATAAGCTATGCCTTGGGCTAGCCTAGCCCAAGGTTACATAAACAGGCAAGATTATAGATACCAACAAGCGTGATTACGGATTCTGTTATCGCAAAGGGAACTAGGCAGAAATTGCCGCCAGATGTTCCTGTAGCGATTTGACATCAAGCTGGCCTTTACGCATCGCGCGGATCGCCTGCCCCGCCGCCCGACTTCCCGAAACGGTGGTGTAATAGGGGATTTTGTTGGTTAGTGCGGTCTGGCGTAGCGAAAAGGAGTCCTTGATCGCGCTGGCGCCTTTGGCGGTATTAAAGACAAGCTGGATATCGCCGGACAGCATCGCATCGACAGCATGTGGCCGCCCTTCCATGACTTTGTTGATCCGCGTTGCCGGAACGCCAGCTTTGGTCAGGGCGTCGGTGGTGCCGCCTGTGGCCACAATCGAAAAGCCATCAGCAACAAGATCGCGGCAAATTTCGACAAATTCGGCCTTGTCTTCATCCTTGACCGAGATAAATACCGTGCCAGTTAGCGGCAAGTCAGTGCCGGCGCCAAGCTGGCTTTTGGCAAAGGCGCGGCCAAAATCGGTATCAACACCCATGACCTCGCCAGTGGATTTCATTTCGGGCCCGAGGAAGATATCAACGCCCGGGAAACGCGCAAACGGGAATACCGCTTCCTTAACCGCCACATGTTCAAGCTTAACATCCTGAAGATTAAAGCTGGCCAGCTTTTCACCAGCCATGACGCGCGAGGCGATCTTGGCAATCGGCACGCCGGTGGTCTTGGCAACAAAGGGAACTGTACGGGAGGCCCGCGGGTTCACCTCAATGAGAAAAAGTTCACCGTCCTTGATCGCAAACTGGATATTCATCAGACCGACAACGCCAAGCGCATGGGCAAGGGCAGTGGTCTGGCGCCGCAATTCGGCCAGAATATCATCCGACAGATTTTGCGGCGGCAATGAACAGGCCGAGTCACCCGAATGAATACCTGCTTCTTCGATATGTTCCAT
>JBMZPN010000081.1:0-7238 GCA_049620845.1 Puniceispirillum sp. (SeqCode)
GAATATAGCTGGGGCGGCAAACTATGCCTTAGCTTGAATGATGTGCCTGCCTTCGGGGCGATTGAAGACGGCATCACCGCCGCCTGCTGCCAAAACGGGCTGGGCACCGCACGTGGCACGCTGTCGGGCATTGTGGCGGCCGATCTGGTCACCGGCAATCTTCAGGACAATCAGCAAAGCCTTCAGCGCATGTTGTCCTATCCTGAACCAAAAAAGCTGCCCATTGAACCCTTTGCCACAATCGGGGCAACCCTGACGATCAAATATCGCGAATGGCGGGCGGGCAAAGAAGTCTAGACATAATTTAATATCTTTCGTTAAGCCCCTTTTCTTCAGGGATTTCACGTTCACGGCGGGTAATATAATCAAGCAAGGCGTCATTCTTTGCCTCATCCAGTGCTGGTTCTTCATATTCATTCAACATCTGGCGTGCCATTGACAGCGCACGCTCAGTAGCGTCCTGCGCGCCTTCCGCCTGCCATTGCTCAAAGGAATTATTGTCAAATAACGAAGGCATGAAAAAGGCGCGCTCAAAATTCTCCAGCGTATGGGTATGGCCTAGATAATGCCCGCCTGGCCCAATATCACGCACGGCAGACAATGCTTCGTCAAAATCGTCCCAGCGCAACCCCTCGGCCATGCGATACCCCATTGCACATTGTTCGGCATCAACCATGAATTTGGCAACCGAACAATGCATGCCAGCCTCATTCCAGCCAGCCGAATGCCATATATAATTTGCACCTGCCATCAAAACAGCCATCAATGTTGTAGCGCTTTCATAGCCAGCCTGCGCATCCAGCGTTTTAGCACCGCCAAGCGTATTCGATGTCCGCCATGGCACACCATAAAACCGTGCCATCTGGCCAATCATGAAATTCATTAGCGAAATCTCGGGCGTGCCTGCCATCGGCGCCCCTGACCGCATAGACACGGTTGATAAATAATGCCCATAGATCGCGGGTGCGCCTTTGCGGATCACTTGCGTATAGGCAAGCGCCGAAAGCGCCTCTGCATTAAGCTGTGCCACCGCAGGCACCGTCGAAGCGGGGGTATTGGCGCCACCAAGCACAAAGGGCGAGCACAGAACCGGCTGATTGCGCTTTACAAAGGCACGCATCGCACCCAGCATTGTTTCATCCCAGACAAGTGGCGAATTGCCATTGATATTGCCAACAACGACCGCATGATCCTCAAGATATCCCGCACCGAACAGAATATCGCACATATCCATGACATCTTCGCCATTCTTGCCCGATGTTGTCATGCCCATGAAGGTCTTGTCAGAATATTTCATCGATGAATAGGTTATCCGCAAATGCCGATGCGGCACTGGATGATCCATTGGTTCGACAATGTGATGTGCCGATGAATGCAATGCCGGTGACATATGTGCCAGTTTATGAAACATCCCCAGATCATCTAGGGTTGGCAACCGTCTTTCATCATCAAGATCACGTAGATAAGGGGCGCCTGTCATCGGCACAAATATCGATTTGCGGCCACCAAGACCAATCGTATTTTCGGGATTCCGTGCATGCAGTGTAATCGTTTCGGGAATTGAGCTTATCAGGCTGCGGATATGCTCGCGGTCAAATTTCACCAGTTCCCCATCAATGCGGGCACCGGCTTTACGCCAGTCATCAAGCGCAATGGGATCACGGAACACGACACCGACATCTTCCAGAATGGACATTGAAGCATCATCAATGCGGGCAATCTGCTCTTCATCCATTGGCGCCGTCAGGGGCAAACGGTTTTCCAGCGTCGGCAACATGGGTGGCACATGCAGTTTACGCTTTTCTCTTCGTGATGATCGTCCGCCAGCACGGTTAGGCGCGCCTGATGATGGTAAATCCATATAGCCCCCTATTATGAATTTTCGGCATATCCAATCGTCTTAAGCCGCTCCGCGATTTCGTCCAGAATAGCTGGATCATCAATCGTTGCCGGCATTGTCCAGGGCTGTCCATCTGCAATCTTTGCCATGGTACTGCGCAATACCTTGCCCGAACGCGTTTTTGGCAAGCGCTCGACAATAATCAGAAGATTAAACGCCGATACGCGCCCAACACGCCCTTTTACCAGCGCGATCGCTTCGGCAACAATATCTTCTGCTGAACGCGCACAATTAGGATACAGGCAGATCATGCCAAGCGGTAACTGGCCTTTCAATTCGTCGGCAACGCCGATAACAGCGCATTCGGCGATATCGGGATGATCGGCCAGCACCTCTTCTAATTGTCCTGTCGAAAGCCGGTGGCCGGCAACGTTAATCACATCGTCGGTGCGCGCCATTATATAGACATACCCGTCATCATCTATATAACCGGCATCACCCGACTCATAGTAATCTGGGAAGGTGGTGAAATATTTATCAACAAAGGCTTTATCGGCGCCCCATATTGTTGACATGCACGATGGCGGTAATGGCCATTTGATTGCGATAGCGCCTAGTTCCCCGGGGGGCAGTTTATGGCCCTCAGCGTCAAGAATATCAATCTCGTAACCTGGCATCGGCACCGAAGGCGACCCCAGTTTGACTGGCAGTTTTTCAATCCCCATCGGATTGGCGCAAATTGACCATCCCGTTTCTGTCTGCCACCAATGATCAATAACCGGCACATTCAGCTTGTTTTCGGCCCATGTGACCGTATCCGGATCGGCACGCTCGCCAGCTAGAAACAGATATTCCAGCGATGAAATATCATATGTCTTGATCAAATCACCGTCCGGATCAGCGCGCTTGATCGCCCTGAAAGCGGTTGGCGCGGTAAACAGAACTTTGACCTTATGTTCGGCAATAACACGCCAGAACACGCCTGCATCGGGTGTGCCAATGGGTTTGCCTTCAAACAGAACACTGGTGCATCCGAAAAGCAAAGGGGCATAAACGATATAGGAATGTCCGACAACCCAGCCGATATCTGACGCCGCCCAATATACCTCGCCAGGTTTCATGTCATAAATCGCCGACATCGACCAGTTCAGCGCAACAGCATGTCCTCCATTATCACGGACAATGCCTTTGGGCTGGCCTGTGGTGCCGGACGTATAGAGAATGTAAAGCGGTGCTGACGCCGCCAATGGTACGGGCGGTAGTTCAGGCATACCATCATGGGCATCATGCCATTCGATATCACGGCCTGAAACAAGTTCTGCCTTCAGGGCATCGCGCTGGACAATCACGCAATGCGATGGCTTATGACTGGACATATCGATCGCCGCATCCAGCAACGGCTTATATTCGACAATCCGGTTTGGTTCGTGCCCGCAAGATGCGCTGATAATGACTTTTGGTGTTGCATCATCAATGCGTTTGGCAAGTTCGGCCGCGGCAAAACCGCCAAAAACCACCGAATGCACGGCGCCCATGCGTGCACATCCAAGCATGGCAATCACCGCTTCGGGGATCATCGGCATATAGATGATGACGCGGTCACCGGTTTCCACACCCAGCGATTGCAACATGCCTGCAAACTGGGCTGTTTTCTGCTGAAGTTCGGCAAAGGTAAGCTTGCTGGCCGCGCCGGTAATTGGCGAGTCATATATCAACGCGTCCTGTGCGCCGCGTCCTGCCATCACATGCCGGTCAACAGCATTGAAACATGTATTCATCACCCCATCGGGAAACCAGCTGTAAAATGGCTTTTTCGACGCATCAAGTGCAGATGATGGTGGTAATACCCAGTCAATACCTTTGGCCGCATCAAGCCAGAATCCATGACTATCGTCAGTAGCCTTTTCAAAAAGAGATTTATAAGCACTCATCGATCAGTCTCTCCCAAGCCAACATATTACAGTCATATGAACATGATTCAGCTTTATCTGAAAATTTGTCCAATATCATAAATTATCAGTGCCACATCAGACTCCAGCGGAAATGACAGCATTCCCATCACATCATATCCCAATACCGCAGGCATGATATAAAATCTGATCATATATAAAAACCAGGCCACATAGAGCGGCTTCATTCTGTCGATCAGAAATGGTGGGGTCAATCGGCGCATGGCCGCCAGCATCGGGTTGGTGATCTTGACGAATGCTTTCATGAAAAAGAAATCTGAATCTTCAGCGACGAAAATTGACATGCCGAACCGGCCGATCAGAGTCCACATCGCCGCGCCCATCAGATAATCCATAATCAGGACGATTGTTGAAAAGCCACTTTCCATAATCAGCACTTCCTATCTGCTTCTTAAAAACGCGCTAACAGGCACATATTGAATTTCACACTAGCAAAAAATAGGGCGGGGAAAAGCCCCCGCCCCTTTCATTCGTTATACATAATCAGTCAGATAACCGATTAATGTGATGCGTCCAGGACAGCTTTACCCTTTGGAACACGGATTTCGTCAACCATTTTCTGGGTTTCCGCATCCGGCTCCTCGGTAGCCAGGCTAACAACGATCATAAGGATCAGGCTGACCGGCATACCGATCATACCAAAGCGCAGACCATCCAGGCCAAGCCATGGTGTCATGCCACCAAACTGTACCATATACAGATACCATGCACCGGCGCCGAAGCCACCGATCATACCTGCAACAGCACCTTGGCGGTTTGCCCGTTTCCACCAGACACCAAGGACTAGCGGGAAGAACAATCCTGAGTTTGCAAAGCAGAACGCCCATGCAACCGCACCCAGAATACCTGTCAGACCTTGCGACGCCACATAGGCACCGGCGGCACCAACCGCCAGCAACAGAATACGCGCCACAACCAGACGTGTTTTCGTATCAGCCTTTGGATCGATCATCTTGTAGTAAAGATCGTGTGACAAAGCGTTTGCGATCGCCAGAAGCAGACCGTCAGCTGTCGACATCGCAGCCGCCAGACCACCAGCAGCCACCAGACCTGAAATCACATAAGGCAGACCTGCAATTTCTGGTGTTGCCAGAACCACAATATCACCCTTCATGAAGAATTCATTGATCTGCAAAATGCCATCGCCATTGCCATCAAAAATCTTCAGGAAGCCAACATTACTCCACTTCTGAACCCATTCCAGCGAATTCACATCTGCAATCGACTTGCCGATGATGCCTGTTGCCAGATTCGGATCAAGCAGTGACAGCTTGGTGAAAGTCGCCAGAGCTGGAGCTGTAAAGTACAGCATGAAGATGAACAGAAGTGACCAGCCCACTGACTGACGCGCAGCTTTTACTGACGAAGTCGTAAAGTAACGCATAAGTACGTGTGGCAGTGACGCTGTACCAGCCATCATACAGATAACCAGTGTCAGGAACTTCCATTTCGCCATCAATGTTGTGCTGGCATCATTAATACCAACCTTCAAAGCGGCAAGCTTGCCAGCCGCGGCTTGCGCCTCGGCAGTCGGCATAGCCGTTCCAACGCCATGCATTGCTTCCAGTTCCTGAACACGCAAGACCGCGTCAAATTGCGCAAATTGCGGAATCAGACCATAGTCAAACTTGTTAGACATCCAGACCACCGGAAGAATATAGGCAATAATCAGAACGATATACTGGGCAACCTGTGTCCATGTAACCGCTTTCATACCACCTAGCATCGAACATAGCAGAATACCGGCAAGGCCAATCCACACAGCAACGTTAAACGGGATAGCAAGTGCGCGTGACGCCACAATACCTGTACCTGTAATCTGTGCTGTCACATAGGTAAATGACGCCACCACCAGAATGATGACCGCACAAAGACGGGCAAGATTGCCACCATAACGCGTACCAATGAAATCAGGCACTGTATAGCAACCGAACTTACGCAGATATGGCGCAAGCAGGCTAGCTACAAGCACATAACCGCCGGTCCAGCCGACGAGGAATGCCATGTAGGGATAACCTTTAAGGTAAATACCACCAGCCATCGCGATAAATGATGCGCCTGACATCCAGTCAGCCGCTGTCGCCATACCGTTAAAGACCGCGGGCACTTCACGACCAGCGACATAATATTCGCTGGACTCCATCGTTCTGGATAAAATGCCAATCAACGCATAGATAGCGATGGTGAAACCAACGAACAGCCAGCCGATCGTATCAGCGCTCACCCCAACCTGTTCGAGAATTGCCATTAGAATTACGAAGCCGAGAAATCCAAGAGTATAGATTCCGTAGACTTTGGAAAGATTGTTGATAAATCCACCCTCAAGTTTCATATCACCCTCCCCTAATCTTCAGCGACGTTATATTCTTCATCCAGCTTGTTTTGCTTTGAAACAAACCAGAAAATAAGAACAACAAACGCTATTTGTGAACCTTGGCCAGCCATGAAATAGCCGCCAGGAAATGAACCTGCAGCACCATTCAACTGTTCGCCGAACCAATGCACCACAAATGAAAAAACGAACCAAATCGCAAGAGTTGTGAATAACAAACTCTTGGTTCGATCCCAGTGGCTAACAGCCCCTGAGTCTTGCATACTCATGATGTATTCCCCTCCATAAAGGTGACCCGAACTCTCCATCCAAATCACCGTATGCTGATTCCCCAGCCATATTCGGGCTTCAGAAACAACATACCAATGCACAAATCGCGGAGATTTTGTGACTTTTATTTTATCCGCGACAACGTTGAAAACCGATGTTAGTGAAGAAGTAGCAAATGACAAATGATTTTTCACAAAACTTGATTGCAAACATGCTCCAGAAACTGAAACCTCTGCTACAGACGCTTGGATTAAGGAAACTTGACCCTATCATAACGCATCAGCAACTTGTTGATTTTATTGAATCAAGAGCGGCATTTGTGTCACAAACCACCCTATACACCTATGTCAAAGCCCGGGCGGGCATGCAGCATCCAAAATTATTTGCCAATCCTGACTTTTTAACCTCTTTACGCATTGCACGCTGGCATATCTATGGTGCTGCTATCAGTGATTTGACACTCTTTGCAGGGGCGCAAATAAACCGAAGCGCAGTTTTGGCACCCGACCAGCTACATATATATTGCACCGATATGATTGAAGGTATATTTGAGGCAAACCCGCAGGAAGATATTGATCCCGATAGATTTATGCAGATTTGCGAAAAAGGAAAACAGCGCATCGCCTTTGCCGATTGGCACGCCATAGAAGATGGCGCGACCGCCTTTCAAACCAGCTCGGATGCCGTGTTTGAATGGGCACCCATTGCCGATGAATTGAAAATGCATGATGAAGAAATCGTTCGCAATTCCATACATTTACGCTGGATAGGCGTACGACGGGATCTGAAAGAACTCATCAAACCCGAACTTATTATCGATGACTGG
>JBMZPN010000082.1:0-6948 GCA_049620845.1 Puniceispirillum sp. (SeqCode)
TCAATTGCTGATAGTGACGTAAAATTATGGGCGGCTGGTATTGCTGGTGCGCGTGGCATGGATGTCCGCGTTTATGAACCGGATGTGTCACCGCTTGCCATTCAGGGGCCAAAAGCCATCAATGTGGTGCGTGATCTGTTTGGTGAATGGGTCAATGACATTAAATATTTTGGTTTCTGCGCGACCGAATTGCAGGGTATTCCGATGCTATTGGCGCGGTCTGGCTGGTCAAAACAAGGCGGTTTCGAACTCTATCTGCGCGATAGTAGTAAAGGCGACGCCCTGTGGGATATTGTGGCAGAAGCGGGAAAGCCCTATGGCATCGGGCCCGGATCACCAAATTATATCGAACGTGTTGAAAGTGGGTTGATTTCCTATGGTGCCGACACCGATGACACCAGCAATCCGTTTGAACTGGGCATGGATCGGCTGATTGACCTTGATCAGTCTCAGGATTTCATCGGTAAAGCGGCGCTCAGGGATATAAAGGCACGCGGCGTGACGCGGCGCTTTATGGGGCTGATTATCGATGGGGAAAAATTCACGGGCACGAATGAAGGGCGCTGGCGACTCGAATGGAATGGCCAAGATGCAGGCTATGTCAGTGCCAGCGCCTATTCACCGCGTCTGGACGCCAATATTGCGATGGCGATGATTTCGGTTGCGGCGATTGAGTCCGGCGACAAGGTACATGTCCTGAATGAAACGGGTCGTATGACGGCTAAGATAGTGTCATTGCCTATGGTCTAGATTTTAGATCAGTGTAATGATGCCAATGGGGGGTGGTAATGGCTGACATGGTCTCACATGCAAAGGTGGTTGTTATTGGCGGCGGCGTTGTTGGCTGTTCGATCCTGTTCCATCTGGCAAAATTTGGCTGGAAAGACGTGGTTCTGCTGGAACGCAACGAACTGACATCCGGATCCAGCTGGCATGCGGCAGGCCAGATTCATACGATCAGCTCCGATCCCAATATTTCGCGTCTGCAAGGCTATACGATCAATCTTTACAAGGAAATCGAGGAAACTTCCGGCCATTCGGTCGGTATGCATAATACGGGTGGTTTCTATCTGGCCTCGAATGCTGACTGGTATGACTATCTCAAGCGCGAACGGTCAAAAGCGCGCTATATGGGACTCGATCAGGAATTCATCTCGATCAAGGAAGCTGCCGAACGTCATCCGCTTATTGATCCCAGCCATTATCTGGCGGCTTTATGGGATCCGCTTGATGGCGACATTGATCCTTCTGGCGTCACCTATGCCTATGCGAAATCAGCGCGCGTGCATGGGGCTAAATATTATACGCATACACCGGTTATTGAGACCAACCAGCGCCCCGATGGTAGCTGGGATGTGGTCACCAAAAAAGGCACCATCAACGCCGAAATAATTGTCAATGCTGGCGGCCTGTGGGCGCGTGAAGTTGGTCATCTGGCAGGGCTGCATCTGCCAGTACAGCCGATGGAACATCATTATCTGATTACCGAGGATATCCCCGAAATCACTGCCCGTACGGAACGCCTGCCAGCGGGTATCGATTACGAAGGCAATATCTATTTCCGTCAGGAGCGCGGCGGCATGTTGCTGGGCACCTATGAGCCAAGGGCAACGCCATGGTCGCTTGCCGGCACCCCGCAATCATTCGGCCATGAATTGCTGGAACCCAAACTTGATAATATAGCCGACCGGCTGGAAATAGGCTTTGAACGTATTCCGGCACTTGGTGAGGCGGGCATTAAGAACATCATCAATGGTCCCTTTACCTTTGGCCCCGATGGCAACCCCATGATCGGTCCGGTACCGGGCATGACCAATTACTGGGTTGCTGTTGGCGTTATGGCAGGCTTTTGCCAGGGTGGTGGTGTCGGGCTTTGTATGGCCGAATGGATGATGGATGGCGAGCCGTCGATTGATGTATGGGCGATGGATGTGGCGCGGTTTGGTGATTATGCCACGCCGCATTGGGGCACCGTCAAATCTTCGGAAAATTACGAACGCCGTTTTGTCATGACGTTTCCTAACGAGACTTTGCCAAAAGGGCGGCGGCAACAGACAACGGCTCTTTATGACCGGCTCGTATCGCGCGGGGCTGTAATGGGCGACTCTTATGGTCTGGAAAATGCTTTGTGGTTCGCGTCTGATGCTGATGATGCTCATGAAGACCCGACTTTCCGCCGATCACGCGCACATGATTATGTGGCCGCCGAAGTTGCCGCCGTGCGACAGGATGTTGGCGCGATTGAGATTGCCAATTTTGCCAAACATGAATTCAAAGGGGCGGGCGCACGTGCCTTCCTCGATCATATGCTTGCCGGTCACATACCAAAGCCGGGGCGCCTGAATCTGACACCGATGCTGACACCAAAGGGCAAGCTATATGGCGATATGACGGTTGCTTGTCTGGCCGAGGATCATTTCTATCTCTTCGGATCGGGTGCCGCCCAGAATATGCATCGGCGCTGGTTTGAAATGCATCTTCCCGAAACAGGGGTTGCTTATGCAAACCGTTCTGACGCGTGGCATGGTATCGCCATTTCGGGGCCTAAATCACGAACGCTTCTGCAACGTCTTGTGCGCGAAGATGTTGGTGCTGACGCGCTGGCGTTCCGTGATGTGCGCCAGACTTTTGTCGCCGGTGTGCCAGCGATGCTTTTGCGCATATCCTTTTCTGGTGAGCTTGGCTATGAGATTTATTGCCGTCCGCCCTATTTGATTAGGCTGGCCGAAGCCATCGAAACAGCTGGTGCAGACCATGGCTATCGCTGGTATGGGGCGCGGGCGCTGATGTCGATGCGGCTGGAAAAGAACTGGGGCGCATGGACATTGGATTTCCGCCCCGATTTTACCGCTGCCGAATCCGGACTCGATGCTTTTATCAATTGGAATAAGGATTTTATCGGCAAGGACGCCGCTTTGGCCGAGGCCAAACATGGCCCGACAAAGAAGCTGGTCATGATGACCATAGATACAAACGATATCGATGTGTCAAATGATGAAGCTATTTTTGCCAATGGCGAAGCGGTTGGTTATGTCAGTTCGGGTGGCTTTGCCCATCATGTTGGCAAATCAATGGCTTTTGGTTATGTGCCAAGCGCACTGGCCACTGATGGTACCGAATTGCAGGTAGAAATACTTGGCAGTCTACGTCCGGCGACAATTGTTGGGACAGCTCTGTATGATGCTAATGGCGGGAAAATGCGCGGATAAACACAAGCTGTCATTAACAGGCTCGTGAAAACGGAGCTATAGAAAAACAAAAGCCGCCCCTTACGGAGCGGCTCTATTTTATGTATTCTGGCATTGCCTAACTGACACTGCCAATTGGTTTTACAGCCAACTTTATTTATTCAACGATCTCAAGATTTACAGCGGCCATTTTACCGTTGCGTTGTTCTTCGAGTTCGTAAGTTACTTTTTGACCTTCGTTCAGACCATTCAGGCCAGAATTCTGGACAGCGGTGATGTGAACAAACACATCGTTGCCAGAGTCATCAGGATCGATGAAACCGTAACCTTTTTGGGTGTTAAACCATTTAACAGTGCCCTGTGACATTCTATTAGTCTCCAACTTCAAACCAAACCCGCCGAAGATTTGATATATCTAATTGCTGTGCGGCTTTTTGGCAATTTTCGCAAAAACGAGAACAGCCGAAAATTTGTCGGCAATTATGATATGGGTGGCATGCCTCCCAATGTCAATTGTTTTGTGCTTAGTAATTAGCTTGGCAATTATATTAGATACGCCTATGAAAGATAAGTCTGGAGTCATATCTCTATTTTCACTCACAGATACCCCTTTCTCTCTGAAAGTTTTTCGCCGATGGCCTCAGAAAATCCTGACTCAAATGGCATTATGCCAGAAACAGTGTTTCACGCGCGTAACAGCCAAACGCGGGGCGTCATCTTTGCCATCGCCGCAGGGTTTCTATGGGGTATCCTGCCTGTCTATATCAATAGTGTGGATGCGGCTACACCTTATGAAATAGTAGCCTATCGTGCGATCTGGTCTGGTATTCTTTTGGCAGCTTTAATGCCGTTTCTGGGCGGCTTCGGCCAGATCATAAATATGCTACACCAGCGGCATCTTCTAATAGGTCTGCTTGTAACGACGTTTCTCGTCGGAATTAACTGGTCAGTTTTTATCTATACTGTTCAAAGCGGACAAATAGTTCAGGCTGCACTTGGCTATTTCATATATCCGCTTGTTGCGCTGATGCTTGGTGTTCTGATTTTGGGCGAGCGCCTTGACCGGATGGGCTGGTTTGCGATTGCCTTGGTAATTTGCGGTGTTATGGCCAAAAGCATCTTTGCTGGCGAGCCACCAAAACTATCGCTCTTTTTGGCTGTTACATTTGGTCTATATGCCGTGATTCATAAAAAACTGGGTGTAGACCCCGTGAAAGCCCTGTTCGTTGAGTCTGTCTTGCTTTTACCGTTTGGTGTTGCCTATCTTTACTGGCTGGTCGATCAGAATGTCCCCATCTTTTTTGGTGGCGGGGCTGTGAATGTATTTTTAGCGGTCATGGCAGGCTTGCTGACAATTTTACCGTTAGTTTTCTTTCACGCAGGAAACCGTGCCCTGACCATGACAATGTCGAGTTTGCTGTTCTATTTCAATCCCACAACACAGCTTATGATCGGCATCTTTGTCTATGACGCGTCATTCAGAATGGCAGATGCCATCACATTCGGACTGATTTGGGTCGGTATCGCTGTTTATTTTGCCAGCCGACCCCGTGCGGTAAAACCGGTTGTCTAGTCAAGCATACGTGCTGAGACAATTTTGTCTGGTGATGCAGGTGGTTCGCCGACGGCCAGCTTTTTCACTGTATCCATGCCGCGCTCGACCTGACCCCACACAGTATATTGTCCAGTCAAATGGCCACAACCATCGAAGCAGATAAAAAACTGGCTGTCAGCACTATTTGGGTTCATGGCGCGTGCCATTCCCACCGTACCTTCGCGATATTGGTAATCGGTAAATTCAGCATCCAGATTTGTGCCTGATCCACCCATGCCGGTACCTGTTGGATCACCTGTTTGTGCCATGAAGCCGGGGATCACACGGTGAAAGATGATACCATCGTAAAACCCGTCATTGACCAGTTCAGTAATGCGGGCAACATGGTTAGGCGCCACATCAGGCAACATCTTGATTTCGACTTGGCCTTGACTTGTTTCAAGAAGCATTGTTTCGCCTGCTACGGCATCATTTTGAGTGCTCATCAATAAAAATCCAATTCCAACTAGGGATACAAAAAAACTACGCATGAGATAATCCTTGTTAGCGAGCCTAGAAAAGGGCGTCAATCTGTTCGTCAGTTAAGTTGCCCGGGACAACCGTAATTGGCACACGGCAACTTGAAGCACCGCGCGCCACCATAAATGAAATAAGGGGGCCAGCCGTTTCCGAATTAGTGTCGGCACCAAGCACCAGCAGGCTTATATCCGCTTCTTCGCTGATAAGGCTAAGCAATTCGTCACGAATGTCACCTTCACGGACATATAATATCGGCGTGCTGTTGGTAAGTTGTTGAACATATTCAGCATGAATTGACATCTTTTCCTCAGCCGCTTCTCTGGCCTCGGCGCGCATCAATTCGCCAACGCCAGCGAAATATTCAAATTCTGAAGGCGCGATACAATAAAGCAAGGCAACTTTGCCGCCAACAGCTTCGGCGCGGCCACAGGCAAATTGCAAGGCCTGGTGCATTTCCTCGCTATCATCAACAACAACAAGAAAAACAGGCTGCTGTTTCTTTTTTGTTTTAGCCAAGTTTACCTCCGGGGGCTGGTGACTTCATCATCTCGCAAAGCCACACAAAAGATTACATACAGTTGTATAATTTGACTAGTGGTTGTTGTGTGGCATCAGCTTGTATTTGTTTATCAGCACAATTTATTTTTTCCGGAATGCCACTGCGGCAAGCCAGCCCGATGCAACCGCAAAGATAACGGCAAACAGGCCATAAAAGAACGAATATTGATGTGCCATATTATAAATCGTGGCGCTTAGCCCAGCTTTGCTGACCGCGATGCTGGTATTGTCTTCGCTTAGCGGAATGCCATCACGCAAATGAATGATACGGACATCATAGAGGCCGGAATGCACATTCGATGGCATGTCAATCACACTGCGGAACAAAGCCCCTTCCTTGAGAGTGATTGTATCTGTCTTGGCGCCCCAAAGTCCCAGCTCATGCATATTTGCAATAAGTTCATCCACCATGCCATTGACTGTTGGTGATGGCAGACCTGTGTCCGCAGGATCTTTTTCGGGGGCAATTTGTAAATCAAGATTGTCCGCACCAACGCCAAGTGATTGCAAAGTGTCTTTGCTGGCGATCTTGGCAAGGTCGCGTGTTGCCAGTATCTGATAAAAGCTTGGTGTCTGCGTCCAGATATTGGTTTCAACATTGATCCAGATGCCAGCCACTTTGCTTTTGCGGCGCTGGGCGATTTTGGCATCGGGGCCACGCACAATAATGATGATATCGTCGCCTTGCTTGCCGTTAACGGCACCAAACAGCAATAATTCTGTGCCATGGAAATCGCTTTCAATCGAAACCGAACTTTCCGACAAATCGGCAACAAGTTGGTTGTTATCTGCTTTGGCTGGCATTGTGCCAGTGCCGATAGCGACAATTATTGACAATAAAAACGCAATCATTGCAGGGCTGTAAGATTTATATGTATGGCGGTCATGTTTGATCATTTCAGCAACTCCACCGAATAGAGACTGGCGGGTTGTAATGCCAGATCAAATCCCAGCTTAACACAGACAGCAATCACCATGAGTGCCAGCAGGCCGCGTAATTGTTCGCCACGCAATTTTGCGCCAGCGCGGGTGCCGAATTGTGCACCTATAACCGCGCCGAACAGCAATAATCCCGCCAGAACGAAATCAACTGTCTGGGTTTGAACAGACTGCAAAATCGTCACGTTA
>JBMZPN010000083.1:0-6908 GCA_049620845.1 Puniceispirillum sp. (SeqCode)
CCCCATGAAACGACATACCGCCTTGCCATATCTTGAAGATATCGAGCGGATGCGACAGGAAATAACCTGCGTTGTAAAACAGAACATAACCAAGTCGGCCACCCGCAATGATGCCGATCAAAACATAGTTCATCAGGCTGTCGAGCGCGACACTTGGCATAACCGAGTCAGGCTTGCGGGCTTCGCGTTTCAACAGGTAAAAACCGATCAGCAGGCCAGCTATATAGGCCAGCGCGTACCAGCGGATGCCAAAATTGCCAAACTGGATGGCAAATTCGTTGAATTCAGGCAGAATGATCCCAGCTGATGAAACCGTCTCGGCTGTTTGTGCGTTGCTGGTCATGACTAGATACTATCCGGCTTGGGTTATGAAATCGTCCAATCAGCACCGATCGGCGATGCGACATCATGTGGTAATTGCAAGCTTAGCGCATTCATCTTATCTCTAGTAGAGTATAAATGTGCAACCATGATATAATGGGCTGAAGAGTTGGCCATGTGTTTAACAGTATGGTGCATCATTAAAGGAGAATTTAATGGCTATGCGTTCATCTTTCATGTCGGATCTTGCCCAGATGGCAAATGGTGCCGCGTCTGCTCTTGGCGGGGTGCGCGAGGAAATTGATAATATGATTCGCCACCGTCTTGAACGTAGTTTGAATGCACGTGGTCTCGTCACGCGAGAAGAATTTGATGCGCTTCGTACCCGCCATGAAGCACTTGTTGC
Organism: Puniceispirillum sp. (SeqCode); assembly: GCA_049620845.1. Taxonomy (GTDB): domain Bacteria; phylum Pseudomonadota; class Alphaproteobacteria; order Puniceispirillales; family Puniceispirillaceae; genus Puniceispirillum. The sequence goes on from JBMZPN010000083.1 coordinate 728, forward strand.
GCGTCTTGCCGTGCTTGAGGCCGCCGCTTCAGCCCAGTCGGCTGGCAAAACGGCGCCCAAAAAAGCATCCGAATCATCTGCCGAATCGACACCCCGCAAAGCTGCAAAATCAGCCAAGCGCCCTGCCGCCAAAAAACCTGCCGCCAAAAAGTCTGCTAAGGCGAAAAATAATTGATTTTTTCAGCATGGTTCAGTCACTGCCGAATCACCGGAAAAACAGGAAAAAACACTAAAAATTGTGTTTTTTGAAATCCCAGACACTAAATATTGTGTCGAAATAGCTTGAACAGCTCGCCTGCTTTTGTCATTTTTAATGCTCAAGGTGCCCATGAGGGCGCCACACGCATTTGCCTGACCGGAACATGACAATGGCGCTGACCCAGCAAACCGAAGACATCATTCTTGCCGATCCTATTGAGCTTGTGTCGCGTTTTGTGGCGCGGCATGACTGGCTTTTGCGGCGTCAGGCAAGCAATGCCATCTTTGCGGAAATCCCCGGCAAGTGGAGCGATTATCAATTGCATGCGACGTGGCAGGATTCGGAACAGACGATGCATGTGACCTGTCGTATCGACATTCAGGCCGATGAAAGCCGCTTTGGCGAGATGGCCTTGCTTGCCGCGCTGTTGAATCAGCAGGTATTTATCGGCCATCTGGCTTTAGACATCACCACAGGCGAACTGGAATTGCGGCACACGCTGGCCTTGCGCGGGGCTGGTGGTGCCACACCTGAACAGATTGAAGATGTGGTTGATATCATGCTGGGTGAATGCGAACAGAATTTTCCGGCCATCTATCAGGTTGCGCATGGTACCATGCAGGCAACCGATGCCGCCGCCATCGTCATGATGCCGACAATGGGTGAGGCATGAGTCAGCGCAAGTCATCCGCCTCGACACATCATATCGTTCTTATTGGATGCGGAAAGATGGGCGGTGCGATGCTTGAAGGCTGGATTGCCGATACCGGCCTTGATGCGCATTTTTCCATAATCGAACCGTTTCAGGATCATCTTGGCTGGACAGCAAGCCATGCCAATATCGCTTTGTTTGACAGTTGTGCGGCATCCGAAGCCGCATCAATTCCGCCAGCGACGATGATTGTGCTGGCGGTAAAGCCACAGATGATGGACGAGGCCATTGGTCATTTTGCCCATATGATTGACGATGACACAGCCTTTCTGTCGATTGCCGCGGGCATCACAACGGCCTGGCTGGCATCACGCCTAGACCCCGTATCGGGGAGTAGTGCAACGATCATCCGCGCGATGCCGAATACACCAGCCGCAATTGGCCATGGCATCACCGTGCTTTACAGCGGTGATGCTACAGATGCAAAACGTGATCTTGCCACGCAGTTGCTGATGGCCATCGGGCAGGTTGTCATGATTGACGATGAAAGCCTGATGGATGCTGTTACTGCCGTTTCCGGTTCGGGGCCGGCCTATGTCTTTCTGCTTGCCGAGGTAATGACCAAAGCAGGGATTGAAGCAGGTTTGCCAGATGATCTTGCCGCCCAGCTTGCCGAGGCCACAGTGGCCGGCGCCGGCGCGCTTATCGCGGCATCGGATGATGATCCGGCTGTTCTACGCGCGAATGTGACCAGCAAGGGCGGCACCACGGCGGCGGCGCTTGACGTCCTTATGGCAGATGATGGCATGGCGCCTTTGCTGGCGCGTGCCATTGCCGCCGCTAAAGCGCGCTCAATCGCGCTTGGAAGCTGATTGCAAGTTAACCCCAGACACTGATTTTATCCAGCTGGCTGGAAATGCGCGACGCTTTTCTTATATAATGAATATCAATCCATTGTTGCTGGGTAAAAGACGCGATGAATGCCGCCGATCAGGATACCACCACTATGACGAATAGCCAGCTTGCGGCTATTGCCTTTGATATGCTGGCAGACAAGCCACTTGATCAGATCAGTCTTGACGATGTCGCTGATTCTGCCGGCATTGATCGTGCCTATGCTGCTATATGTGCTGGTACGGTGCCATCGCTGATTTTGCATCATATCACGATGCTGGATAACAAGGCGATGCTTGAGACGTTTGACGATCTTAAGGACGCAGGCGAGGTCTCGATCCGCGAAAAAATTCTCGAAGCTATTTTACATCGGTTCGAAATTTATAATCCGCATAAGAATGTCATGGCCTCGCTGGGCAAATATGCCCTCCGCAATCCGCCATTCGGGCTGGAATTGCTGGCAAAACGGGTGGCGACAACCCGCCGTCTGTTAATCATGTGCGGTGATAACCCGCATGGCTGGCGTGGCGAAGCGCGCATTCATGGCGTTGTGGGTGTTATCGTAGCAAGCGCGCGTGTCTGGCAGAAAGACGACAGCCCCGACTTGTCGATGACAATGAAGGAAATCGACAAGCGGCTTGAACAGGCCGAAGAATGGGGGCACTCATTTGGCGTGTTTGGACGTGGGGCGTCCAGAAACAATTCTGACCAAGATAGTTCTAATGGGCACAATATGGCGGATCACGACATGTCCGCAGATCATGAGACCGGTCATGACCGAAGCTAGCTTTGACGATTTTCTTAAACTCGATATCCGTTGCGGCACCATCATAAAGGCCGAACCTTTTCCCGAAGCAAGGAAACCGGCATTCAAACTGGTGATTGATTTTGGTGCTGATATTGGTACGCGCAAATCATCTGCCCAGATAACAAAGCATTATGATTGCGATTCGTTGCTGGGCAAGCAGGTCATGGCGGTAGTCAATTTTCCACCACGTCAGATTGGTCCCTTTATGTCCGAGGTGCTCACGCTAGGTGTGCCGGATGATGAAGGCGAAGTCGTGCTTATATGCCCCGATAAATCCGTACCCGATGGCGGCCGCCTATATTAGGATCAAAAGCTACATTGGCAGCTTAATGGTCACGCGTAAACCGCCTAATGGTGAATTCAGCAGCGTCAATTCGCCACCATGCCCAAGCACGATGTCGCTGGCAATCGACAACCCCAATCCGGTGCCACCGGTTTTGCGGTTACGTGACTCCTCAAGCCGGATAAAGGGGCGTACCGCATCTGCGCGCAATTCCTCGGGGATACCGGCGCCATTATCATCAAATATAAAGGTGATTTCATCATTGCGCACACGCACCGTGACAACTGTCTTGGTCGAATAGCGCACCGCATTTGAAATTATATTTGAAAAGGCGCGCTGTATCGCATTACGGCGAATGGAAAAGGGGGGTATGGCTGGATCAGGGTCTTCAAAGGTGATGTCAAAATTATGCGCCTTAGCGGCTTGGCTGACCAACCGCGATAGCATTTTATCGACTTCAACCTCGACTGTTGGTTCTTCGCCTTCACCTGCGGCAAAGGACAGATAGCCATCGATCATGTCTTCCATTTCGTCGATATCCTGACGAATGGCCTTATGATCGGCATCATCTTCCATCAAGGCCAGTTGCAGACGCACTCTGGTAAGCGGGGTGCGTAAATCATGGCTGACACCAGCAAGCATGGCAGTGCGTTCGTTTAATTGCCGCATAATACGATGCCGCATGGCCTGAAACGCACGGCCAGCCAACCGCACTTCCTTTGCACCTTCAAGCCGGTAATCGGGTGCTTGCCGTCCCAGACCCAATTGACGTGCGGCATTGGCAAGCCTGTGGATCGGACGTACCTGACCACGCAGAAATACCAACGCAACACCAAATAAAATGATCGATGACCCAACCGTCCAGCCGATAAATGTCCAGCTGGTAGAGCTGAAAATACGCTTACGGCTGGCATATATGCGCAACACACCATTATCCAGCTGTATATCAACCGAAATCAGATTTGGATCACTATCGACATCGACATACCATGGTAAAGATACACGTTTGCCCAGTTCAGCCCGTAACATTTCTTCGGCATAGGTTTCTGGTGGCGCTGTATTGGTTGTGGATAGGCTGGTATCTTTGATAAAGCTGATCGGAAAGGAAAAATATTGCCAGCCATGATCCATTATAACCTGAAGCTCTTCGTCGGTGGGATCAGTGCCAAGCCCTTCAAGCAAATAGGCAAATTCCGATGTTAGACTAGACGCCATATGGCGTGTGACCGTATCCCAGTGCCGCTCATAGAAAATAAATACGGTGATAATCTGTACGAAAATCATCGGTGCCAGAATAATCGATAGCATCCGGCCAAACAGTGTTTTGGGAAGAAACTCGCGTATCTGCATTATCGGGGTGGCCTATCGGTTCTTAAAAGCCAGCCACGGTTTCGTACGGTTTGTAAAAATACCGGATGCCGCGGATCGGGCTCTAATTTGCGCCGCAAGCGGGCGACAGCCACATCGATAGACCGGCCTTCCATTCGTCCTTCGACGGCGCTGGACAAATCATCGCGTGACAGCACCGTGTCGGGTGCGGTCGCAAAACTGGCCAGAAGTTGCTGCTCGGCGGTGGTAATATGAATACGCTCATCATTGCGTGTCAGTGTGCTGGTCGCAGGATCAAAGGCAAAAGGTCCGAAATTGACCAGCGCATCTGGTGCCTCGCTGATAGTTGCCTTGCGTTCCAGAATGCGTTTGATCCGTAACACAAGCTCACGCGGTTCAAACGGTTTTGATATATAATCATCAGCACCGGTTTCCAGCCCTTCAATACGATGTTCGGTTTCAGACATGGCGGTCAGAAATAATGCTGGCACATTGTCTTTTTTGCGTAACTCCTGCAAAAACTCCAGTCCGGTTTCGCCGGGCATCATGATATCTATTATCAATAGATCGAACACGAAACCTGACAGAATCTGGCGGGCTTCGCTGGCGTTACCGGCATCGGTCACGCGAAAGCCACTTTCCTCTAGAAACCGGCGCAAAAGATCGCGCAGGCGCTCATCATCATCAATAACCAGAATGTGATGTTGACTCATTGTTAAATGCCCCTTGTGATCATAATAGCGATCACTTTGGCTTGTCGTCAAAGCTATCTATTTGGTCGCGTGTAGATTGGTCAACCAAACCTCTTAATACGCGTTGAAACCCTTCAACAGCGTCAACCCCGGCTTCACGATAGGCACGGGCAAATCGTTTCCCTTGCAGGCTTGTTAGCTGGTTTTCAAGCGCGGTGCCTTTATCGGTCAGATAAAGCAACCTTTGTCTGCGATCTTCGGTGCCGGTTTCCTGTAAAACGAAATTGTTTTCCATCAATGATGACAATACACGAGATAGGCTTTGCTTGGTAATATTGAGAATCGCCAGAAGTTCGGATACCGAAATACCCGGCGTACGACCGATAAAATAGATCGCGCGATGATGGGCGCGACCCATATTCTGACCTTCCAGAATCGAGTCTGGTTCGCCAGTAAAGTCACGGTAGGCAAAGAACATCAGTTCTATTCCCCGTCTTAGCTCTTCCTCGCGTAAAAAAAGAGCCTTGCCAATCGGTTTTATGTCAGCCATGTTGACCAATTATGATTATTACAAAATGTCTAGTAAATCTAGGTAGCATAAAATGGCCAATTTGGAACTAAACAACTAACAAAACACCAAGATTTTTGAAGTTGTTAAGAGAGTATAGGAGCTAACAATGGCGTTAATTCCATTTGATGATAGAGATGGGTATATTTGGCTGAACGGTGAAATTGTGCCATGGCGTGATGCCAAAACGCATACATTAAGCCACGGTTTGCATTATGCGAGTCTCGTTTTTGAAGGAGAGCGCGTCTATTCAGGCGTTGTATTCGAAGGCGCATGGCATACAAAGCGTTTGCGCCAGTCATGCAACATTCTGGATTTCGATATTCCGATCACGGATGAAGAAGTCGAAGCGGCTAAAATGGCGATTGTCGAAGCCAATAATATTGTCGATGGCTATGTGCGGGCTTTTTGCTGGCGCGGTTCGGAAATGATGGCAATTTCAGCACAGCAGACAAAAACGCATGTCGCTATCGCCGCATGGGAATGGCCAAGCTATTTTGATCCTGAGACCAAAATGAAGGGCATTACGCTAGATATTTCGGAATGGCGTCGTCCGGCTCCTGAGTCGGCACCGGTTCATGCCAAAGCGGCTGGCTTATATATGATCTGTACCCTTTCCAAGCATGCAGCTGAGAAAAAGGGATTTCAGGATGCGCTGATGCTTGATTATCGCGGCTATATAGCCGAGGCAACAGGCGCGAATGTCTTTTTCATCGATGATGCAGGTACGATCCATACGCCGACGCCCGATTGCTT
>JBMZPN010000084.1:0-6906 GCA_049620845.1 Puniceispirillum sp. (SeqCode)
TAATTTCATAATATTCTCCTAAGCCAGTCAGCTAGCGATGCAACTCAGCACCAACAATTTCCTCTAAAACGCGGGTTACGACCCAGTTATCCCCATCTGGATATTTAGTCTTACCTGCATGAAACAGTTGCATGGCTGTCGATGCCGTATGCAGCGGTACGCCAAGCTCTTCGCCCAAAGCCAACGAAATAGTCAAATCCTTATGCATCGTTGCAATATGGCTACCTGTTCCTTCGAACTGACGATCAATGATCTTTTGAAGAGCGTTATTTGTAATGCCGCTTGATGCACCCGAAGTCGAAAATACATTATACAAAATTTCACCTGGCACACCGGCCTTGGCAGCCAAAGTTGCAGCTTCGAATGTAGCCGAGAAAATTGAGCCAATCAGCGATTGCAAACATGCTTTCACAATCTGTCCGGCAGGTGCCGCGTCACCAACTTTGTGAATTGTGCCTGAAACGGCTTCCATAAAGGTACGACAATTTTCCATGGCTACATCATTGCCTGCCGCCATCATGGTCAATGTACCACCTTGCGCTCCCGGAAAGCCGCCACTAACAGGGCTGTCAATAAGATTAACGCCTGATCCATCAAGACCATCTGCGATCTCTTTCGCCTCAATGGGCTTTATTGTGGCCGTCAAAATGATGCTTGATCCTTTGGGCAGATGTGCCGCCAGCCCATCGTCACCGAAAATCACTGTCTTTGCCTGTGCGCCTGTCATCACCATAACGAAAACGGCGGCGGCGTCATCAGCAACGTTAGCTAGCGTCTTTGCAGCTGTTCCCCCCAAAGCCACGAAATCTTGCATCCGCTTTTCAAGAGTGTCGATGCCATGCACATCAAAACCACCGGCAATGAGATTTTTGGCAATACCGCTTCCCATATCGCCAATCCCAACAATTCCTATTTTCGTCATAGATTTCCTCTCCCCGTATTGTGTTTGTTATTATTAGACCCAGCTTGATACAAATAGCAGGCAAATATCGGTTATTACTGATTTATGCATGCTTAATTCACACCTATCAAGGCGTACCGAATTCCGCAATTATATCCATTGCTGCTTTTTGCATTGAGGGCATGACCGAGCTTAGAATCGCTATACGGTCAAATTGGTCAGGATTGTCTTCTAGCGTTTGGCGCAATGCCACGCCAAACTGCTGACGTAGCTCAGTGCCAATATTAAACTTGCAGATTGCGGTTGAGCGCGCCAGATCATTGCGCACCGCGCGTGGAATACCGCTACCACCGTGCAAAACTAGTGGGATTGACTGTCTATCAGCACCTATTAGCTGAAGCTTGCTTGCGATCGCATCCTCAATCAGCCCAAGCGTTTTCCGGTCAATTTCAGATTTGCTGTCAGTCTGGAGATGCACGTTGCCAATTGATATAGCCAATGCATCAAGCCCGCTATCAACACATAATTTTGCTGCTTCATCTGGGTTGGTGCTCTGCGATATGGCAGGATCAACATCCTTTTTCGAGTCTTCGCTATAGCCAACGACGCCGATTTCACCTTCAACACTAACACCAGCAGGATGGGCAATCTCAACGACAGTGCTTGTCATGTCTATATTCGCCGCCAGTGGAAGATCCGATCCGTCAAACATAACCGATGTAAAACCATGATCGATACCTGTCTGGCACTCTTCCAGACTTCGCGCATGATCAACATGGCAAACAACCGGTACCGACGCATTATCAGCCAGATGACGGAACATTTTTCCAAGAACAGCCAAAGGCGTATGACGACGGCAACCTGGCCCAGCCTGTAAAATGACAGGCTGACCAAGCTCTTCGGCGGCCGCCACAAAGGCAACTGCATCTTCCCAGCCAAGCACGACAAGACCCGCAACAGCATAATGTCCAGACAAAGCAGGTTCGAGAACATCATTTAGATTTACAGCAGGCATAGATAATCCAACAGGCTATTTGAATTTGGCGATCATATCCTTGATGCCCGGAATGACATCAATTTGCCAGGCATGTTCAGGCTGGAAATATTGAATCAAAGGTCGCTGGCTCAATCCGCCAAGGATAGTGAAATAATACATCTCGTAACCAGGTGCGACGACGCATGGATGATAACCTGACTCGATCGCAAATGTTGATCCGTTGGTTATATGAAACGCATCACCCTGCCCGCCATCTGACGGCTGTAATAATTGCATCCCGAAGCCAAAATCTGGGCGGAACCGGAAGTTATAGACTTCATCATGCCGCGTTTCGTCAGGCTTGCGGTCAGTATCATGTTTATGAGGCGGAAATCCTGACCAGCCACCTGCGCCAACGGTGAACAGTTCTGATACAAGTAAGCGTCCAACCTTGTCAGCCTGTTTTTGCCCCAGAATGTGCTTAATCTTGCGATGTGTCTTGGTATCATCCGAACCATATTGAACCAGATCGATTTCATCACGACGGACAGCGAATGGGATCAACGTTTCACTAAATTGAGCACCAGCTACGAATATTTCCGCATTGTCGCTTTGGCATGTGAGATGAGCCGTCATGCCTGTTGGTACATAGACAGCTTCAGGTTCGCCATCCCATACATCACTTCCACGATTACCAATCTTTTCGTAATGATGGTCTTTAGTCGCAACGTCAGTAACAATAATGTCGATACAGCCTGTTGCTGGCACTATGCAGGTCTCGTAATCTGCTACCGCATAGGTAAAGCTCTCACCCTTGGATAATTTCACAATATTGAAATAGGTCAGCGGCACCGATGCATGATGCGCATCAATAATAGGCTTGTTGTTATTTTCATGAGGTGGAATATGCATAATATATCTCCATTTATGAAGCGCCATATGCGCTGGCTGTATTTTGTGCCATGAAATTGTCCAAGGTATCTTTATCAGGCATGGCAGACGCACATCCCGCGCGTGATACCACTATGGCTGCCGCCGCCGACCCACGAATAACAGCATCATCAAGCGAAATTCCCGCATGAAGCGCTGCCAGAAAAGCCCCCATAAAGGAATCTCCCGCACCAAATGGTTTGGCTATTGATACGTTAAAAATACCATATTTTGAAATAGTTATATCTTTATTTTCATGCTCTGTATTAATATATAATGTCTGACATCCGGCAGCGCCTTGCTTGTATAAAACCAGACCGACATCACTGGCTAACTTCGTTGCATAGGACATACCGTCCTGTTTTGTACCCGTTGCCAGCACATCAAATTCATCATCATTGCCAATAACAATATCGCAAAGAACTGCGAACTCTCTACCAATATGGGCAGCAGCATCAACGCTTTGCCAGGCATCTCGCCTGTAATCAACATCAAGTATAACCGGACAACCAGCCGCATTGGCCTGTCTAGCGGCAACAAAGACAGCCTCGCGCGAGGGATCAGCAGACAAGGCCGTTCCGGTTACAATCAAAGCCGCTATATCGTTATAATCAAGCGAAGCTACATCACCCTCGCATAACAGCAAATCCGCCGCATCGTTTCGATAGATCACCACCTCGGCATCATCTGGGCGCGTTTCGGCAATCGCCAGCGAATTTCTTGCCAGCTTTTCATGCTCACCATCAGAAAATCTAAGGCAATCGGTATCAACACCATAATGTTCCAGGCGTGTTTTGGTAAAAACCCCCACGGGGTCAGCAGATAGCACCGTGACCAAGGCGGCACTTTTCCCCAGTCTAGCCAAGGCGACAGCTATATTGCCCGCCGAGCCACCAAGATCGGCACTGAAATGCGTTGCATCTTTGGTCTTGGTGCCAACTGGTTCTGGATATAGATCGAGTCCCGCGCGACCTACCGACAGAAAACGGCCTTTTTGAATGCGCGCCAGTAAGGTTTCCAGATCATTTAATTGTGGCATCAAAATACCTTTTTCTGCGTGTCACGATTAGGATCGTTATCATCAGCTGTTTCGGCGCGTAAAAAGGCAAAGGTGATATCCTCGGTTCCCTTCCACGCATAAGGATCGACACCGCAAACAAGCATAATATCACGCATATCGCGGGTTGGCGCGATGCGACCATCCCAATCCCATGGAAGCAACGAATTGGCACTCATGTAATGATTGACCAGTGAACGACGAAATGTTCCCTTTGCGGCCTTATTCGGCAAACTTCGATGATGCAGATAGCCATTAAATACAATCGCTGAACCGCGCTTGACCTCGACTGGTACACCAATATCGTCATCATCAGGGGTGCCGACTAGCTGGTTCCCCTCGTCAAAATCAGATGATCCGTGCGGCGCAGTATCATAAATCACATAATCCTTGTGACTTCCCGGGCGCACCCAAAGACACCCATTTTCAACGGTTGCATCATCAAGTGCGATCCATAAACCAGTCAGCGAACAGTCGCGTGTTGGAATAAAATGTTCATCCTGATGCCATGCCTGTCCGGGTTTTCCAGAAGGCTTGATAAACAGCATTGACTGCATTGCTTTTACATTTGGGCCTATCAGATGACTCAAGACCTCGGCTATGCGGGGATGCGCGATATAATTATCACGAATCATAGGCGATGCTTTATGCGGAAACTGAATGGTCAGCACACGTGATAAAATTTCATTGTCATCCAGATCATCACCAAGCAAGTGCTGGTTTTCCGAAATACCGCGAACAGCACCACGATTACCACGGCAGATTTGTGCTGACTCGGCAATTAGCGCATCAACCTCGTCTGTGCTAAGCAGATTGTCGATGACGTAAAAACCATCACGATCATATTCGGTTTTTGCAGTCACCCAATCCATGATTTCCTCAGCTTAATTCAGATTTACACCCTAATAGGTTACACCATAACCTGCCGCAGTCAGAGCTTCCATTAGGGCATTGTAACCTTTTTTTGCATAAACAAGGGGATTAGCCTTCACCGGATCTTGCTCCGCCTCGACAATAACCCACCCCTCATAACCAACATCAGCCAGACGTTGCATCACATCATGATAATCGATCATGCCATCACCTGGCACTGTAAACACGCCATCAAGGACGCAATCGAGAAACGATTTTTCTTCGCGGTCAATGCCAGCAAGTATTTCTGGCCGGATATCCTTGGTATGGACATGATTAATACGGCTTCCATATTTGCCGATAACAGATGCATTATCGCCCCCGGCAAAGACCAGATGTCCGGTATCAAGCAGTAAATTTACCGCCTCTCCGGTATTGTTCATAATAGTGTCAATTTCGGCTTCGCTTTCTACCGCAGTCCCCATGTGATGATGCAGGGTTAGCGGCACGCCGTAATCAGCACAATATTCAGCCAATAACGTCAGATTACGCCCATAGGCAACAGCATCAAAGTCAGCCAGTTTAGGCCGTGAAGCTAGCGCTCTGTTTTGTTGGTTCTGAACTGTTTCAAAGGTTTCACCATAAACGATCACTGCCGCCCCGACATCACGAAACAATTCTAATTGTGGTGTGATACGCCGCTTTTCAGACTCGATATCATTCGAAATCATGGTGCCCGAATACCATCCGGATACCAGTGCCAGATCATGCGATGTCAGAACCGATTCTAACTCATCCGCGTTACTGGGGAATTTTCCACCTGTCTCGGTGCCTGTATACCCCGCCTGACGGGTCTCAATGAGACAGGTTTTCAGAGATGTCTCGCCCCCAAGTTGGGGCAAATCGTCATTGCTCCATGAGATTGGAGACATGCCAAGACGAACATTGAGTCCACTGGCAGACGACGTGATAACCTTTGGTGACATGCGGCGATCCTTAAAAAGGTAAAAAACTATTCAGCAGCTTCGGTGGCGCTTCTGCCTTCTGCATTACCCACCTCGGCATCTTCCAATAATTCGGGATAGCGTAAATCAATACCCAAAAGCTGACGTAATGCAGGACTTGCGTTTGCCTGAATATCAGGATGGACACTTTCCAGAAGATTTTCCATTGGCTTAACAAACTTGGGCAGATACTGCCCCAGAATTGATGTACGCTCGGCATCTGAATTATTCGGCATTGAACAATGCCAGTTCATGCCGGTGAAAAGAAGTAAACTTCCTGGTGGCGCAGTTACCTGAATAAATTCGGCTTCAAATTCTTCTGCTTTTGGATAGACACCACGCTTTTGCGAATGCGGAACAATACCCGTTGCACCATTTTCAGCAGTAAATTCATGTAGGCTAATAAGTGACTGACAATTCATATGAAAACTTGAATTGATACCAGCTGGAAATTCGTCAATATCATGCATGTCCCAATAGGGATAATCTACATGCGGCTCTTGACCAGGCGCCCCGGGCAACAAACGGTTAGCAGCAAAAGAACCGAGAATAAAATTGCGCCCAAGCACCTTGGAAAACACCGCCATCACAGCTGGATGCTGCACCATATCAACGAAAACATCACCCTTGTTCAACAGATTCCATACACGGCGCTGAAGATGAATCTTATCCGAATGCGCGCCATGAAAATGTGTCGCTGCCTGCGCTTCATCCGAATGAAAATTGATAATGCGGTTAGCCTCGGCAACTTGCTCACTAGAAAAAATGGATGGGAAAAGATAATAGCCAGGCCCCTCAATTAATGCTTCTGTCGCAATGTTAAAGTCATGTTTATTAAGTGTCATCGTACTACCTCGTTACTTTGGGTTTACAATCCAGTCATGGTCAGGGTCATTCCGAAACTTCCATACCCGCTTTGGCCCAGCCATCACATTGAGATAATAGCTATCATAGCCATGCGGCACGCCAACCGGATGATATCCTTCAGGCACAAGAACAACTGACCGGTCACCGGCTGCCATCGACTCGTCTAGACTGCGATCATCATTATATACACGATGCATTACATAACCTTGTGGCGGATCAACACGGTGGTAGTAGGTTTCTTCCAGATAGGACTCATTCGGCAAATCGTCCGTATCGTGCTTGTGTGGTGGATAGGACGACCAATTACCACTTTCGGTGA
>JBMZPN010000085.1:0-6838 GCA_049620845.1 Puniceispirillum sp. (SeqCode)
TGAGCATATGCCCGTCACCACCAAGCGCGACAATATGCGTGGCGTCATCAATTGCACAGTCTCCATAAAGTTCGACAAGCTGTTGCAGGCGGATTTTGGCCAGATCATGATTTGATGGGTTAAAATGGATTTTCATAAACAACCTGTTGTCGGGCGCGCCCATGATGCGACTGGTAATGATAAAGCTATTGCGTCTAGCATGAGCATAATCAGTTTATCAGGTAAAGGCAAAATTAGGACGCGGTACACGGTTATTCTGATATAACTTTTAATATAAAGGGGTTGAAAGAGGAGGGGCGTTTCCGCCACTGTTATCAGCATGAGTGATAAACAAAAAAATGTGCCATCCTTGCTGATCGCCCCTGTACCGGATGCGGACGGTCTGACGCAGAATGTTGACGGCCTGAATGAAGCTGGCGCGCCGATCAATCTGCCTGTTGTTACCGAAAAACCGATAACGCTGTTTCTGAATAATCAGGAGATTGTGACCTCAATGACGCTTGGTGACTGGGTGCCGGAACTGGCAGTTGGCTATTTCCTGAACCAGAACATGCTGCGCCATGACGACGAGATTACCGGCATTGATAGTGATGATGAGCTGGGTGTCTGTATTGTCCGCACCGCGCGTGAGACCGATTTTGAAGCGAAGATGAAGCGTAAAATCCGCACCAGCGGTTGTGCTGAAGGCACTGCCTATGGCGATATGATGGAACGTTTTGGCGATATCGCGCTGGCCAGTGATGCCCGCTTCAAGGCCAGCTGGCTTGTCGGCCTGTCGAAAGCGATTAACACGACGCCCAGCCTGTATCTGAGCGCTGGCGCGATACATGGATGCGTTTTGTGCAAGGCGGATCAGCCGCTGGTCTATATGGAAGATATTGGCCGCCATAATGCGGTTGATAAAATTGCCGGCTGGATGTTTTTGAACAAGGTCACGCCGCAGGACAAGATTTTCTATACAACCGGACGTCTGACCACCGAAATGGTCATCAAGACCGTACAGATGCAGATTCCGGTACTGGTCTCGCGTTCGGGCTTTACCGCCGCGGCGGTCGAACTGGCACGCGAAGCTGATCTGACGCTGATCGGGCGTGCCAAGGGGAAACGCTTTATCGCGCTTGCCGGACAACAGCGGATTGATTTTGATATTGAATCAGGCGGCGGTGCAGATGCCGAATTTGCCGATAGCCCGTCGCGCCAGCGCGCCCAGCAAGACAGATGAGCAAGATAAATGAGCAAGCCAGATGACTAAGGCGCTAGATTATGATGATGTCGGCTATCTGCTGCTGGCAGGCGGGCAGTCGCGGCGGATGGGTGGCGGCGATAAAAATCTGATGCTGCTTGGCGGCAAGCCGCTTTTACAGCATGTGCTTGACCGGATCGATATTGGTACGGCACCCGTACTGTTGAATGCGAATGGTGATGCGGCGCGTTATGCCAGCTTTAATCTGCCTGTTCGCGCTGATGTGGTTGATGGCTTTGCCGGCCCGCTGGCGGGCATACTGACCGGACTTGAATGGGCGGCAAGCGCACATCCGCATATCACGCATATGATTAGCCTTGCCACCGATGCCCCGTTTTTACCACGTGATCTGCCGGATCGGCTGATATGCGGATTGATCGATGCAGGCGCAGATATTGCGCAGGCATCTTCGACAGATGCGCGCGCAGACGGTACAAAGTCAGAGAACAGGCGGCATCCGGTGTTTGCGATCTGGCCGGTGGCGTTGGCGGCTGATCTGCGCCATGCGCTGGTCGAGCAGGATATCCGCAAGATTGACGATTTTACCGCCCGTTATCATTGCGCTGTGGTGCCTTTTGAGGGCATGCCTGATCCGTTTATGAATCTGAATCGCCCGGAAGATTTTGCGCTAGCAGAGGCGCATATCTAGCATTCTGTATTCAGATGCGTGGCCAGGTTCGGCGTTTAAATGACAAAAACCGCCTGCGCATCTTGTGATTGGTGCCTGTGCGCGGTACATAGGCACTGTAGATTTGAGATGGGCACGATGGACTTAAGACGTGCGGATATGAGGATCAATAATGGCAAATGACGCGATCACCGCAGCGCAGGGGCTTTTTACCGCCTATCACGAAGCGCTGACGCGGCTGGAAAAAGGGCTTAGCTCGGGTTTCAGCGCGGCGGTTGACATGATGCTGGATACGGCTGGCCATGTGGTTGTGTGTGGCATGGGCAAGTCAGGTCTGGTTGGCCGGAAAATTGCCGCGACGCTGGCGTCAACGGGTACACCATCTCTGTTTTTGCATCCTGCCGAGGCGATCCACGGTGATCTGGGGATGGTGCGGCGCGGCGATGTTGTTTTACTGATGTCGCATTCGGGCGAAACCGAGGAAGTTATCCGGCTTTTGCCTGCGCTAAAGCGACTGGAGGCGCGGATTATCGCCTTTACCAGCAAT
This sequence comes from Puniceispirillum sp. (SeqCode), assembly GCA_049620845.1. GTDB lineage: Bacteria > Pseudomonadota > Alphaproteobacteria > Puniceispirillales > Puniceispirillaceae > Puniceispirillum. The sequence continues at coordinate 2,419 of JBMZPN010000085.1, forward strand.
GCCAACAGCACAATGGCACGTGAAGCCGAAATCGCGCTTGATATATCGGTTGACCGCGAGGCCTGTCCGCTCAATCTGGCACCGACAACATCGAGCCTGAATACATTGGTGCTTGGCGATGCGCTGGCGGTTGCCCTGATGGAAAAGCGCGGCTTTGAAGCGGCCGATTTCGCCGCAACGCATCCTGGTGGTGCCTTGGGGCGGCGCTTGCTGACGCATGTGCGCGACCGTATGCGGGTTGATAATCTGCCATTTGTCGATGCTGACAGTTCGGTTCAGGACGCGCTGATTACCATGACCGAAGGGCGGCTGGGTCTGACCCTTGTCGGTACGGCTGATAAGCCCGAGGGCATTCTGACCGATGGTGATTTGCGCCGTTTGCTGGTGTCGGGTGTTGATCTGGCTGCAACGCGTGTCGGGGATGTGGCAAGTGCCGATCCGTTGACAATTACGCCGGACGCGATGATGGCCGAGGCCGAAGAAAAAATGCTGGAAGCCCGCGTTCAATGTCTTGTTGTGGTTGATGACCAGGGTATGGTTGTCGGTATTTTGCAGATTTTTGAATAGGCTGATGAAACTTTCCGATTTTGATTTTGATCTGCCGCCGGATCGGATTGCGAAGGCTCCCGCGCAACCGCGCGATAGTGCGCGCCTGCTCGATCTGTCGGGTGATGGCATAGCTGACCGGCATGTTGGTGATCTGCCTGATCTGTTGCGGGCGGGTGATCTGATGATCGTCAATAACACTTCGGTTATTCCGGCGCGGCTTACTGGCAAGCGCGGTGATGCCAAGATCAGTGTGACATTGCATAAATATGAAGGACATAAAAATGGAGGGGATGCGGTCTGGCGGGTATTTGCCAAACCGGCGAAGAAATGCCGCCCCGATGATATTATCATCTTTGCCAGTGATTTTGCCGCCCGCGTTCTGGGACGCGGTGAGGGCGGCGATGTCGTGCTGGAATTTATCGATCCTGTTTCCGGTGACGCGCTGGATAGTGTAAGGCTTGATACCGGACTTGATGCCTATGGCACGATGCCATTGCCGCCCTATATCGCCCGCCCTGACGGTGTGCTTGAAAGTGATCGTGATGATTACCAGACCATTTTTGCCAGCCAGCGCGGTGCAGTTGCCGCGCCAACGGCGGGTCTGCATTTTACCGCGGGGCTGAACGCGGCGTTACAGGCAAAGGGCGTGGAGATTGCGGCGGTGACATTGCATGTGGGGGCTGGCACCTTTCTGCCGGTCACGGTCGAGAATATTGCCGCGCATAAAATGCATTCCGAATGGGGCGCGATACCGGCGGATGTTGCTGCCAAGATTATCGCCACCAAAAAGGCTGGCGGGCGTGTTGTGGCGGTGGGGACGACAAGCCTGCGTATTCTGGAAGCCAGCCATGCCGCTCTTGGGCATATAGGCGCATTTGCGGGTGAGACGGATATTTTCATCACCCCCGGTTTTAGCTTTAATGTTGTCGATATGCTGATGACAAATTTTCACCTGCCGAAATCGACATTACTGATGCTGGTCAGTGCGTTTGCCGGTCATGCCCCGATCATGGCGGCCTATGACCATGCGATTGCACAGGGCTATCGGTTCTTTTCCTATGGCGATGCCTGTCTTTTATCGCATAATCAACTGGCTGATGACTGTTCTGCGAAACCTGAAACGGAAACAACATGACCGCTTTTTCCTATGATCTGCTTGGTACCGATGGCACGGCACGGCGTGGCCGCCTGCATACCGCGTGGGGTGTTGTCGAAACGCCGGTTTTCATGCCTGTTGGTACCGCCGCGACAGTCAAGGGGATGATGCCTGAATCGGTGAAATCGACAGGTGCCAGTATCATTCTGGCGAATACCTATCATCTGATGTTGCGCCCGGGTGCCGAACGTGTGGGGCGGCTAGGCGGGGTGCGCAAGATGATGGGCTGGGATGGTCCGTTATTGACCGACTCGGGCGGGTTTCAGGTGATGTCACTAGGCCCGCTTCGCAAGCTTGATGAAGATGGTGTGACCTTCAAATCGCATCTTGATGGCAGCAAGCACCGGCTGACCCCCGAACGGTCAACCGAAATCCAGCATCTGCTGGATGCGACAATCACCATGGCGTTTGACGAATGCACGCCATTTCCGGCGAAAAAAGCCGAAGCGGCAGATTCAATGCGGCTGTCAATGCGCTGGGCGAAACGGTCGCGCGATGCCTTTGTGCCACGCGAAGGCTATGGACAATTCGGCATCGTGCAGGGATCGGTTTTTGCCGATTTGCGCGCCGAGTCTGTGGCGGCGCTGGGCGATATCGGCTTTGAAGGTTATGCCATTGGCGGTCTGGCTGTGGGCGAAGGGCAGGAAGCGATGTTCGAGGCGCTGGAATTCACCACGCCCTTGATGCAAGAGGACAAGCCGCGCTATCTGATGGGGGTTGGCAAGCCGTCGGATCTGGTTGGCGGGGTTGCCCGCGGTGTCGATATGTTCGATTGCGTTCTGCCGACGCGATCAGGTCGTACCGGACAGGGCTTCACCCGCCGTGGCCCGATCAATATCAAGAATGCGCGCCATGCCGAAGATCAGCGCCCGATTGACGAAGCCTGTAGCTGTCCGGCCTGTTCGCGGTTTTCGCGTGCCTATCTGCATCATCTGTTCAAGGCGGATGAAGTGCAGGGGCTGATGCTGTTGAGCTGGCACAATATCCAGTATTATCAGGATCTGATGGCCGATATGCGCGCCGCCATCGAGGCCGGAAGATTTGCACAATTCGAAAAAGACTTCCATGCTATGCAAAGTCTGGGGGATATCGACCCGCTTGATCCCTAGACAGTGGCAAAGGAGGTTTGATGCCGAAATCGGCGGTTTCAAAAGATAAAAGCAAGCTGAAAGCATGGCTGCTGGCCGATGCAGAGGCGTCAGGCTTTGCCGATATCGGAATCACGAAAGCCCAGCATTCAGCGCAAACCACCGACGGGCTGGCACAATTTCTGGATGATCATTATGAAGGCGATATGGGCTGGTTGCGCGATACCGCCGCAAGACGCCAGCAACCGCACGCCATGTGGCACGATGCCCGCACCGCCATTGTGCTGGGGATGAATTACGGCCCCGACCATGATCCGATGGGCAATCTGGATGCGCGCGACAAAGGCAATATCTCGGTCTATGCGCGCGGACGCGACTATCATGAGGTCATCAAGGGCAAGCTGAAACAGCTGGCCGGACGGCTGGCGGCCAAATCAGGCTGGCAGGTCAGGGTCTTTGTCGATACCGCGCCATTGATGGAAAAGCCGCTGGGGCAAAGCGCCGGTATTGGCTGGCAAGGCAAACATACGAATCTGGTGTCGCGGACGCATGGATCATGGCTGTTTCTGGGTACAATCCTGACCGATGGCGAACTGCCCTATGATGAGGCGAGCAGCGATCATTGCGGGAGCTGTACGAACTGCCTTGATATCTGCCCGACAGATGCGTTTCCGGCACCCTACAGGCTGGATGCGCGGCGTTGCATTTCCTATCTGACAATCGAGCATAAAGGCCAGATTCCCGAAGATTTCAGAGCCGCGATAGGCAACCGTATCTTTGGCTGTGATGATTGTCTGGCGGTGTGTCCGTGGAACAAATATGCCAAGGCCGCTAGCGAGGCCAAACTGGCTGCGCGCATGGAAACCACTTTGCCAGAGCTGGCGGCATTGCTGGCACTGGATGAGGCCGGATTTCGCGCGCAATTTGCCGGCACGCCTGTGCGCCGTGCGGGCTATGAGCGTTTCATGCGCAATGTGCTGGTGGCGGCAGGCAATAGCGCCGATGACAGTCTGGTAGCGGCGGTTCTGCCGCATCTGGAGACTGAAAGTGCGCTGGTACGCGGCATGGCGGTGTGGGCGTTACGGCAGCTGGTGGGTGAGGCCGATTTTGCGGCATTGAAAGCTAAATATACGCGCGGCGAAACCGATCAGGATGTGGCGGCAGAGTGGGGATAGCGCGCCAGCCACGGATAGCCAGTGATGGATGGTTTAAAAAAAGGCGGGGATGGTGCCCCCGCCTTTGCTATTCGGTTCAGGATATAGTCTTCATCACATGGCTATTTCGTGTGATAGCCATATTCGCCATGCTGGGTGATGTCGAGGCCTTCGATTTCGTCCTGTGTATCAACACGCAGACCATTGGTGACCGCGGCAATCACTTTCAAAATCACAAAGCTGGCAACCGTTGTCCAGATCACGGTGATGATCACCGAGCTGAACTGCACCCATAGCTGCGATGCGGCAGAAACGCCATCAGCTAGGCCAAGGCCGCCAAAAGCTGGCAAGGCCAGATAGGCAACAAGCAGACTGCCCAGAATGCCGCCAACACCATGCACGGCAAAGACATCAAGCGAGTCATCGATCTTCATCTTGACGCGGATAAGGTCAACTGCCAGATAGCAGGCACC
>JBMZPN010000086.1:0-6776 GCA_049620845.1 Puniceispirillum sp. (SeqCode)
CAGACATATCCAGTGAGCAGTCAAACCAAGATTCATTAGTTAGCGAGGCACCTAGTCAAGATACAAATATAAGTGAAACCGCAAACTCTGATCAAAATATATCAGAAACAAGTGGTTCATATGAACCTGTTGTCAATAATTTTGAAGATTCAGACCCTGTTCACGCCCAATCAGGAAGTCAGCCTGTCTGGAAGAAGCGTGCCAAGCGTAAAAATCTGCTTGTAAAAAAATGGCGGTCAGAGAAATCACGAAAAGACATATTCCATGTAACCACTGATCAGCCTCTGAATATTCCTGATGTAAAATTTCAACTTGATAGAATCCAAACTGAAATCCCCATCCACCCCGAAAATCAATTGCCATATAAAGGGAGTGATCTAGCTCTACTTGAAGAGTGGATAAATGATGCTATGGATCGACGTGTTCCTGAAAAATATAAATCAGAAATTTCAAAATCAAAGCAACCTGCTACATCCGTTTTGAACAATACAGATGTTCTGAGAAAGATAGATAGCCTTGAAAGAAAACGCGACATGCTGGTTTATGGCAATAATGCGCTTCAGGCTATGGGAATTTTTGTGGATTAAGCTGTCCTGTTAGAACTATGACGCCAAGAGGATTGACATTTCTATCATATCGCAAGGTCAAGACGAGGCTTCCAGAATGGCCTGAATAACTCAATCTTTGGGCATCGATCCATCACAACCTGTATGCCCGCATCTTCAGCTAGTCGTGCCGCCTCATCATTACGAACACCGATCTGTGCCCATAATACTTTAGCCCCTATGGCAACTGCCTCTTCGGCGATGCGCGGCAAATCCTCTGACTTGCGAAAGACTTCAACCATATCAACGGGACGGTCAATCGAGGCTAGATTGGGATAGACTTTAAGCCCCCTGATTTCATCCAGACCGGGGCGTGGATTTACTGGTATCATGTCATAACCAGTTTCGTGCAAAACTCTTAAGACACCATAGCTGAATTTGGTTTTGTCAGGACTGGCACCTACCATGGCGATCGTTTTTACCGATGCCAGAATATTTTGAATATATTCGTCGCTATAAGGTTCGTCATGATTCATATGGTTCATACGTTTCATTTGTCAGTATCCAAAGGTGTTGCAATATCAGCTTTAAGTTCATGCGGTTGTAGCGGGTTTAAAAAAGGGTTGCGATACAGATTGTCATGGCTTTCCACACCAATTTCCAACGTACAATCAGTTTTGGCACGCGCAACACACAGGATCACATAGCCAATGCTGATCTGCCAATTATTCAGCGCCACCTGAGCCCGCTGATCAATTTCACCATCAATCAACTTGGCTGCACAGGTTATACAGCCCCCATATTTGCATCCATAGGGTAGATCAACCCCCTGCTCGCGCAGTTCATCCAGCAGTGGTTTTCGACCCTTTACCTCGTAAGTCGCATTCTCACGATTGGCGATGGTAATTATGCTCATAGCCAGATATCGCTTGTGCAATCACCGCCTGGATAGCGGGTTTCATGACAGCGAGAAGGGCCTTTGGGCTCCTTACCAAAATCAACAATAAAATCCTCGTTAATTTTCATGCCACCATTTTCAACGTCACAGTCAACCATCAGCATGACGCCACCTTGCGTACGGATTTCAGGGTAGAACTGGTTGTCCCATGTTGAAAATAACGAGGTCGTCACATACATCCGTTTTCCATCAAGCGACAGTTGATACATCTGCGGCCCACCTGCAACGTTAACGCCGTTTACAACAGGCGCTTTGCCCAGAAGGCCACCCATCCAGACCTGGCCCGTCAACACAGGTTTATGTGGATCAGATATGTCATATTGGCGTAGATCACCATGAAGCCAGTTATTCAGGTAAAGATATTTATCGTCCATCGACACAAGGATCGCCGACATCACACCGGGCACAGGAATTGGCCATTCAGGATGCGGTTCATTCTCTACATCGATAATCTTTTCCCATTCCCACTTACCCGCTTCGGATTTCCAAAAATGGATAACATTTGCGCTAAGAGCAGCACCGCAAAAGCCATGACTGCTGTCAGGGTCATGCATAAACTTCACTTCCAATGGTATGAGACCATCTTCACCAAGATACATTGTTTGGACAGGCACCCGCTTTTCAAAATCCCATACATGAAGCCTTCGGCCGTATTTAAGGTGCCCCACTTCTTCAAGGTCAAAACCGGGCATAAACGTATTGGGCGCCCATTCGGAACTAACCATCACATTATGACGTGGTTGATACCAGAAATCATAACTGAAAGGTATTTCACCCATAGAGTTTTCCCATCTGCCAACAATTTCAAACTCCTTATTGAGGTGCAAATAACCACCAGGTGCCTCGCCTTTGGCATCGCCAAGAAAGGAAATGATAATTTCTGATCCAAGACAATGTACGGTATGGGGACCAGACAGGTTGGTTTTTGATTTGATTTCTGCGCCGTCAATTACCTTATGCAGACGTGGAGCAAAAGGATCAGTTGCCGTATCAATCACGTGGATATTATTAGACCGGACACCCGGAACAAGCAGGTATTTACGGCTCATTCCGGCGTCGTCATGACAAGAAGAGCACGCATTCCAGCCCATATGATGTAGCTCATCTCCAATACCGGGCATTTCAAGACGGTGAATGACTTTGGAAAATGTTGGGCTATCTGGATCAGCGTCTATCGTAGCAAGATAGTCAGGTTGCTGAATACCTGTACCAGTGTAAATAGCAATCGTATAAAGAAGCTTTTCACGCGGTGCCTTAATTGCCTCTGCGGGACTGGCGTAACCTGGTCCACAGCATAATCCGTCCATCATCATGCCCCTACCTTGCGGAGTATATTAAATTTTGTAAATCATAATGGGTTTATCACAAGGAAAAAATATGCAACGTGAATACTTGGCTTTCATACGTGAAGTAATTTAGCCAGCAATTTGCATATTTGGATGCTAGTATTATGTCAGTTTTAAATTATTGAGTCGGGATCAAACCGATATGCGTTTGACAAAAACCTTAGAAATGATCGAAGCACATGCCGAAGGGGAAATTGGCCGCATTGTAACTAATGGTGATTTTCATGTGCCTGGCGATAGCATGCTGAGCAAGATGAATTACATTAATCATCAGGATGACAGTTTGCGCCGGTTTCTGGTGTTCGAACCACGTGGTTTTGCTCAAATGTCGACCAATCTTCTATTTCCTCCAACTCGTCCTGATGCAGATGTCGCCTTTATCATTTTGCAAGGTGACAAAGCGCATGCCATGTCAGGTTCCAATGCAATCTGTCTTACCACTGTTGTGCTGGAGACCGGTATTATTGAAATGAAAGAGCCCGAAACGGTTCTTCATATTGATACGCCAGCCGGTTTGGTTAAAGCCACAGCGCGATGCAAAGACGGTAAATGCGAGAGGGTCAGCCTTGATATGAACCCCAGTTTTGCCTCTGATCTAGACGTGAAAATTGATGTCGACGGCATCGGTCAGGTTGTTATTGATATTGCCTTTGGTGGTGTGTTTTATGGGCTTATTGATGTTGCACAGTTCAATATTGATATTTCCCCAAATAATGCGCGCCAGCTGGTTGAGATTGGCACCAAAGTTCATCAAACGATTAATCGCGATCTTCATATCAAGCATCCTGAAATTGATGGATTGGAAGGCCTTTCCTATACAATGTTCACAGGCTTTAACGCTGATGGAGAGATGCAGGGCGCCACAATTCTACCTCCTGGCCGCATTGACCGTTCGCCCTGCGGCACCGGTAATTCAGCGCGGCTTGCTGTGATGCATGCACGCGGCGAAGTTGATGTTGGTGAGAAACGAATGGCACGTTCAATTATCAATAGCTGTTTTGACGTTGAAATTACCGGCAAAGAGTCAATTGGCAATACTTCAGCAATTTTGCCACGGATATCCGGACGCGGTTGGGTTTTTGGAAAGCATGAAATAGGCATTGATCCCCAAGACCCCTACCCGATGGGCTATTCGGTATCCGATTGTTGGGGTGATGGCTTGGATCTGCTGAATAGCACTGATTGATTATACCTAAGATATAACTACGCCAAAAGTAATGAGCGCATTTTGCGGCATAAAAGCCATCTAAAAGCATATTAGGCTCATGAATGGGTGTTCAAGCGTCGATCTTAGGCCATGTATCGCTGAGCCGATAGCCTGTTTGGAACGGATCACTAGGATCAAGCATGAGTTGCCGGTTACCAGTAAGCCATGCCCGACCCCGGATTGCAGGACGAATTGCCTCCTTACCATCCAGATCAAGTACTGACTCGATATGACAGTCAAAAACAGAGTCAATTACCGAAACACCCCTGAATAGCTGACCGACTTCAATCATGCCCCGCGCATGTAAAATTGCTAATCGTGCCGAACATCCGGTACCAGTAGGGCTTCGATCAAGCTTGCCAGGTTGAATAACAACTGTATTTCGACCAGTCAGCACACCATCAACCATCTCTACAGGTGCCGCAAACTGGCAGAATGAGATATGGTTCCAATCAAGCATGCTGGGATGTGTAAAGCCAAGCTGATCATTGGCCGCCTTTGTGATGCGAATGCCCATTTGCGCCAGATCAGCAGCTTCATCTGCAGTCAAGGCAAACCCAAGAGCCGGCGCATCAACCACAACGAAGCTATCCCCGCCAAAAGCCGTATCAACTTCCAATGTACCAATACCAGCAACCTCTAGCGGTGCGTCTAAACGATCCGCAAAAGAGGGCAAATTCAGCACTTGAACCGACTGCACCTTGCCATCGGCACATTGAGCGGTCACATGCACCAGACCACCCGGCGCTTCAAGAACCAGCTTTGTTTCCGGTTCCTGTATTTCGATAATGCCGCTTTCCAGTAAGACTGTTGATACACACATACTGTTCGAACCAGACATGGGTGGCGTGTCTTCTGGCTCCATAATGATGAAGCCCATATCGGCATCTGGATGCTTGGGCGGCACCAAAAGATTAATGTGCCGAAACACCCCGCCGCGTGGCTCGTTTAATATGAATTGCCGTAAACTGTCATCCTCTGCCAGAAAACGCGATTGTTCCCAGATGGTTTTGCCCGGCGGTGGCGCAACGCCACCTACAATAACATCACCAACTTCACCCTCGGCATGGCAACCAACAATGTGAATAAGCCGTGATGAGCGCATCGGGCTAACCTATGTCTTCCTCAACATGATCTTCGCTAAGATCGATCCAGATCGTTTTGGTTTGGACATATTGGTCATGCGCCATCAAGGAATTATCCTTGCCACCAAATCCGGATTGCTTGTAGCCACCAAACGGCGTTGTAATATCACCTTCGCTATAGCAATTGACCGACACAGTACCGGCCTGAAGCTGGCGTGAATAAAAATGCGCACGCCCAACATCAGACGTGAATAATGATGCCTGTAATCCATATTCAGTTTGATTGGCAAGTGTAACGGCTTCCTGATCCGAACCAACGGGAATGACTGCCATGACCGGACCAAACACTTCATCCACTGCAATATCCATATCAGGACTCACATCGCCAAAAATGGTTGGCGGAATAAACAGACCTTTACCATCGCCTTTTGCTGGCTCTTTGGTTATTTGAGCTGCGCCCTGTTTTTTGGCACCCTTGATAAAGCCATTTACCTTATCAAATTGTTCTTGGGATACGATCGCACCTAGCGCATTTGATGGATCAAGCGGATCGCCCGTACGCCAATCAACCGTGCGGTCAATAATCCGTTCGACAAGATCATCATGAAGATTTTTATGCACAATCAGGCGTGAATTTGCCGTACAGTTCTGCCCCATATTCCAGAAGGCTGCTTGCACGACATGACGTGCAATATCGTCAAGCTGTTTGGCGTCCTGCAAAACCACAGCCGGATTCTTACCGCCACATTCCAGAGTAACCCGCTTCAGGTTTGACTGCGCCGAATATTCAAGAAAACGGCGGCCAATTTCAGTTGAACCGGTAAAGGAAATAACATTAATGTCGGGGTGGCGACCAATCGCCTGCCCTGCTGTTTCACCTAGCCCGGGCACGACCTGAAAAACACCTTCAGGAATCCCTGCTTCCTCGGCAAGTTCGGCGACTTTCAAGGCTGTCATGCTGGTTAATTCGGCCGGTTTGACAATAACACTGTTTCCGCTTGCCAATGCAGGACCCATTTTCCACGCTAGCATCATAAGCGGAAAATTCCATGGCAACACACAAGCGACAACGCCCGCCGGTTCGCGAACGACCATGCCAACCGCTGAATCACCAGATGGCGAAAGCTGATCATAAATCTTGTCAGCAGCTTCAGCATGCCATAGCAAACATTGAATGGTCTCCGGCACATCGATTTCGAGGCAATCTTTAATAGGTTTTCCACTTTCAAGGCTTTCCATCACAGCCAATTCGTTCCGATGGCGTGTCATTAGTTTGGCCAGCTTGATCATGGTATTCTTGCGGTCAGTTGGATGCATTTTTGACCAACTCCCGCTATTGAAAGCCTTGCGCCCTTTTTCGACTGCCACATCTACATCATCGGCATCACAGGCAGCAATTTGCGTAAGTGTCTCACCAGTAGCTGGATTGACGGTAGCAAATGTTTTTCCTGATTTGGCGGCGCCAAACTTACCATTTATAAAGGCCGTGTTGGGAAAGTTAAGCTGCCCTGCAATAGCCTGAATTTCGTTTTTATTTAACAAGTTTGACATGGAACTCATCTTTCTTGGTTTCTTTGTCAGACAGAATAGACTGTAGGTTTATTTTTGCTGTTTCAATAACCTCGCGCAGAGAAC
>JBMZPN010000087.1:0-6775 GCA_049620845.1 Puniceispirillum sp. (SeqCode)
CGGCTAAACCCGCCCGGGCGTGGCGCAAAGCCAGTCGTGTCATCCAGCAAAAGACCAACCGCGGCGAATTCGGCTCGCAATTCGGCAGGTTTGACGAATTTTTTCGGGTCATGTGTACCTGCTGGAACGATACGAACAATATATTCCAGCGCATATTTGGCAAAGGCAATCGCCGGCAAAGTGCGGTTGATTGTTGTCAGAACCACTACGCCATCCTCGGCAAGCATATCGGCAATGGCGGCAATAAAGACCTGACGGTCAGCGACATGTTCGATCACTTCAGAGGCATAGATCACATCGAAAGTGGCACCGCTAGTTGCCAAATCTTCGGCGCTTTGGCAATGATAGCTGATGTTCAGCCCGCTGGCTTTGGCATGCGTGCGTGCGGCATCAATCGCTTCGCTGGTTACATCGATGCCGGTTACAATGCCGCCAAGACGTGCCATTGGTTCGGCCAGCAAACCGCCACCACAACCAATATCAAGAATGCGCAAATCTTGCAGCGGTGCTTGCTCAGGTAACGAACCTTTTATGCGGCGGATGGCGTCAGTGATGTAATCTACCCGGATCGGCGTAAAGCTGTGCAAAGGGCGCATCGGCCCTTTCATATCCCACCATTTGTCGGACAAAGCGGCAAAGGTATCTATTTCTTTTTGATCAACAGTGGACTGCATGGACTTGCCCCGAAGCAAAGTAGTCGTTAAGACTGCGGTGAAATAATTAACCATTAGCTAGATAGCATACATCAATGGCACGTATTGTTCAAAAATTCGGCGGCACCTCGGTGGGGGATTTGGATCGCATCCGTAATGTCGCCAAAAGGGTAAAAACCGAAGTCGATGCTGGCCATGAAGTCGCCGTCGTTGTGTCTGCCATGTCGGGTACCACAAACCAGCTGGTGCAATGGGCATCCGAAATAGGCCCCATGCATGACGCGCGCGAATATGACACGATTGTCGCAACAGGCGAGCAGGTCACCGTTGGCCTATTGTCGATTGCGTTGCAGAATATTGGGGTTGATGCGCGTTCCTGGCTGGGCTGGCAGATACCGATCAGAACCGACAATCTGCATGGCTCCGCCCATATTGACGATATTGACAGTTCAAAAATTCGTGAAAGACTGGCTCAAGGTCAGGTTGCCGTTGTCGCCGGATTTCAGGGTATTGGCCCAGATGGCCGTATTACAACGCTTGGTCGTGGCGGTTCGGATACATCGGCGGTGGCGCTGGCCGCTGCGCTTGGTGCAGATCGCTGTGATATCTATACGGATGTTGACGGCGTTTACACAACGGATCCGCGAATCGCACCAAAAGCTCAAAAATTAGACAGCATTACCTTTGAAGAAATGCTTGAAATGGCCTCTTTGGGGGCAAAAGTACTCCAAACACGCTCGGTAGCGATGGCCATGCGCCATAATGTCAATTTGCAGGTTCGTTCCAGTTTTTCTGATATGCCGGGCACATTTGTTGTTGATGAGGATTCAGTCATGGAAAAAGAAACTATAAGTGGTATTGCCTATTCACCTGATGAGGCAAAAATCACCATTATTGGTCTGCCCGATGAACCAGGCATTGCGGCCAGCGTTTTTGGTGAGTTGGCGCAAAATCATGTGAATGTCGACATGATTGTGCAAAGCGCGTCCAGTCAAAGCCAGCGTACAGATATTACATTTTCACTAGGGCAAGCTGACTTAGGTAAAGCTATTGAAATAATTCAAAAAAATAAAGATGCGCTCAAGTTTGACGGGATTGACTCGTCTGAAAATGTGACCAAGATATCGGTCGTTGGCATGGCGATGCGGTCGCAACCAGGTGTTGCCAAGACAATGTTCGAAACGCTTGCCGAAAAAGGTATTAACCTCGCTGTTATTTCAACATCAGAGATCAAAATATCTGTTCTGATTGACTCTGAATATACCGAGCTTGCTGTTCGAAGTTTGCATTCTGCATTTGGCCTCGATGACGATAGTTGAGAGGATCAAAACTGGAAACTCACACATAGCAAGTTGGCGTGTGAAACCGTGTTTTTGGATCAGCGTTAGAGTGTAAAGGCAAGATTTTTATGTGCTTTTTCTAATTTGGTATGTATTTTAATTGGACATATGCCTTTTTTATGTTCATTTTATCTTATGTAAACCGAATCGGCAGGTTATGCGAATGGTAGACAGTAATATTACAGAGATTAGCGAAACCTCTTCAGAAAACACACTTTTGACTATTGGTGTCCAGTTGCGCGAAGCGCGCAAGGAAGCCGGCTATGGTGTGGCTGATGTCGCGAGTAAACTTCGGATTAATACAGCTTACATTAGTGCTATCGAAAACGGCGATGTAGATACATTGCCGTCATCTACCTATATAGCTGGCTTTCTGCGAAGCTATGGTAACCTTGTTGGCTTTGACGGTAATGAACTGGCGCGCACCTATTTGGATCGTGTTGATGATGCCGACCGGCAGCCAACCTATTCATTCCCGCAGAACAAAGTAAAGCCGCAGCGCTCTGGCGCCATGATTGCCTCGATTACTGTTGTTCTTGCTGTTGCTGGTTATGCTGGCTGGTACTGGACTGAAACCAAATCGAATAAGGTTAATATTGATAACAGCATCGTCGCAACAGTTCCGGTGACGCCCGAGTCAGCTCCCGGTGTTGCGGGCATTGGCACCCCTGCTGCAATCGAGCCTGATGGTACAGCGCAGAATGTGTTTGCCGAAGGGCAAAATGATAAACCTCTTATGATTGATGTTGATACGCCGAAGCCAACAGCTGAAGAGTCACCAGTTATCGAACCTATTGCCGACTCGATAACACCGGAAGTGCCGAAAATAGATAATACCGAAGATGCAGATAGCGTGGTTGCGGTAGCTGACCAGGCACAGGCTGTGGGTGAAACCGCTGTCGATAGCGAAGCCCCGATCGTAAATGTGGATGTGACAGACACGAAGATGGCATCAAATGACATCGCGGGAACGACGGATGATGATCGCGCGGTGTTGCTTGAAGATGACAGCAATAATCTGACTCAGAGTTCAGCAGTTGCTAAACTGCGTGATCCATTGCAGGAAATCACAATCCGTGCGACTGGGTCTAGCTGGGTCGAAATCATTCGTAATAATGGTGAAGAAGTCATGACTCAGCTCATGCGTGACGGTGACACCTATGTTGTCGATGGTGCAGAAAATCTGTATCTTTCAACCGGTAATGCTGGCGGTATCGAGTTTATCATAATGGGTGATGATGCAATTTCGGCCGGTGCAGTTGGTGAAATTGTTCGCGATCTTCCCCTGAATGTCGACAAGTTACGCGCCCGCCTCTAGCAGGTTGCCTGTAGCGGGTCACAAATAGCCTAAATATCCTGTTTAGCCCATTGCGCCGTTTCATAGGTGCCAGCAGAATGGCTGTGCGGACTTGCCACTGGCAATAAGCTGGCTAAACGGCTATAGACATAACTATATTTTATTGATGAGCCATAGACACATCCGTGTGTAGGGTTTTTACACTAGCTGGAGTCACATTTTGTCCACTGCCTATCGTCCATATCGTTCGATTGATCGCCGCAGTTGTCGCCAAATCGTGGTTGGTAATGTGCCAATAGGTGGCGATGCCCCTATTTCGGTGCAAACCATGACAAACACACTGACTACGGATATTGCGGCAACGCGGGCACAGATTGATGCGGCGGCCGAGGCCGGTGCCGATATCGTTCGAGTCTCATGTCCCGATGAAGCCAGCACCATTGCCCTGAAAGAAATTTGTGCTGGTAGTCCGGTGCCGATTGTCGCGGATATACATTTTCATTATCGCCGCGCTATCGAAGCTGCCGCCGCAGGTGCCGCTTGTCTGCGGATTAATCCGGGCAATATTGGTAATCAAGACCGTGTGCGCGAGGTTATCAAGGCGGCGCGTGATCATGGTTGTTCAATGCGGATTGGCGTCAATGCAGGATCGCTGGAAAAGCATTTGCTTGAAAAATATGCCGAGCCTTGTCCGGAAGCGCTGGTTGAGTCGGCACTTGATCATGCCCGCATTCTACAGGATAACGATTTTCACGAGTTCAAAATTTCTGTCAAAGCGTCGGATGTATTTCTGGCTGTTGCTGCCTATCAGCAGCTTGCCGATGCCATTGACTGTCCGCTTCACATCGGCATTACCGAAGCCGGAGGGTTGCGCGCTGGAACAATAAAGTCAGCCATTGGCCTTGGTAATCTGTTATGGGCTGGCATAGGTGATACGATCCGCGTGTCATTATCAGCGGATCCAACCGAAGAAGTCAAAGCGGCTTATGAAATGCTGAAATCGCTGGGTCTGAGGCGTCGCGGGGTAACGGTGATTTCATGCCCGTCATGTGCGCGCCAGCAATTCGATGTTATCAAGACTGTCGAGGTGATCGAAGACCGGCTTGCGCATATTGATCTACCGATCTCGGTATCGATCATTGGCTGTGTTGTAAATGGCCCTGGCGAGGCGCGCGAAACTGATATCGGCCTGACTGGTGGTGGTAAGAATACGCATCAGATTTATGTCTCGGGCATGGCTGATCATCGTTTGTCGAATGGTGATATTGTCGAACATGTGGTCGAACTTGTCGAAGCTAAAGCCGAATCTATCCGCGCCGCGCAGAAAGCCGAGGCTGATGAAACAGCCGATAAGGAATTACCTAGAAAGATGAAAGCCTGAGCCATGTCGAAGCTTCAACCTGTCCGCGGCACGTCTGATCTTTTGCCCGCCGATATGGCAGGGCACCGTTTTGTTATCGATCAGGCACGAAACGCCAGTGCGCAATACGGGTTTCAGGAAATGGCCACGCCAATTTTTGAATTCACCGATGTGTTTTCAAAGCCGCTAGGCACCAGCAGTGATGTGGTGACCAAGGAAACTTATTCCTTCGAAGACCGCGGCGGTGAGCAGATTACCTTGCGACCAGAAAATACGGCTGGCGTTGTCCGTGCCATGATTTCGGGAGGGCTGACACAAAGCCTGCCTTTGAAATTTTTCTATGCAGGCCCCATGTTCCGTTATGAGCGCCCGCAAAAAGGGCGGATGCGCCAGTTTCACCAGATTGGTATCGAATATCTGGGCCCGACCGATGCGCTGGCTGATGCGGAAATCATTGCCTGTGGGGCGCGGGTGCTGGCCGATATCGGTGTATTGGATAAATGTGTTCTGCATCTCAATTCGCTTGGCGATACCGAAAGTCGTTTGGCCTATCGTACAGCACTTGTTGACTATCTTGGCGCGCATAAGGACGCTTTGTCTGATGACAGCAAGCAACGTCTTGCGGTGAATCCGCTTCGCATTCTGGACTCAAAAGATAAGGGTGATCGTGACATTATTGTCGATGCGCCGCGATTGCAGGATCATCTGAATGATCTGTCAAAAACACATTTTGAAACACTGACCACTGCGCTTGATGCGGCTAAAATAGCCTGGCATTTCGACCCGCTTCTTGTACGCGGACTGGATTATTATTGTCATACTGCTTTTGAATTTATCACTGACGCCCTGGGTGCACAGGGCACTGTCCTTGGTGGTGGGCGTTATGATGGGCTGTCGGAAATGCTTGGTGGGCCTGCGATTGCCGGTGTTGGCTGGGCTGGTGGCATTGAACGTCTGGCGATGCTGGCCGCTGGTGGCACGGTTGCCGTGCCGCAATTGGCTGTTGTCTCGGCAAATAGCGATAGTGATAGCACCGCATTTCAACTGGCTGAAACGATCCGGAATGCTGGCTTTAGCGTCGATCTGCCAACGGCAGGCAATATGGGCAAGAAAATGAAAAAGCTTGATAAAGCCGGTATCAAAATTGCCCTTATTCTGGGCGATGATGAAATTGAACGTGGTGTTGTTCAGCTTCGCAATCTTGTCGATGGATCGCAGAATGAAGTGGCGCATGACGTGCTTATTGACAAGCTGTCTATACTTGTCACCCAAACAGATAACGTCGATCAATAGTGAAATAGTTAAGGGATAAGGGTATGAGCCTCGACTCGTCCATGGAAAAGGTGTTGGCGCGCCGTGTCGAAGTAGAAAACATTCTGAATGACGCGGCGTCACTTTCGGTTGACGAGATGGCAAATTTTGCCCGCGAGCTTTCCGAATTACGCCCTGTTTGCGAACAGATTGAACTTGTTCAGCGTCTGACAAGCGAACTGTCTGATGCCGAAATGATGGCCGAAGAAGCTGGCGATGATCCGGATATGCTGGAAATGGCGCGTCTGGAAATGCAGGAGCTGCAGGCGCAAATTCCAGACGAACAGCAAAAACTGCAATTATTGCTTTTGCCCAAAGACCGTGATGATGCGCGTAACGCTATTCTTGAAGTGCGGGCGGGCACAGGCGGTGATGAGGCGGCCTTATTTGCATCGGATCTGTTTGGCATGTATCAGCGGTTTGCGGCCAAATATGGCTGGAAATTCGAAGTGATGGAAGTATCTGAAACAGGTATCGGTGGCTATAAAGAAGCTACGGCAACGATCACCGGATCGGATGTCTTTGCACGGCTGAAATTTGAATCTGGTGTGCATCGGGTGCAACGCGTACCGGAAACCGAAACGGGCGGGCGTATTCATACATCGGCGGCCACTGTGGCGGTGTTGCCCGAAGCCGAAGATGTTGATGTCGAAGTCGTGGAAAGTGATCTGCGGATCGATGTATTCCGTGCATCGGGGCCTGGTGGCCAGTCGGTGAATACCACTGACTCGGCAGTGCGTATTACGCATATGCCAACGGGTATCGTGGTGAGCCAGCAAGATGAAAAATCACAGCATAAGAACCGTGCCAAGGC